>NZ_CP019630.1:4259799-4574732 GCF_001999245.1 Roseibium algicola | reverse complement strand
CCCCTCGCCGGCAGCTTGTGCGACCCGGGCTTCGTTGTCGTCGAAACAGACCACATCCGCACCGCCCGCCTTCAGCGCGCGCGCCGTTGCAAGCCCGGACCCGCCGAGCCCGAACAGGGCAACCTTTCTGCCGTCGAATGTGGTGACCGGGATCATGCGCCTACCTCAGCTTCAAGGTTGCGAGGCCGAGCAGGGCAAGCACGACGGAAATAATCCAGAAGCGGATCACCACCTGGCTTTCGGTCCAGCCCATGATCTCGAAATGATGGTGGATCGGCGCCATGCGGAAGACCCGCTTGCCGGTCAGTTTGAAGGAAAACACCTGCACGATGACCGACACGGCTTCGAGCACGAAGAGGCCTCCAATGATGGCCAGAACAATCTCGTGCTTGGTGGCAACCGCGATCGCGCCGATCATGCCGCCGAGAGCAAGTGATCCGGTGTCACCCATGAAGATGGCGGCCGGAGGAGCGTTGAACCACAGGAAGCCGAGACCCGCGCCGATCACGGCACCACAGATGACGGCAAGTTCACCGGTGCCGGCAACGTGGTGGATCTGGAGATAGCTGGCAAAAACCGCATTACCGGAAAGATAGGCAATCAGGCCGAAGGACGCGCAGGCGATCATCACCGGTACGATTGCCAGACCATCGAGACCGTCGGTCAGGTTGACCGCATTCCCCGCGCCAACCATCACGAAGGCCGCGAAGGGAATGAAGAAAAGACCGAGATTGAGCGTCAGATCCTTGATGAAGGGAAAAGTGATCGCTTCCGAGTATTCGGACACATCCAGAAGGGTAACCGCGAAGGCCGCGCCGCCAGCGATCAGGAACTCCAGGCCCAACCGGGCCTTGCCGCCAAATCCCTTGTGCGAGGACTTGGTGACCTTCAGGTAGTCATCATAAAAGCCAATGCCGCCGAACCCGAGGGTGACGCCGATGACCACCCAGACGTAAGGGTTGGAAAGATCCGACCAAAGCAATGCCGCGACCAGGGCCCCTGACAGGATCATCAACCCGCCCATGGTGGGCGTGCCTTTCTTGGTCAGGAGATGACTTTCAGGTCCGTCAGCGCGGATCGGCTGCCCATGCCCTTGCCGGATCCGAAGACTGGCGATGATTTTCGGTCCGAACAGGAAAACGAAAAACAGCGCGGTCATGATCGCGCCACCGGTTCGGAAAGTGATGTAACGGAACACGTTCAGCGCTGAAATCTGATCCGCGAATTGCCCCAAGAAATAAAACATCCAATGCCCCTTACGCCGCTGCGGTGTCGTCCGCAGGCGGATATTCTTTTTTCAAGGCCTCGACAAGCGGGCCCATCCGGGTTCCGAGCGATCCCTTGATCATAACAACATCACCGGAACGGACGTCGCCCAAAAGCACGTCTTCCAGGTCTTTTGCTTCTTCGCAGTAGTGTCCGCGCAGGTCATGCGGCAGCAGCTTCCAGAGCGCATGCATGTGCGGGCCCGCGCAATAGACCGCGTCGATATCGGCGTCGGTAATCGGCTGGAGCAACTCCGCGTGCAAACGGTCGGCATCGGTCCCCAGTTCGCGCATGTCTCCAATGACGGCAATGCGGCGACCCGGCCTTGTGACAGGCGCCTCGCCTAGAACGGCAAGTGCTGCCTTCATAGAGGCGGGATTGGCGTTGTAGCTCTCGTCGATCAGGTTGAACTCGCCCTTCTGCATGGGCAGACGGGTCACCTCGCCGCGACCCTTGGGTGCGCGCATGGAATCGAGTGCCAGTCCTGCTTTTGCAAGATCCGCCCCCAGATCCACGACCGCGGTCAGGACCGCCAGGCTATTCTTGACGTGGTGTTTGCCCGACGCCCCGATCTTGTAGGTGATTTCCTGGCCTAGAATGCTGGCGTCGACACTCGATCCGGCCGGATAGGAAACGGCCTTCTGGAGATGGCTGTCTGCCGAAGGGTCTTCGCCAAATGTTTGGATTTTGGAAACACCGGCAGCAGCCGCCAGAAACTTCAGCAGGTCGAATTGCAGATTGTCCTTGTTCAGGATCGCAATTCCACCAGGCTCCAGTCCGTCGAAAATTTCTGCCTTTGCCTTGGCTATCTGCTCGACGCTGTCGAAGAATTCCAGGTGTACCGGCTGAACGGTGGTGATGATCACCACGTGCGGGCGCACCATCTTTACCAGCGGCGAGATTTCGCCCGCATGGTTCATGCCGATCTCGAAGACACCGAAATCCGTGTCGGCGGGCATGCGTGCCAATGTCAGCGGTACGCCCCAATGGTTGTTGAAAGAGGCAACCGAGGCATGAACCTTGCCGGATTCTGTCAGTGTCAGGCGCAGCGCTTCCTTCGTGCCGGTCTTGCCGACAGAACCGGTGACCGCGACAATGCGGGCATTGCTGCGGGCCCGCGCAGCAACACCGAGCTTGCGCATGGCTTCAAGCGGATCGTCCACCACCACGTAGCGGCCATCTTCGGGCAGGTCGGACAAGCGATCCTCGCCAACCAGCGCCACAGATGCGCTGGCTTCCAGTGCGGCGGCAACATAATCGTGCCCGTCCAGACGGTCGCCGGTGATCGCGACGAATGCATCACCCGGCTCCAGCGTCCGGCTGTCTATGGATATACCGGTAATTTCAGCGCCAGCATCACCCTGAAGGCGGCCACCGGCGGCTTCAACAAAGGCATCAAGGGTCCAAAGCGGGTCGCTCATGTGTTTCCTTCAAGACTGATGGCGCGCTTTACGGCTTCGTGATCGGAAAAGGGAATCACTGTGTCGCCAACAATCTGGCCCGTTTCGTGACCTTTTCCGGCCACACACAGGATATCGCCATCCTTTAGGCGGCGAACTCCCTCTGCGATCGCTTCATACCGGTCGCCAATCTCCATTGCATCGGGTGCGCCACCCAACACCGCCTTGCGAATGGTCGCCGGATCTTCCGAGCGCGGGTTGTCGTCCGTGACGATAACCAGATCGGCCCTGCGAGCCGCGACTTCCCCCATCAGCTCGCGTTTTCCGGGGTCCCTGTCGCCACCGGCGCCGATGATCACGGACAGCTTGCCACGGGCAAACGGCTTCAAAGCCGCAAGGGCGTTATCAAGCGCGTCCGGCTTGTGGGCGTAATCGACAAAAACCAGTCCGCCTGCTGGCGTCTTGCCGGCAAGTTCAAGACGGCCTGGAGCCCCCTTCAGGTTTTCAAGGGCCCGCAAGGCAGTTCCCGTGTCGATCCCAGCGGCAATCGCGAGACCGGCAGCAATGAGTGCGTTGGAAACCTGGAAGCGGCCGATCAGGGGCAGCGTCACCTTGTATTCGCCGCGCGCACTCTGGATCGTCAGTTCCTGCCCTGCCCCCATCGGTTTCAGGCCAGTCAGGGTGAGGTTCCGGCCGGTTTCTCCGACCGTGAAGAGCGGCAATCCTCGCTCCTGCGCGACCGCCATGACCCTGTCAGCAAATTTCTCACCCGGATCGCAAACCACTGCGCCGCCTGACGGAAGCAACTCTTTGAACAGGCGAAGTTTTGCATTCAGGTAATGCTCGATCGTCGGATGATAATCCATGTGATCGCGGCCAAGATTGGTGAAGGCGGCCGCCGTCAGACGAACACCGTCCAGCCGGTACTGATCGAGACCGTGCGAAGAGGCCTCAAGCGCCGCGTGATTGACACCTTCTTCTTCCAGCTCCGCCAACTGCTTGTGCAAGGCAACCGGGTCCGGCGTTGTCAGTCCGCCGTAGCTTTCTCCATCCGGCTTGATAACGCCCAGTGTACCAAGACTTGCGGCAGGATGGCCTGCAGACTGGAAAATCTGGCGGGCGAAATGAGCAACGGATGTCTTGCCCGCAGTTCCGGTTACGGCAACGATTGTGTCGGGTTGAGCTCCGTAGAAACGGGCCGCCATTCTTGCAAAGACCTGACGAGGCTCTGCGGCACTGACAACGGCAACCGTGTTCGGCACCTGTGCACGCACTGCATCTGCGGCCTCTTCAGCACACAGAATGGCAATTGCCCCGGCCGCTGCTGCGTCCGGGGCGAACTTTGTCCCGTCGACGGAAGCCCCCTTGAAGGCGGCAAACAAGAAGCCCGGCTGAACTTTGCGGCTATCAGCCGTCAGCCCCGTAATTTTCCGAGCCTCTGCCGCTTCGGGCAAGGTCAGCCCGGCAGCTAAATACTCAAGATCCATCTCACCCGATCATCCGGTTTGTGCGTCGTCATTAATGAGCTTTTTCGGAAAACCGGATTTCGGCTGCGACCCCGCCGGTTTTCAAAGCTCAACTCGTCTCCTTAATAGGAAATCTCGATTGGTTCATCCCCTTTGCTGAACCGCGGCATCACACCAAGCATGGGAGCCGAGCGGCGAACGATTGCGCCAACCATCGGCGCAGCGTTCAGACCAGCCGTCGCACCAATGCCGTCGCGTTCCGGTTTCGGCTCGTCGATAACGACCAGAACCACGTAGCGCGGGTCGTCCATCGGGAAAGCCGACAGGAACGAGTTGCGGCGCTTGTTGTTGACATATCGACCGTTCTCGATCTTCTCCGCGGTGCCCGTCTTGCCACCGACCGTGTACCCTGGGACATCGGCCCGGCGGCCCGAACCGGAGAGCACGTTCAGCCTGAAAAGATAACGCATCATGCGGCTCGTTTCCGGAGAAACAACTTGTTTGCCAAGCTTTTGCACGTCTTCGGGGCTTCTCGGCAGGAAGGTTGGCGGAAGCAGGACGCCACCATTCACCAGCGCTGCGGCGGCAACGGCGGTCTGCATCGGCGTTACCGAGATACCGTGCCCGAACGAGATGGTCATCGCCGCCAGCTCGTTCCATTTCGGCGGCAACAGCGGCGCTGCATTTTCCGGCAACTCGGTCTGCAGACGGTCAGTCAGATGCAGCCGCTTCAGGAAGTCCTGCTGGCGCGCAATACCGGTCGCCAGCATCATTTTTGCGGTGCCGATGTTGGAAGAATAGATGAAGATTTCAGGCACCGACAGGATTCGGTGTTTCCCGTGGAAATCCGAAATCGTGCGGCCGCCTGCCCTGATCGGACGGGTTGCATCGAAGCTGTCATTGATCGAAACAGCCCCCGAATCCAGCGCCATTGCGGTGGTGAATGTCTTGAAGACCGACCCCATCTCAAAGACACCACCGGTTGCCCGGTTCAGGCGGTCCTTTTCCAGGGCCTGGGCCCGGTCGTTCGGGTCGTAGTCCGGCAGGGAGGACATGGCGACCACTTCGCCGGTCTTCACATCCAGAACGATACCGGCCGCAGCGATCGCCTTGTAGCGTTCCATCGCCTTCACGAGCTCATCGCGCACGACATGCTGGACGCGCAGGTCGACGGACAACTTCACCGGCTCCATCGTACGGTCCGACGTAAAGCCAAGCGATTGAAGGTCCCTCAACCAGGAGTCATCGATGTATTTTTCGATCCCGGCGAGGCCCTGATTGTCGACGTTGACGGAACCAACGATATGGCCCGCGGTCGGCCCACCCGGGTAGAAACGCTGGTTTTCCGAAAGGAAGCCGATACCCGGCAGGCCGAGATTATGAACTCTTTCTGCCTGCTGCGGTGTCATTTCGCGCTTAAGCCAGACGAAGCCGGCGCCGCTTTCCAGGCGGCGACGCACCAGACCCTCGTTCAGATCCGGCACGATACGGATCAACCCCTCGACCGCCTCATCCACATCCATGATGCGGCGCGGTTCAGCGTAAAGCGAAGCCGTCTTGATGTCGGTAGCAAGGATCTCGCCATTCCTGTCGATCAGGTCCGGACGCGAGGCGGCAACGGAATCCTGCGCCGAAATCCAGGCATGGGACGGCGCCTCTTCCATTTGCGCCAGCATGACCAGCCGGCCCGCGATCGCAACATAGACGCAGGCAAAGGCAAGCATGGCCACATAGACACGGGATTTGACCGCGCTGGCGGAGACGGAGTCCCTTGTCGCCCGCGGATGAGCCCGTCTTACCTGAAGGAAGCTGGCCGGTTCACTAACCATCGTCATGACCGCGCCCTCACTGGATCACAGCAGACGAGCCGGCATAGCCGCCCATCTGACTGCCACCGATTGGCTCCAGCATCACAGGACGCGCCGGGAGATCTTCCGTTGTCACGATCTGCTTCACATCAAGCGGTTCAAGAAGAAGATAATCGTTATAGCGTTCGACAAGGGACTGCAGCCGGTCCGGCTTGTTGAGAAGGCTCCACTCCGCCTTCAGATGACGGATGGAGTCGCGCTCCTCATCGATCTGCCGCTTCAGATCGGCAACCTTCTCCGCAGACTTCGTCGCTGCGAGCTTCATGTCATAGACCGTCGCCGCGCCGATCACGACCGCCAGTATGAACACGATGTTCAGCGTTCGAACCATATTAGCCCCCTAGCCCATGGAAGGCTGCGAGACGTGGGACACCCGCCTGATGGATGTCCAGCTCTCGCGCCTCAGCTTCGGTCCGCCGCCCGGCCCGAAGCTTCGCGGATCTTGCCCGCGGATTGATATCCGTTTCAGCGTCGGCAGCTTCCACCGCCTTGCGCGTCAACAATTCGAATGTCGCCGGAGGCACGTCTTCCTCCGGCAAATGTCGTGATCCGCCACCGCGGGTCCGGGTCCGATCCTGGAAGAACCGCTTGACGATACGGTCTTCGAGGGAATGGAAACTCACCAGCACAAGGCGTCCGCCCGGCTTCAGAATCCGCTCGGCCGCGCCCAGCGCTTCAGCCGCCTGATGCAACTCGCCGTTCACATAGATCCGCAGCGCCTGGAAGGTTCGCGTTGCCGGATGGATCTGTGCCTTCTTGGGCGACCGGCCAAGCACCTTTTCGATCAGGTTCGCCAGGTCCAAGGTCCGGGTGAATGGCTTTTCCTTGCGGGCCCTGTCGATGGCGTGCGCAACTGTCGTCGCCCGCTTTTCCTCGCCCAACAGACCGATGACGCGGATCAGATCCTTCACTGGCAGCTCATTGACGACATCCGCAGCCGATGGCCCGGCCTGCTCCATACGCATGTCCAACGGCCCATCGCGCAGGAATGAAAAGCCGCGATCGGCCTCATCAAGCTGCATGGAAGAAACGCCGAGATCGAGAACCACACCGTCGACACCATCAAAACCGCAACCGCGGGCATGCGTTTCAAGACCCGCAAATTGACCCGGCACGAGCATCAACCGGCCTTCGGAAGCTTTCACAAGCTCCTGCCCGCCAGCAATCGCGTCCGGATCCCGGTCGATACCGATCACATGGGCACCACGTTCCAGAATTGCGCGGGAATAACCTCCGGCACCGAAAGTACCGTCGACAATCACCTCGCCGGGCTGCGGTGCAAGCCACTCCAGAACCTCTTTCAGGAGAACCGGCACATGGCGCTCGGGTCCGCCAGCGTCAGGAGCAACGTCTCTGTCGCCGAGCGCCATCATACCGGCTCTCCCTGAGAGGATGCGGAGCTTTGCCCCGACAGCATCGCGAGCGCACGCCGTTGGGCCTCTGCGCGGTACTCGCGAAACTTTTCAGGTTCCCAGATCTGGAACTTGTAATTCATGCCGACGAAGGTGACCTGGTCGGTAATTCCGGTGTGTTCGCGGATCATGTCGGAAATGGTCATGCGGCCATCCCCATCGATCCTCGGGTTTTCACTGGCACCGAACAGGGCGATCGCCAGTGCATCATGATCGGGAGAGAGCTTTGCAAAGGCTTCCGAGCGCTTGTTGATTTCAGCAAGCAGATCGTTTCCGCCCGCGTCGACAGCCGCGCAGTGTGAAGAAGCAATGCAATAAAGGCCTTCAAATCCATCTCTCGCCAATACCGTACGGAAGGGCGCCGGGATCGACACGCGACCCTTGGCATCCAGCCGGTTGGTAAAGTGAGAAACAAAGCCGGCCATTCATCCCCTCGAAACGGGTCCCCACCCGTTTAAATCCCAAGTTCACCCGCAAATGAGAGGAAGGCCGGCAACTTGCCCGGACACGCAATTTGCAAAAACGGCACTTTCAGAACCGTTAAATCGATGTCCATGACCCTACTGAGATGGGCCCGCGCTCCCCATTCTGGGTATTTATGGGATACCATGGGAAATCATGGGCGGTCAATGGAATCTCATGGATTCCGGCTCGATTTGATCGCACACGACCCCGTCGAGAGACCTTAAGGCAAACATGCTTAATGAAGCCTTGACACAATTGGAGAATCGGATTCGCAGGAATACGGAGGTTTTCCGCATCGAAGCCCGGAAAACCGGCAATTTCTGCCTATCTGGAAAGACTTGTGGAGAAAGAAAACCGCCTTTGTGGCGAGTGTCTCAACCGAACCTGAGCGCCCGACCCGTGGCCCCTGGTGTCTCGCCGAACCGCTCCCGGTAGGCAACCGAGAACCGGCCCAGGTGCCGGTGGCCGGACCGGTAGGCCACCTCTGCCACGGGCAGACTGTGCCCCTCCGACAACAACAGGTGCCGCGCATAACTCAACCGGACGTCCTGGAGGTACTGAAGTGGAGTACAGCCGTATTCCTGCCGGAACTGCAATTGAAGGTTCCGGGGCGAGGTTCCTGCGTGGGTACTGATATCCAGAAGACTGATGTCGTCGGCAAAACGCTCGCCGATCAGGCTGACCGCACGCTTCAGGATGGCCGGTGACCTGCCGGTCTCCCGCCGTTCCAGCAGCGGCGATGCGGTGTTCGGCTGAAATTCCAGCAGCGCTCCGACAAGGGCTTCTTCCAGATGGCGTTGTTCCGGGCTCCCTCCCCCCTGAAAAACCCGCCCTTCCTCGACTGCGCCCAGAACACCGCGCAAGCGACGGCGCCAGGCAGCACCAGCGCGAGACAGAAGATTGAATTCGGGTTCGAAGCGAACCTGACCAACACTCACACCGGCCATTCTGCTTGCAACTTCCTGCAGGAAACCGGTCTCGATCTGAAGAAGGATCTGCTGGCAGCCGGCATGCCAGCGCATGGCAGTGTGCCGGTCCGGATTGAGAATGGAGGCAACCCTCGGCGTTGACACCATGGAACGACGACCATTGCGGACCTCAGCCGCGCCGGTAATCGGAAGCTGGATCAGGTAGAACTCGGCAAGTTCTCCTGGCTCGATCGCCACATCAGCGCCATACCGCAGGTAGTTGAGAGAAAGATGCTGTCCACGCGCCCGGTTCTGGCAGGCATCAAACCTGTCGGATGCCGAAAAACGCCCCAGGCGATGATTGCAGAAGTGACGGGCAACGATTTCCCTGGCTTCGTCCACATCCGTGGTTTCGAAGCATTTGAAACGATCGAGCGGCGTTTTGCTTTCTGCCTGAGACAACATTGTGGAAGCATGCCGCTGCTGCGAGGCCCTTTCAAGCGCCACCTTGTGTGCCATGCGTCATTTTACTGCATCCGGCCAAGTAATTTCGCTTTCTGGATAAAGAAATCCATCGAGCCGCGCTTAGCCTTTCACCTGTCGAAAGACCAAAGCGCACCAAATGAGCGATGAGGGGAACAATCATGCAAGATGGCGCAGGCATTACCGCAGCGAACGCGGGACTGGACAATATCAGCTGGAATGTGGTCGGGCACACCTATACGCCGAAACTCCTGAGCGGCAACGCCTTCATCTGGCATGCGCTCATTCCGGCGGAGACCTTTGTCCCACCTCACATACATCCGACCCAGGACGAATGGATCGTGATGCTGGAAGGGGAGCTGGAAGTCGAAATGGGTGGTCAGACCCACAAGGCAAAGGCGGGCGACACGATCCGCATGCCGATGGGTGAAGCCCACGGCATCTTCAACAGGTCCGGCAAGACGGCCACCTGTGTCTTCGGCGTTGCGCCGTCCCGTAAACTCTTCGAACTCTTCGGCGCGCTCGACGGCGTGACAGATCCGGCTGAACTGGTCCGGCTTTCCGCCTTGCATGAGATCGACTTTCTGCCGCCTCCCGATCAGGCATGAGCCAACACGGCCAGATCCAGCTTTTGAAGTGACGGGGTGGATTGCCGGCAGATACCACACTGCCGGCGCCCCCTGAGGCGAGAGGACATCGAGAATGACGAAACGCAAGACTGTCGCCGTAATCGGCGGCGGCGTGAGCGGGCTTGCGGCTGCAAAAGCCTTTGACGAACGCGGGCACAGGGTGATGGGCTTCGAGCGAAGCCACGATTTCGGTGGTGTCTGGGAACTGTCGCGGTCCTATCCGGACGTGCAGACCCAGTCGCCCAAGGACCTTTACCGCTTCACCGACCTGCCCATGCCGGACGACTATCCAGAATGGCCGAAAGGGCCTCAGGTACATGCCTATTTGCATGCCTATGCGACAAAACACAAACTCGGCCGCCTGTTCCGGCTGAACACCAATGTCCTGTCCATGGATCGCCGCAAGGATGGCAATCCGGGCTGGACACTGACACTTGAGGCGGCCGGCAGAACCTGGTGCGAAGACTTCGACTTCGTCGCCATCTGCACCGGCCAGTTTTCGGACAAGAACGTCATTTTCCACCCTGGGCAAGAAGCCTTCGAGGCCGCCGGCGGCCAGGTGCTGCACAGCTCGGACTATACCGACAGCAGCATGGCGCGGGGCAAACATGTGATCGTCCTCGGCGGCTCCAAATCCGCGACCGACCTGGTGGTCAACGCCGCCAGAAACGGTGCGAAATCGGTCACGCTGGTCTACCGGGAACCGGTCTGGCGCGTGCCCTATTTTGTCGGTGGCATCAATTTCAAACGCCTGCTCTACATGCGCGCCCAGGAACAGCAATTCAACGGCTGGGGCCGGACCGGCCTTGCAAAAGCGGTCTCTGCTGCCTTCAAGCCATTGATCTGGGCAAATTTCAGAGGGCTGGAAACCCTGCTCAAGTTTCAGCTCAAGTTGAAGAAATGGGACATGGTTCCGGATATCCCGATCGAAAAGGACGCCTCCTGTTCGTTGCCGATCGTGACACCGGGGCTTTTCGAAGGTTTTGAAGCGGGCAGCATCCGCCCGGTTCGAGGAACCTTCGCGCGCTATGAGAATGGCCAGGTCATCCTGTCCACGGGAGAAGCACTGCCCTGTGATCTGGCTGTGCTGGCCGTGGGCTGGAAACTCGGCATTCCCTATCTGGCGAAGGAATACCGGGACAAACTGATAGAGCCCGACGGGCAATACAGGGTCTACCGTTTGTCGGTGAACCCAGACCTGCCCGACATGGGCTTTGTCGGCTTCAACTCCAGTTTTTGCACCGTGCTGTCGGCGGAAATGATTGCCAACTGGCTGGTTCGGTATGCCGACGGGCAACTGGCTCATCAGCCGACGGATAGGGAAATGCGCACCAACATCGACCAGATGCTCCACTGGCGGCGGCGGGAACGGCCGGCTGCCCAGGTCTATGGCGGTCTTTGCTCTGCCCCCTTCCACTTCCGGCACTTCGATGAACTGCTGGCGGATATGGGGGCTGCCAAGCGAAAACGCGCAAACCCGTTGGCGGAGCAGTTCTCCTACCCGAACGCAGAAGCTTACGGGACATTTCTTGGCAGCACGCCGCAATATGCAGCGGGCTGAACAGGGAAGGTTAAGAGCCAGCCGGCCTGTAAGCCGGGTTCTGTATGGCCCGGTCAGATACGAGACCTGACGCGGACGTGACAGCCATTCATCTGTGACGTCTGTTGCCAGACGCCTATCGCAACCAACCCGGACAACTGGCCTGGAAACCGGCCTGAACCGGATCGCTCCGGTTCGCGCTGTCCCTATTCGGTTTTGCTCCCGGTGGGGTTTACCATGCCGCCGCTGTTGCCAGTTGCGCGGTGGGCTCTTACCCCACCCTTTCACCCTTACCCCGGGAAAATCTCTCGATCTGTCCGGGGCGGTTTGCTTTCTGTGGCACTTTCCCTAAGGTCGCCCTCGCCGGGCGTTACCCGGCACCGTGTTTCCATGGAGCCCGGACTTTCCTCCCCCGCGGCCTTTCGGCACTTGCGGCAGCGGCTGTCCGACCGACTGGCGCATGGGACTTAGGAGGCTTTGCGGACAAGGTCAAGCGACAGTCGATGCCGTGCTGCGCGAATTCCCGGGATAGCGTCCCGGTCCTGTGTCATTCCGCCAACCTGCCGTCCACTGGCGGCTGCGACTTTGCCCCCCCTCCTCACCCGTTCGTACGCTTCACAATCCTCACGCAAGCTAGCTCTTGCAGGGCTATAGACTGGCAAAACTGTCAAGGTGCCATCGGGCCAGGCACCCAAGAGCCTGCGGCAAAACCCGCCAACCCCGGAACGGAAAAAGAGGAAAGTAATTCTAGTTACTGTAAAAAATATCAATATAAATTTTTACTAGGTCATCGAAAGATAAAAACTTTTTCCCGCCGTTGCCGAAATATTAAGCAATAAGAAACCCATGTGACGGAAGGTAATGGGAACAAACATGGAGCTAAAAATGCGTCAACTGTGCGTCTTCCTGCCTGCGATCATGCTGGCAACTGCAGCCCAGGCTGCGGAAACACCGCCCGATGCGAAAGCGTTGATCCAGCCGGAGATTGTGGAAGCCGTTGCCGAATGGCTTTCCAACCCGATTGTCGCCTTGTCGATCAACGCACAAAACAATTTGCGCGGGTCTCTTTCACAGGCAGACATCGACGCACTGGACGCCCAATGGCGACAGGAACGCGAAGCAGCGGACAAGCCTCTGATTTCCGCGACCTTGTCCGCCCCCTTGTCGATCTACCTCCTGCGCGTTCAGGCAGGGTCCCTCGGCCTCTATCCTGAAATCTTCGTCATGGACGCGAACGGTCTGAACGTCGGGCAAAGTGCGATTACCAGCGACTACTGGCAGGGAGACGAGGCCAAGTTCCAGAAGACCTTCCCGAACGGCCCTGAAACCGTTTTCATCGACGAACCGGAATGGGACGACGGCAGCAAGATCTGGCGTGCCCAGCTCAACATGACGATCACTGACCCCGAAACCAAGAAAGCCATCGGGGCTGCAACAGTCGAATTCAACCTGACCGAACTGATGCGTCGTCACGGTACGGGATCTTAAGCGGGAAATACCATGTTCAAAAATCTATCCGTCAGCAAAAAGATCGCCGCAGGGTTCCTGACGCTCGCATTGGTCGGCGCAGTGGCCGGTGGCATGAGTGCCTATCAGACGCATTCGGCTCTGGATGAAGTCAAGACAGCAAACAACCTGTCGGATCTCAACGTGGAAACGGCTGAACTCACGGAAAAGATCGCAGCGCAGGCTTTGTCGGTGAAATCCTTTCTGCTCACCGGCAACCGAGATCTTCTCACCCGGTCCCAGGATCTGAACGATGAAATTCAGACAGGGTTTTCGGAAGTCGGCTCACTTGTCGACGCGAGCCTGCCTGAGTTTCAAAGCCATCTCTCCGAACTGAAATCAAGCTGGGAAACCTGGTACAGCCAGATTGCCGCACGCCAGATCGAACTTATGCGCACACCGGAGACGGTCGACATGGCGCGTGCGATTGACCTGACACCGGAAAGCTCGGGTCTTTTGTCAGCTGTTCAGCAGCAAAGCCGACAGCTTGCCGATGCGGTTGATGCGGAACGGCAGAAATCGGTTATTGCCCAGAACAGGTCACTGAACACGGTCCAGATCGTCTCGCTCTCCAGCACACTGATCCTCACCGTGCTTGCGATGATCCTCGGCTTCCTCAATCACATCGCGATTTCAGCGCCGCTATCGAGACTGTCCGTCATAACCGACAAGCTGTCGGCCGGAGACACGTCTCAGACGGTTGATATCAGCGACCGTAAGGACGAAATCGGTCTTCTCGGCCGCGCGCTCGGCGTCTTCCGAGAAAACCTGATCCGCACACGCGAACTTGAGCAACAGGCTGAAGCGGAACGCATCAACGCCGAACGCATCAAGCGCGAGGAAATGGAGAAGGTTGCCAGCGACTTCGAAGCAACTGTCCTCAACATCTGCGACGGGATGATTACAAGACTGGATGCGCTGACCAGTTCCGCCGGATCACTGTCAACGATTGCCAACAACACCACGGACCAGGCCCTGGCCGTTTCGGCAGCAGCAGAACAGGCAACCACCAACGTGAATACCGTTGCCAGCGCGACAGAGGAACTTTCAGCTTCCATCCGTGCAATCACGGAACAGGTGCGATCATCCTCGGAAATCGCCCAGGAAGCGGAACATGAAGTCGGGCGATCCAACGAAGCCGTGGCGACGGTGCAGCAGGTGGTTTCGCGCATCGGCGACGTTACGAAGCTGATCACCGATATTGCCGAACAGACCAACCTGCTCGCCCTCAACGCGACCATTGAAGCTGCCCGTGCCGGCGAGGCCGGAAAGGGCTTTGCCGTTGTTGCATCCGAGGTCAAGGCACTCGCGGAACAGACATCCAAGGCGACGGAGGAAATCGACCGGCAGATCACGGAAATGCGCCAGGCCGCGGATGCTTCGACAGAAGCAACCGAGTCTGTTGCCGGTCTCGTCCAGAAGATTTCGGAAAACACGCACGCCATGTCCGGTGCAGCGGAAGAACAGAACCTGGCAACGACCGAAATCGCCAGCAGCGTCTCCGAAGCCGCACAGGGTACCGAAAGCGTTTCGAGATCCATTTCCGAGGTCAGTGGCGCTGCCAGCGAAACGGCAAACCTGAGCTCGGACATGAATGCGGCTGTCGGCGAATTGCATGAACAGTCCAATACACTGCGCCACGCCATGCAGGACTTCCTGGGCAAGGTGCGGGCAGCGTAACCAGCCTTGATCGAGCCCTGTAGTGGGTTCACGGTCTCGGTAATAATACTGCGTCGCACAAACTTCATTTCTCTTGTGCGACGCCAGCGGCTAACGTCCCCTTAGGATTTCATTCCGGGGGACGTTTTCGTGAAACACGCGATCAAGACGCAGGAAGCTGCGGACCTCATTCCAGACGGAGCCACCCTGCTGGTGGGAGGTTTCATGGGGGTGGGGTCGCCCCACCGGTTGATTGACGCCATCGTGGCGAAAGGCACCAGAAACCTGACGATTGTCGCCAATGACACGGCCATGCCGGGTCGTGGCATCGGCAAGCTCGTCAGCGCAGGTTCGGTTTCAAGGGTGATCGCTTCTCACATCGGCCTCAACCCGGAAACCCAGCAGAAGATGATATCCGGCGAGATTGATGTCGAACTGGTTCCCCAGGGGACGCTGGTCGAACGCATCCGGGCGGCCGGCGTCGGTCTGGGTGGCATCCTGACCCCGACCGGCATCGGCACGCTCGTCGAAGAAGGCAAGCAGAAGATCACCGTCGACGGCAAGGAATATCTTCTGGAGACCCCCATCCATGGCGATTTCGCCCTTTTGGCCGCCTACCGGGCGGACTACGTCGGCAATCTGGAGTATTCCCTCACCGCCCACAATTTCAACCCGACCATGGCTCTGGCGGGCAAGACCGTTATCGCGGAACCGCACACGATCGTACCCGTGGGTGTGATTTCGCCAGATAGCGTGAAAACACCCGGCATTCTCGTCGATCATCTTCTGGAAAGGGCAGCCTGATGGACGACAAGGAAATCATCGCCCGCCGCGTGGCACAGGAAATCAAGGCCAGTACGCTGGTCAATCTCGGCATCGGCCTGCCGTCACTGGTGGCCAATTACCTGCCGAAGGAAGTGCATGTCTTCTTTCAGGCCGAAAACGGTGTGATCGGCCTGGGCGCCCGCCCGCCGGAAGGGATGGAAGACCCCGACCTCACCGATGCCGGCGGCGGTTTCGTGACCGCCGTTCCGGGAGCTGCTTCCATCGACAGCGCCATGAGCTTCGGCCTGATCCGCGGCGGCCATCTGGACATGACGGTTCTCGGCGGCCTGCAGGTGGATGAACGTGGCTATCTCGCGAACTGGATGATACCGGGCAAGATGGTTCCGGGCATGGGCGGTGCAATGGATCTTGTGGCCGGCGCCAAACAGGTGATCGTCGCAATGGTTCACACGGCCAAGGGCCACCCCAAGATCCTGAAGGAATGCACACTTCCCCTGACGGCTCGCCGTCGTGTCAGCCTGATCGTGACGGAAATGGCCGTGATCGAACCCACGGACGACGGCCTCGTCCTTCGAGAAACGGGCCCCGGCCTGAGTGTCGATGATGTCATCTCCGCAACAGAAGCCTCGCTGATCGTTCACGGGGACGTCCCGACCATGCGGCTTTGAAGGAAGACTGGTCAATGCGCGTGTCCAGTACCAAGCAAACCGGCAAGGGTGTCCACGCCCTCCTCGATCTGCCGTGCATTCGCACCGGCAAAGCCGACAATAAGCCCCGGCCGCCCTCCTGCGGCTAGATAACAATTGCTGAGCGGTGAAACGGCAAAGCCGTGGTCCTGCATGGCGACTGCAAGGGCAATATCGTTGACGGGCTCCCGGAACATGACCGTCAACTGCACATTGCCTGTAAGAGGCGCAACTTCCACACGATTGCCCAGCCTCTGCCGTAACGCGCCGGCGAGCATCGTCCCCCGCTCGAGATAGACCGGACGGATCTGTTTCAGGTGCTTCTGATAGGCCCCGCAATCCATGAAGTGGGCGAGTGCAGCCTGGGCCTGAACATTGGCAGAACAGCCGATATTGCGCATGGTTTGGGTGAGCGGGGCCACAAGAACCTCAGGCACGACGCAATAGGCAATCCGGAGCCCGGGGAGCAGGCTCTTCGCGAACGTGCCCATGTAAACAACCTGTCCCTCATCCGCCAGACCGTGCAGCGCAGCCACAGGCCGGCCCTCGAACAGGAACTCGCTGTCATAGTCGTCTTCCAGGATCACCGCGCCGCAGGTGCGCGCAACATCAAGAAGCATCAGACGCCTCGCCAAGGGCATGCGTGCCCCAAGGGGATAGTGATGGGACGGTGTGACATAGATCAGCTTTGGCGGCTGATCCAGATGAGCCATCTTCGACGCGTCCGCGCCCTCGCCGTCGGTCGGCAGCGGCCGGATCGTCAGACCTGCCCCGGAAAAGGCCGTCCGCGCGCCGAGGTAGCCGGGCTCCTCCAGCCAGACGTCGTCACCCGGATCAGTGAGCACCTGGCTGAGCATCGTCAGGCTGGCCTGTGTTGAGCTGGTGACAAGAATCCGATGAGGGTCAGCCCGAACCCCGCGTTCGGCCGCAAGGTGCCGGGCGATCTGCCGCTTGAGCACCTCAAGACCGGCAAAATTCTGATAGTGGAGATCCGCGCTGCGCTCGAGCCGGGCGGCCCTGCGCAGTGATCTTGCCCATTCCTCGTAGGGAAACAGATCAAGTGCTGGCGCACCCGGTTGCAAGCCTCCCTGGCGATAGGCCCACCCCTCGCCGCGCAAGTTGGCACTCAGTGTCCTGCCTCGTTGCGACAGCTTCAGCCCGAATGCTTCCACCTTGCGCTGCGCCTGCACACCTTCCAGCACCAGCCCTTCGGTAATGCGGGGAGCAGCGCCGGTGCGCACGGTGATCACACCTTCGGCTTGCAGAAGGTCATAAGCCGTGTTGACGGTGTTGCGTCCAACGTTGAGCGACGCCGCCAACCGCCGCGTGGATGGCAACTTTGTTCCCGAGCGCAGCAAGCCTGTGCGCACGGCGTCACGAAAGCCGCGATAGATCTGTTCCGCCAATGGCACGTCTGCCGACCGCTCAAGAGACAGGATGCCTTCAGGAAAAACTGGTTCTGTCATTTTCCAAAAACCGGACCTTCTTTGGAGCCAATTTATCGGACAAACAGCACAACACAAGACAAACAGTCAATTGGAGACGAGACCATGTCCACTCTGGAAAAACGCCAGGCAGCGGATCTGCCCCGTTATGCCAAGATCCGCCAGATGAACCGCGGCGGATACGACAGGACCGTTGCCTACGACATTCTGGATGCGGGCCTTGTCGCCCATTGCGGCTTCATTCACGAAGACCGACCGATGGTGATCCCGATGGCATATGCCCGGATCGACGACCGCATCTATATTCATGGAGCGAGCACCACCCGCATCATCAAGTCAAACGCGGACGGCGTACCGGCGAGCCTTACCGTCACACTTGTAGATGGTCTGGTGGTCGCGCGTTCCGCTTTCCATCATTCCATGAACTATCGCTGCGCGATCGTGCATGGCACGGCGAGGCTTGTCGAAAGCGAACAGGAACAGATCGAGGCCCTGGCCGCTATCACCGACCATCTGCTGCCTGGCCGCTGGGATGAATGCCGCGAAATGATGCCGAAGGAACACAAGGCAACCGGTGTGCTTGTCATGGATATCGACCATGTCAGCACGAAGGTCCGCACCGGCGGACCGGTGGACGACAAGGAAGATCTCGGGACCGATATATGGGCTGGTGTGGTGCCTGTGGTGACCGCACTCGGCCAGCCCCTGTCGGCCCCTGATGTGCCTGCCGAAACGCCGGTTCCCGCCTCGGTTCCAGCCGCCCGCAGGAAGTTCGCATAAGCTGACAGCCTTCAGCACACAAAAAGAAAACCCCGCCGGAAATCCCGGCGGGGTTTTCAGTTTGCCCACGGCTGACCGCCCTGCTGCTTTTAGCTGGAGGCCAGGATCTGCTTGACCTTGGAACAGTAGCGCTTGCTGACCGGGTTCATCCGCTTAGCGAAATGGCCGGCATTGTAGCGCAAGATGGTGCCACAAACGTCGCCGCCCGCCTTCTTGTGTGCGCCGGCAAGATACTTCATGCCCCATTCCAGATTGGTTTCGGGGTCATAGAGCGCCTTGGTCGACCCGCGGTAGCCGATGCCACGCGCGGTTGCCGGCTTGATCTGCATCAGACCGACTTCACCGGCGCTGCCGCGTGCACGCGGATTGAAGTTGCTCTCCACCTGGACCACTGCCTTGGCGATCTTGACCGGCACACCATGTTTGGCGGCGGCCTTTCGGATGAGCTTGGCGTATTTGTCGTTGCTGACAACAGCCGTCCGCTTCGGGGACACCTTGCGCGTCAGGCTGGCAGTTCTTGTCTTCTTGGCAGGTTTTTCCTGCGTTTCCTGCTTGCTCGATTCAATGATGTGCAGGATCGGTTTGGAACCAGAGCCGACCGACGGCTTGGCTTCGGCAGGTTCGCTCTTCTTGTCCGGGTCGATGATATGGAGGATCGGCTCCGACCCGGAACCCGTACCTTTAGCCATTGCAGCCGGTGCTGCAAGAGTGGTTGCATAGGCGAAAAGGCACAGCGCCCCAGTAAGTGTCTTGAATGACCGTAACATTCAGTCCAGCCCTTTTGGTTTTCGTTGCGTTGAAATCAGGCGGGAGAAATGCCGGAGCTATTGGACGAAAATGGGCGCTAATACATCACGAATTATTTCAAATTATTACATAAAATTACAGGAATTTAATGCTGTTCTTAGTCATTTTCTGTAGTTTGTGGCCAAAATTAGCAAGCAATTCGGCAATGGATGGGCCATCAGAAGAAATTCTGTGACCACTCGTGGCGCAGAGCCGTCTAAAAATGCTGCGTTGCGGGAACTAATTTTGTTGACTGCGCGTTTATTTCGTTGGTCCGAACTCGTAACCGCACAAAAACCAAACCGACCGTTCGATCAGGCTGACAGGGAAGGCAGCTTGCGCAGCAGCGCATGCAACGTTTCGATGGTCGATTGATCGACGACACCGTCAACCTTCTCTGGTCGGAAATGGCGTTGAAACGCGGCAACCACCTGGCGTGTCTTCAAGTCGAAGTCCCCGGTGATGTCCAACTCGTAGCCATAGAGTGCGAGCATTGACTGCACCGCTTCAACAGGCTGGCCGCTATCGCCTTCCTGCATCAGCAGGCCTGCCCCGAGTGGAAACGGTTTTACATATAAACCGATGCCGGCTTCTGACAGGCGATCCCATGGGAACAGTTCACCCGGGTCCTCCTTCCGGGCAGGAGCAATATCCGAATGCGCCAGGATCATCCACGGATGGATCCCGTGACGGGCACAGATATCGCCAACAAGCGCGACAACGGCTTCGATCTGTGGCTCCGGAAACGGCTGATAGCCGTGCTCGTGCCCCGGATTGACAATCTCGACGCCGATCGATCGGGAATTGATGTCGGTCTCGCCTTTCCAGAAGCTCCGCCCCGCATGCCAGGCCCTGCGGGATTCCGGCACGCATTGCAGGATGCTGCCATCCTCGTTGACGACATAGTGGGCAGAGACTTCCGAACGAGGATCACACAGGCGCTGCAAGGCTTCTTCGCCGGTCGGCATGCCGGTGTAATGGAGCACGACCATATCCACAGGGGCTCCCTGTGCCCGCTGTCCGTGGTTGGGAGACGGATGGACCCTGGCCTTCACACCGGTATCAGTCGCAACGCTCATATACCTCTTTCCGCGCAGATCTTCGCCCAGGCTTCGTTCAGCGCCGCAAGACGATCATTCGCAATCCTGACGAACTCCTCCGGAACGCCTCTTGCGATCAGCCGGTCGGGATGCGTTTCCTGGACCTCTCGGCGGTAATGGGACTTGAGTTCACCGTCACTTGCCTCCGGTCCCAAACCCAGCACCTCGTAGGGGTTGCCATCATTGCGCACATGTCTGGCGAGTATCCTGGAAAACTCCCGGTCATCGATCCCGAAGACCTCCGCCACTCTGGAAAGGTAGCCTATTTCGCTTTCGTGGACGACGCCGTCAGCTTTCGCAATGTGAAAAAGCCCATCCAGAATGTCGAGCAGCGTCTTGCGGTCGTATGGGAACAGATCCGCCAGTTTCTTGGCATAGACCTCGAAGCCGGCAATGTCTTCCTGCGCCAGATTGAACAGGCGGGCGACATTTCGTTCTTCGTTGGGCGGTACATCGAAAAGTTCGCGGAAAGCGATAATTTCATCGGTGGTCACCACACCATCGGCCTTGGCCATCTTGGCCGACAGCGCAATCATCGCAACGGTGAAACCGACACTGTTGGTCCCCTCCGGCCGCGCAAGCACGAGCTGGACCAGGCGGTCGACGATCTGCGCCCCTCCTGATCCGATCGAACTTACAATAGCGCCGAGGCTACTCCAGACACTCACACTTCAGCTCCCGCTGGGCCGGTGGGAAAAGGCAGGCAGGAAAGCTTGCCGTGAACCGCATGAATCGATGCGTTGCAGACTCTTATCGGCATGGGCCGGATTTGACCAGATCAACGCTCGCCTGTCCCCATTGGTGCTTCAGCTGGTCGCGCCCCTGGACAAGCGAAAACCGAGTTCCCGAACGCCGATGTTTTGGACCTTCGAATGGACCACTGCAACGCAGCTCCGCAGTTTGCGGACAGCCAGGCCTGCCCCACCATTTTCCTCGGGTTTCCCTTGGGTTTGAGCAACCTTGCGATTCATGATGGTTAAAGGAATTACGCTTAGCCTTTCGCGACTCGTGTTCGCAAGATGGTTCCTCGCCGGATGGCAGTCCCCCTGGGAAGAAGCAACATTGTCATTTTTTTCATTTCCATGTCGCTGGTGCTGACGCTGGCGCTGGGTGTCTACGCGAGCAATCGTCTTCTAACGCACTGGCTGGTCGTCCGGGGTCTTGAGCAAGCTTTCCTGCCGCAGGAAAAGACTTTCAACTCGATCCTGCAGGCATTGGCGAGCCGGATCGAAACCGAACCGGCAGCCGACATGTCCGCATTGCGGCTGACCGAAGAGGCTTCTGCCGACAGACGGAAGCCGAACGACCTGGTTGGCGAACTGCAACGCAATGCCGGCCAGGCTCCGGAGACATCCAAGGTACTGGACGCGGTCGCGATCTTCCCTGCGCCAACCGGATCCAGCCTCCAGCGCCCCTCACCGGTGCAAATTCACTGGCATAGTGAAGGGCGGCTTCGTACCAGTAATACGATCTCGCAGGCCAAGGCCGCTCTGAACGGCAACAGCCCGCTCGTTGCCATCCCGGACATGTCGTGGCACGGATCGTTTGGGGCGAATGCACTGATTGCCTACCGTCCCGAAGGAGCCTCCCCGGACTTTCCGGGGCTTTTGCTGTTGGTGACCCAGTCGGAAATCCTGAATGGCCTCACGCCGCTGATCTGGTTGATCAGTGCCGCGATTGGCGGTCTTTGCCTGGCCTCCTTCATGTTTGCTGGCATTCTCCTCTGGCTGCGCTTCTATGACCAGCTCCAGACCAGCAGAGACATTCAGTATCTGGCACATCACGACACGCTGACAGGTTTGCCGAACCGCGCCGTCTTCAACGCGCGCCTGACCGAGGCGCTGCGCCTTGCACAGGCCAAGGCTTCCAATATCGGCGTCATGCTGATCGACGTCGACAAGTTCAAGGAAATCAACGACACCTATGGTCATGGCATCGGCGACGTTTTTCTTCAGATCGTGGGGGAACGCCTGAAGGCGGTTTTCGGAAACCACCTGGTCGCCCGCCTTTCAGGCGATGAATTTGCTGTCATGCTGACATCCTTGTCCGACCCCGCCCGCATGACCCGACTTGCAACGGACATGATTGCCGCAACCGAAGCTCCCTGCACGATCGACGGCAAGGACATCAGGATTTCGCTGTCCATTGGTCTTGCAAGGGCAACCGACGGCTCCTGGCGCTCCTCTCGTTTGCTTCATTGCGCGGACCTTGCTCTATATCGGGCCAAACACAGCGGGCGTTCCACCTTCTCGTGGTACACACAAAGCCTTGATGCAGAGGCGCAGAAACGCAAGGAAGTGGAAGAAGGACTCGCCAAAGCACTCAAGTTCAACCAGTTCAAGTTGCTCTATCAGCCGCAATATGCGCTGAAGGACGGAACACTGAAAGGCTATGAGGCGCTGATCCGCTGGGACCATCCCACCAAGGGTATCATCCGGCCGGACGATTTCATCCCGATTGCAGAAGACACGGGCCTTATCGAGGAAATCGGAACATGGGTCCTCAACCACGCCTGCCGCGAAGCAGCGTTATGGCAGGACCGCTCGCGCAAGGTCGCAGTCAATGTTTCTCCCGCTCAGTTCATTGCCGGCGAAACCCAGAAACGCGTTGCCCAGGCGCTTCAGAATTCCCGTCTAGACCCCAAGCGGCTTGAAATTGAAATCACCGAGAGCCTGCTGATTTCGAACACGGACGCAGTGATCGAGACACTTCAGCAGATCCGCGACATGGGTGTTTCTATCGCCATGGACGATTTCGGAACCGGCTATTCATCGCTGAGCTACCTGAGCCTGTTTCCCTTCGACAAGATCAAGATCGACAAGGCCTTCATACAGAACCTCGGCAAGGATGCCAGTACCGACGCCATCGTGACGTCGATCGTGGGCCTCGGCCGCTCGCTGGATGTCACGATTACCGCGGAAGGTGTCGAAACCGAGGAACAGGCCATTCTGCTGAGCGCGGCCGGATGCGATCTCGTCCAGGGTTTCCTGTTCGGCAAACCTGATACAGTTGCAAAACACGAGGCCGCGTATCCGGTGTTTCCACTCAGCCCAGCCGGTAGACGCTGGTTCCCCCGAATGCAGCATCAAGCGACGTCGGCGCAGGTGCCACCGCGCATTCGCCTTGCCCCCAAACTTGCCAAGAGCGTGAGGCCCGCTGCCCCGCAACCGGCGACTGGTGGGAACAGCGAAGACCCGACGCCGCAGATTGAGCAGGTCCCCTTGCAGACTGCAGGCTGAAAACCGCGATTGAAGGTTTTCAGAGGCTGACCCCGGCTGCGGCATCCTGAGCGGCCGACTGCCGTTCGCGGTCTGCCTTGCGTTCGGAGTAACGATCGACGAGATAGTCCGATCGGCCACGAACCAGCAGCGTGAACTTGACGAGCTCTTCCATGACATCGACCACCCGGTCGTAAAGGGCCGATGGTTTCATGCGGCCATCGTCGTCAAATTCCTGGTAGGCCTTGGGCACCGACGACTGATTGGGGATGGTAACCATCCGCATCCAGCGGCCGAGGACACGCATCTGGTTGACTGCATTGAAAGACTGCGAACCTCCCGAAACCTGCATCAAGGCCAGTGTCTTGCCCTGTGTCGGCCGGATGGCGCCAAAACTCAGCGGGATCCAGTCAATCTGCGACTTGAGTACACCGGTCATTGCCCCATGGCGTTCGGGAGAGCACCAAACTTGTCCTTCGGACCAGGCACATAGATTTCTCAGTTCGGTGACTTTGGGATGATCGGCACCGCTGTCATCGGGAAGCGGCAGACCTGATGGATCGTAGATCCGGGTCTCCGTACCATAAGCCTGCAGCAGTCTTTGTGCTTCGTGCACGAGGAAGCGGCTGTAGGACCGCTCGCGCAGGGAACCATAGAGCAGCAATATCCGCGGTGGATGCGACGGCCCCGTTGGAACCTGCAACTTCTCCCGGTCGATTTCCTGAAAGTCTGCCGCCGTCACGTTCTTCAAGTCTGCATGCGAACTTTTCGGCTCAGGCATCTGGCGCTCCGGACGAAACCACTTCGCCGTCTTCCTTGGTGAAAGACCCGATATCCTTTGGCAACAGGTCCAGCACCTTCTCGGACGGACGGCACAGGCGGACGCCTTTTTCCGACACCACGATCGGCCTGTTGATCAGGATCGGATGTTCCATCATGAAATCGATCAGTTGGTCGTCCGTCCACCTGTCCTCACCGAGACCCAATTCATCATAGGGCGTTCCCTTCTGGCGAAGGATGTCCCGCACCGGAAGACCGGTGCGCTTGATGAGGTCAACGAGTTCTTCGCGGCTCGGCGGTGTTTTCAGATATTCGATAACCTGCGGCTCAACGCCGGATTTACGGATCATTTCCAGCGTGTTGCGGGACGTGCCGCATTTCGGGTTGTGATAAATCGTCATGCTCATGTGAGGTATCGTCCTGTCAAAGTCCCGAAGGTTTCTTAAAATCTGCTGCCGGAAAACAGCAGACAGCGGGATCGTTGCCGCAGCAGTCTTCCATCAGAAAACCCAGAAGGTTCCGCATGCGGTCATAGTCGACCGCATAAAGAATATGCCTGCCCTCCCGGCGGGTCGTCAGCAGCCCGGCCCGTTCCAACGTGGTCAGATGAAACGACATCCTGGTTGGCTGTATGTCCAGTCGCTCGGCAACCGAGCCGGACGGCAACCCATCTGGCCCGACCGTCATCAGCAACCGGAACGCCGCCAGCCGGTCTTCCTGTGCCAAGGCACCCAATGCAGAGACTGCTTCCTGATCTTCCATAATTCGATACCACAAGAAATTTTGGAATATTCAACAAATGAACGCGAACATTCCCCTGTGTGCATATCACATGGCTGCAGCGGCGCGAGCGGCCTGATCGTAGTTGCCGGACACCAGTCGCAATGTAGCGGCAAGTTTGGAGAGTTCGTTTTCGTCGAGGCCCAGCGCCTTCATTGGCTTGACCAGGAGAGCCTCGCGCAGACGCCGGTACTCAAGGCAGGCAGTTTCGCCTGATTTCGTGATTTCGGCGGTCTTTTCCTTGCCCCGACGGCCAGATGAAATGAGGCCAGCCTTTTCAAGCTTCTTCAGCGCATAGGTAACCGTGTGAGTGTCTTCGATGTTCAGCACAAGACAGATGTCTGACAGTGTCTTTGCTCGGCCGCGGTGATTGACCGAATGAAGCACAAGCACATCAAGGGGACCAAGCCCCTGCGACCCGCTGGCCGCCATGCAGCGTACCATCCATCGGTGATAGGCATTGACCATCATGGTCACCGCGAATTCGATCTCCGAAAGCGCAGGCATTGCACCGGAGGCAAGATGCGCTGCAGAGACAACAGGCCCGATGGGGGCATCGCTTCTGGAGTCGGGATTATCCGTCACATCTGATCTCCGGCACAGTTTGGTTTTTCAGCGGGCCTCCGACCGAAACCGGTCGAAGGCCCTTTTCTGATCGTTTCAAAGGTGTGCGTACATCCGCCCCTATTCGGTCACGGGGAGGAATGCACTAGTTGCTCAACATCGTCTGCGGCAACCAAAGAGCCAAGCCCGGAAAGGTCACAATCAAGACGATTGCCAGGATCATCAACAGGAAGAACGGCAAGGCCATGCGGGCAACCTTGAAGATGTTGTACCCCGTCATGCCTTGCAGCACGAACAGATTGAACCCGACAGGTGGCGTGATCTGGCTCATTTCGACCACCAGCACCAGGTAAATACCGAACCAGATGAGATCGAGGCCTGCCTGCTCCACCATCGGAAGGATCACGGAGGTCGTCAGAACCACCACCGAAATGCCATCCAGAAAACACCCGAGCACCACGAAGAACAGCGTCAGGGCAATGAGGAGCGCGTAGGGTGACAGGTTCAGCGAACCGATCCAGGCAGCCAACTCACGCGGGATGCCGGTGTACCCCATGGCAACGGTCAGGAATGCTGCGCCGGCCAGAATGAACGCGATCATGCAGGATGTTCGCGTTGCGCCCATCAACGCTTCAGCAAAGCTCTTGCGGCTCAACGTTCCGCTTACCCAGGACAGAAGCAAGGCAAGCATGACGCCGATGGCCGCCGCCTCTGTGGGCGAAGCAAGACCCGCGTAGATCGAGCCGATCACACCGACGATCAGACCGATCACCGGAAACAGCCTGCGCGTTGCAAGAAGTCGCTCGATGAAGGGAATGACTTCCTCCTTCGCAGGCATCTTGTCCTTGTTCAGCAGTGCCCAGATCGCGACATAGCCCATGAACAGGAGGCAAAGCATTGCCCCTGGCAGAACGCCTGCCATGAACAACCGCGCAATCGACTGCTCGGTCGCAGCGCCATAAACAATCAGGATGATCGATGGCGGAATGAGCAGGCCCAGTGTGCCCGACCCTGCCAGCGTGCCGATCGCCATGCGTTCGTCATACCCGCGCTGCTTCAATTCAGGCAGAGACATACGACCGATGGTGGCGGTGGTAGCGGCTGAAGAACCCGACACGGCGGCAAAGATACCGCACCCGAGAATGTTCACATGCAGCAGCCGGCCCGGCAGATTGCGCATCCAGGGCGAAAGACCGGCGAACATGTCCTCCGACAGACGAGATCGGAACAGGATTTCACCCATCCAGATGAACATGGGCAGCGCCGTCAGATCCCAGGAGTTCGATGCCCCCCAAACCGTCGTTGCCAGAACGGGACCGGCAGGCGCAGATACAAGAACCATCATTGCAGCAAGCGCGACGGCAAACAGCGCAACGGCTACCCAGATACCGGTTGCAAGCGCCGCCAGCATTCCAATGCCGAGCAGGAGGGCGACAAGGGAGAGATCCATTATTCTTTCCCCTCTATCGGATCGGCCTTCACGACCGATTCAAAACTCGGCGCCTTGCCAGTGAGCGCCATGATCAGGTCGTCCAGCAAAGCGATTGAGAATACCAGCAGTCCGAAAGTCATCACCGACTGCGGAAAGACGAGCGGGATCGGAATGACGCCGTAGGAGGTTTCGTTGAATTTGATGCTGTCGAGCGCAAGCTGTCCGGCGTTCCACGTAAAGAATGCCGCCAGCGCAAGAGCCACCGCAACCGCCCAGACATTCAGGATACGCGCCCCAGCTTTGGGCACGGACTGCAGCAGGATCGCGACCCTGATGTGATCACCGTTGCGCAGCGTCCCGGATAGGGCAAGAAAGGATGCCCCTACCAGCAGAAAACCTGCAATTTCAGCAAGTGAAGGAACCTGCAGCCCGAGTGGCTCAAGACCAAAAACCGTTCGAGACCAGTCGAATATGCGTCCAAACACCTGAAGAACAACGAGACTGGCAATGACAACGAGACAACACGCAGCCATAGCCGTTGACGCTTGATAAAGCGTATTCAAAGCCTTTCGCATCGGCTTCCCCTACCGGATGTGCAGCTGATATTAAAAAAACGCCGGACTTGTTAGGTCCGGCGCTTCTTTAGCTGTTTAGTTTTTATAGGCTTCGAGAACGGCTTGGCCGGTTTCACCGGCTTCCTCTTGCCATTCGGTAGCCATCGTCTCGCCAATTGCTGCGAGATCCTGGATCAGCTCGCTGCTCGGCTGAACGACAGTGATGCCGTTGTCGACAAGAACCTGGGTCTGCGTCTTGGTTTCTACCTTGGATGCTTCCCAGCCGCGCTTCTCAGCAACATCGGCGGCTTCAAGGACAGCTGCCTTTTCGTCGTCGCTCAGGGCGTCGAAAGCACCCTTGTTGACGAACACCATGTTTTTCGGCAGCCAGGCCTGGGTGTCATGATAGTGGCTCAGGAAGTCCCAGGCCTTGGAATTCGCACCGGTGGACGGTGACGTGATCATGGCTTCGACACGACCGGTGGAAAAGGCGGTCGGAATATCCGGCACTTCAACCTGCGTCGGCACGGCGCCAGCCAGCTGGGCCAGGCGTTCAGTCGCTGTGTTGTAGGCACGGAATTTCAAACCCTTGAGATCATCACCCTTGGTGATTTCCTTTTTGGCGTAGATACCCTGTGGCGGCCACGGCACGGCATAAAGCAGCTGCAGTCCCTGCTCGCCGAGCTTTTCTTCCAGTGCAGGCTTCGACGCCTGGTAAAGCTTCCAGGCCTGATCATAGGACGGAGCCAGGAAAGGTACGGAATCCACTCCGAAGACCGCGTCTTCGTTGGAAAGGCGGGACACCAGAATTTCGCCGATCGGGGCAAGCCCCTTGCGGACCGAGTTCTTGATTTCCGGATGCTTGAACAGCGATCCCGCAGAGTGGATCTGAATGACCAGCGAGCCGTCAGTCTTTTCCTTCACTTCTTCAGCGAAGGCGGCAATGTTCTGTGTGTGAAAGTTGCTGTCACCATAAGGTGTCGGCATGTCCCACTTGGTTTCAGCGGAAGCAGCGGTGAAACCCGCAAGGCCGAATGCGGCGGCAGCAGCCAGATGGATTCCGGCACGTGTCAGGGAACGAGATTGCAGCATGATTTTCTCCTCTAGGAAGCGGGGATTACCCGTCGGGATGCTGCTCGAGGTGCATTCTTCGAACACCTTGTGGAGCACATCTTCACAAACACTAGACTCAAAAATCACCAACATCAACAATTTATCGATAAATTGTAATTGTCATCTTCAAAACCAAAGCGTCCTTCCCTCCGCGAAAAGGATTGGCTAGCGTTCCGGCCAGACAACCTGGAAACCTGAATTCGTGCCAAACACCAACCAACGCCTCTTGACTGGCAACAGCGCCAACCGCCTGATTTTGGCGCTCATTTTGGCAGTGGCGGCCTTGCTACGCTTTCAGAACCTGGACAGGACGAGCCTTTGGTACGATGAAGCCGTCAGCTGGATCCAGTCCAAGGGAACCATCGCCGAGCTGTTGACCGCCGTTGCAGCTGACAATTATCCGCCACTGCATAATATTTTGCTCTGGCTGACGATGCCCTTGGCAGGTGACAGTGAAACAGCATTGCGCTTGCCATCCGTGCTGTTGGGCGTTCTTGCCGTCTGGCTAATCTTTCTGACTGGCAAGACGCTGGCCGGAAACACCACTGGCCTGCTTGCTGCCGCTCTCCTGACCGTCTCACCGTTCCACATCTGGTATTCGACAGAAGCCCGCATGTATGCCCTGCTGGCAACATGCGGGCTCGCCTTTCTGCTTCTGGTTCTGAAAAACCTTGAAAGGTCATCGGCCTGGCGGCTGGTAGCGCTTGGAGTGGCTGGAGCCCTGTTCCTCTACAGTCACATCTACGCCCTTCTGGGCTTCGCATCCGTTGGTGTGGTCTGCGGCATCCTGGCATTGACCGGCATTTTGAAATCCGGCCGCATCAGTCTCACCAATGCGGTTCTTGTCTGCCTTGCAATGGCAGCAAGCGCGCTTGCCTTTTTACCTTGGTTGATCATCCTGGCGATGCGAGCAAGGTCGGTGGCCGAAGAAGGCTTCTGGATTGCTTATCCTGATCCGACGTTTCTCATCAACATCGCTTTCAGCATAGCCGGGTCACTGCCATTGTTCTGGGTGCTGGCAGGTTTGGCTGTCGCCAGTCTCCTGACCATCGTTCACCTGCCAGGCAGGTACTTCGGCAAACCGCAAAGTACGGATGCAATCCTCGTTTGCTTTGCCTACACCGTTGGTCCACCGCTTTTGGCCTATCTCTATTCCATAAGCGTGCAGCCGATCCTTTTTGATCGATACCTGATCGCGGCATGGCCAGGGCTTATCCTGCTCGCCTCGGTAACAGCCCAGCGCCTGGCGCCACAGGTTGCACCGATCGCACTGTTTGCTGCCGCGATATGGTTGAGTTTCCCCGAATTGAAATTCACGCTGCTGGAGAGAATACGCCCCGAATGGCGCCTGATCGCACGTGACTATCTGGAACAGAAAGCCGATGGCGATCATCTCTTGCTGTTCAAGGGATTTGCCGCACCGGCCCTGTCTTATTACCTGCGCGACCCCAACACCTTCACGCCAGTTGATACAATTGCCGAAATAAACAAGGGCACCGCTGATGCCCGATGGCTATTGATCGTCCACACAAGCAGTGATGAACTAAGCAAAGCGCAAGAAGCCTTTGCCCCGCGGGAAGGCACTCCGGCAGCCAGGCGCTTTGGCTGGGGAGCCAGTGGCCTGACACTTTTGGAGCGAGACCCTGTCGAATAATCTCACTCGCCTGGATGCAAGTCGCAAAACAACCAGAAACAGACAGCAACAGCCGCAAGTACCCCTGCACCAATTGCAACTTCCAGCAAAAGCCCAAGCAGGGAAACGCCGAGAAACAGGGCGACAAGCAGGAAGATGCCAACGAACCAGAGGTCTGCTGTCAGTATACTGATTGTGAAGTCGACAGCCTCCGCCAGACGCAGCAGAAACGGATCCCGTTCTTCTGATTTATCGTTTTCCAACATCGCCAGCTTTCAGTTTTCCCTTTTACCACAAGGTCATATGGGGGTACCGCAGGCGATAAAAAGATCAAATAACAACCCATTCAGATTTTTTCATCGACATTTTATCGATAAAATGTCAGCATAAATTCACTTGCTATCAAAACGCTAATTATCGGCATGGAATCGCGTGTTCCTTAAAGCCGGCAGCATCAGAGGGAAGATCATGACAGCCAAGTGGGATTTCTGGATCGACCGTGGCGGCACCTTTACCGACATCGTCGGCAGGTCACCGGACGGCACGCTGCATCCGCACAAGGTGCTCTCCGAAAATCCGGAAGCCTATCGCGATGCCGCCATTCAAGGCATCCGGGAATTGCTTGGTGTGGAAAAAGGCGCGACTATTCCCTCGGACAAGATCGCGACCGTAAAGATGGGCACGACCGTTGCCACCAATGCACTTCTGGAGCGCAAGGGTGAGCGAACAGCTCTGTTCATCACGAAAGGCTTTCGGGATGCCCTCGAGATCGGCTACCAGGCGCGACCGCATATTTTTGCCAAGGAAATCATAAAGCCTGAGCTGCTCTATGAGAGCGTCCACGAGATTGTCGAACGTGTCCGCGCCGATGGCGAACTGGAACTCGCGCTGGACGAAGGACAGGCCCGTAGTGCAATGCAGGCCGCATGGGATGACGGCATTCGCTCCATCGCAATCGTGCTGATGCACGCTTACGCCTATCCGGCCCATGAACAACTTCTGAAAAAGATTGCTGAAGACATCGGCTTCCCGCAGATCTCTGTGTCCCATGAAGTGTCACCGCTGATGAAGCTGGTGGGACGCGGCGACACCACTGTGGTCGACGCCTATCTGTCACCCATCCTGCGACGCTATGTGAACCAGGTACAGGAAGAACTGGGCGAAGGTCCGCGGCTGATGTTCATGCAGTCTTCCGGAGGTCTCACCGCTGCAGACCTCTTCCAGGGCAAGGACGCAATCCTGTCCGGCCCGGCCGGAGGTGTTGTCGGCGCAGTCGAGACCTCACGCATGGCCGGTTTCGAAAAGATCATCGGTTTTGACATGGGCGGCACGTCTACAGACGTCTGCCACTACGACGGCGACTACGAACGCGCATTCGAAACGGAAGTCGCCGGTGTGCGCATGCGCGCTCCGATGATGATGATCCATACGGTTGCAGCTGGCGGCGGTTCGATCCTTCATTATGCAGACGGCCGCTTTCAGGTGGGCCCCGATTCAGCCGGGGCAAATCCGGGTCCGGCCTGCTACCGACGCGGCGGGCCACTCACCGTTACAGACGCCAACCTGATGACAGGCAAACTGGCACCGGAATTCTTTCCGAAGATCTTTGGCCCGGACCAGGATCAGCCGCTTGACGGCGATGTAGTTCGCAAACGTTTCACGGATCTGGCTGTGCGCATTGGCGATGGACGCACCCCGGAAGATGTTGCAGACGGCTTCTTGAAAATCGCCGTCGAGAACATGGCCAATGCCATCAAGAAGATTTCGGTCCAACGCGGCTACGACGTGACCGAATACGCGTTGACCTGCTTCGGTGGCGCTGGTGGCCAGACCGGCTGCCGCGTTGCTGACAGTCTCGGCATGAAGACCGTCATTCTGCACCCGTTCTCGGGCATCCTGTCGGCATACGGCATGGGACTGGCTGATATCCGCGCAGACCGGCAACAGGCCGTCGTGAAGACACTTACGGACGATTTGATCCCTGAACTGCAGGCTCTTCGTGATCAGCTTGCCAGCCAGACTGAAGCAGAACTCGACAGGCAGTCGATCACTGCCGCCGCGCGCCGCACGACCGCAACCGCGCATTTGCGTTACGACGGCACGGACACGCCGCTACCGGTCCCCCTCGGGTCCGTCTCTGAAATGCGGGCAGCCTTTGAGGATGCACACAAAAAACAATTCGGCTTTGCCTATGAGAAAAAACCGGTCGTCGTTGAAGCCCTGGAAGTCGAAACGGCCGGTGGCGGCGCCGGTCTCACCGAGCCGGATCTGACATTGGCCACAGGGACGGCCTCCCCGGCAACCTCCACAAGCATTTACTCCGAAGGCACCTGGCACAAGGCCGGTATCTTCAAACGCGAAGTGCTGAAACCGGGCATGAAGGTGACCGGACCGGCGGTGATCATCGAACCACATGCCACGATCGCGGTTGAAGACGGCTGGCAGGCGGAAATCAATTCAAAGGATCACGTGATCCTGAAGCGTATCGTGCCGTTGAAACGCGCAGAAGCCATCGGAACGCACGCCGACCCGGTCATGCTCGAAGTGTTCAACAACCTGTTCATGTCTATTGCGGAACAGATGGGGGTCACCCTTCAGAACACCGCATACTCGGTCAACATCAAGGAACGTCTTGATTTCTCTTGTGCCGTCTTCGACGCAGACGGTGCACTGGTTGCCAACGCACCACACATGCCGGTTCATCTGGGGTCCATGGACCGTTCGGTGGAAACGGTCATCAAGCTCAACAAGGGCAAGATCAAGCCGGGCGACGTGTTTGCATTGAACGCCCCGTACAACGGTGGCACGCACTTACCGGATATCACAGTTGTGTCGCCGGTCTTCGATGACGAAGGCAAGGAGATCCTTTTCTGGTCGGCGTCCCGTGGCCACCATGCTGATGTCGGCGGCTCTGCCCCAGGCTCCATGACGCCGCGCGCGACCAACGTGGACGAGGAAGGTGTTCTGTTCGACAACTTCAAGATCGTCGACGAAGGACGTTTCTGCGAACAGGAACTGGTTGAGCTTCTGACCAACCATCCCTACCCCGCCCGCAACCCGCATCAGAACGTCGCCGATTTGTCCGCACAGATCGCCGCAAACGAAAAGGGTATCCAGGAACTTAGGAAGATGGTCACCCACTTCGGACTGGACGTGGTCCAGGCCTATATGGGGCACGTTCAGGACAACGCGGAAGAAAGCGTTCGCCGCGTGATCGAGGCGCTGAAGGACTCCGAATACGAGTATCCGACTGACCAGGGCTCCGTGATCAAGGTCAAGATTACCGTCGACAAATCAAAGCGCGAGGCAACGGTCGACTTTACCGGGACCTCCGGCGTCAAGCCGAACAACTTCAATGCGCCGGAACCTGTGACCCGTGCGGCAATCCTTTATTGCTTCCGGGTGATGGTAGACGGCGACATTCCGATGAACGCCGGCTGTCTCAAACCGATCAACATCATCATCCCGGATGACTGCATGTTGCGGCCTTCCTATCCGGCTGCGGTCGTGGCGGGTAACGTGGAAACGTCCCAGCATGTCACCAATGCCGTCTTCGCAGCTCTTGGTGCCATGGCCAATGCTCAGGGAACGATGAACAACCTGACATTTGGCAACAACACGTATCAGTACTATGAAACCATCTGTTCCGGCTCGCCGGCAGGGCCTGGCTTCAATGGTACGGATGGTGTCCACACCCACATGACCAACTCGCGGCTAACCGACCCAGAAGTATTGGAGTTCCGTTTCCCGGTTCTCCTGGAGGATTTCCATATCCGCAAGGGGTCCGGTGGCAAAGGCAAATGGTCAGCAGGTGATGGTACCAAACGGACCTTGCGTTTCCTTGAGAAAATGGACTGCGCGATCCTGGCGTCACACCGTACTGTTCCGCCGAAAGGATTGGACGGTGGCAGCGACGGTGAACTCGGCCGCACCGAAGTTCGGCGGCTGAATGGCGAGATCCAACAACTGGAGGGCTGTGATCAGACGGTTCTTGAGGCAGGAGAAGCGGTCACCGTTATCACGCCCACAGCGGGCGGTTGGGGCCACGCCTGATCCAAATTCCAATAGATCGAAGAAAAAGAACGGCTACCTGATTGGGTGGCCGTTTTTTTGTTATCTCGCTGTAGATATGCACATCGTCACTTCTACCTATACGAGAATTATTCTTTCTCTCAGGGACAAAGTTTACCGTTTTTTCAATCTGAGTCCGCCTAAACTGACACAACCTCAACTCTGGCGCTGCCTATGGCGCTGAGAAACTCGGGCTTTTGAGAAATGTTTGCATCAAATCCCATTGCAACTTCAGTTGCCGCAAAAATTCTAGCATTGGTTGCTTTCCTCAGTCTTGGCCTGCTTGTTGTGGCCGCAGTTGCCATCGTTCAGATGGGAATGATCGGGAAGGAACTTCAAAACATTGCGGAAAAGGATATTCCACTCACGCAAGCAATCAGTCAGGTTGCCAATCATCAACTACAGCAGGCAGCGGTGATTGAACGGATCATGCGCGTATCCGGCCTGACCTCCGGCGAAGATGCTGAATCAACCGCTGCCTTGAAATCCACTTTGGCCGCTCTGAACGAACAGGTTTCCGATGAAATTCTGAAAGCGGAAGCACTCGCCCTTTCGGCGCTGGAAAAGTCGGCATCCGATACGCAAAGGGACGAGTTTTCCCAAACGCTCGAACAGCTCAAACGCATCGAGAACGAGTACCAAACCTATTCTGCAGAAATAGCTGGTATCTTGGCGAAGATCGAACAGAACAACCTCTCCGATGCGAGCACCCTTCTCGTTGAGTTGGAAAAGGAACAGACTCGCCTCGACCATGAACTGGTGTCGCTACTCACCGAGATCGAGCGTTTTACGCAAACAGCGGCGTCATCTGCAGAAGAACACGAGAAACAGGCCTTTCAGCAAATCGCGATCACCGCGGCGCTGACTTTGATTTTGTGCCTTGTCGGCTCAGTCCTTTTCGCCAGATATCTGATTTCCCGTCCCTTGCACCAGGTCACCGCAGGCCTTCTGGAGCTCGCTAGAGGCAACACGGATGTGGAAGTCAATGTACGCACGAATGACGAAATCGGTCAGGTGGCAAGCGCATTCGAAACCTTCCGTGAAAACACGATCGAGATGAAGCGCCTGCAGGAACAGGCTCGCGAAGAAGAAATGCAGGCAGAAGCGGATCGTCGCGATACAAGATTGCGGTTGGCCGACGAGCTTGAAAGGCTCCTGATGACCAGCTGCGACACAGCGGTTTCTGCATTGAGTGAACTTGCGTCCGGTGCCGACGAATTGGCGCGCAACAGTCATGAGACCATTGAAAGGTCCAACACGGTTGCCGCTGCAGCCGAACAGGCCACAGCATCGGTCCAATCTGTTGCATCCGCGTCTGAGGAACTGGCGAGTTCAATTCACGAAATCAGCCGCCAGATTACACTCGCGAATTCCTCCACCTCTCGTACATCTGAACAGGCCGAAGTTTCCGGAGAGACAGTCGGAAAACTGTCTACATCGGCAGAGGAGATCACGGATGTCCTGAAACTGATCAGCGACATTGCTGCCCAGACCAATCTGCTGGCCTTGAACGCAACTATCGAAGCAGCGAGAGCTGGCGAAGCAGGCAAGGGATTTGCCGTCGTGGCTTCTGAAGTAAAGGCGCTAGCCACGCAAACCGGACAGGCAACCGATCAGATTGGTTCACAGCTGAGCGGTGTCCAGTCCGGGGCGGCAACCTGTTCTGATGCAATTACCACGGTTGTCAAAGCCATGATGGAAATTCGCGAACAGATTTCCGGAATTGCCTCTGCGATTGAAGAGCAAAACGCAGTTACGTCAGAAATAGCCAAAAACGCGCATCAGGTCGCGCAAGGGAGTGCCGACATTACCTTCAATATCTCCGAAGTGAACCAGGCAGCGCAGATATCCGGCGACAGGGTGCAGGAAGTCGTGGGAGGCATTCAGAACATTTCCTCCCAGATAACGACAATTCGCGACGGGTTAGGCGATTTTCTCGGTCACCTGCGCGCAGCTTGACAACTGCTCGCCACGCTCTCCGGAACACCTGCCAAAACGACTGACCGTTGCCCCGTGTCCGCAACGCGGACACGGGGATCTGGAGCCGTCCGGTTTTCAACTCCCGTTCCTGCGGTTAATCCGTGCAGACCAGAAAATTCCAAATGACCGATCTGTCGCTTGCCGGACCAAGGTAAAGCTCGATACAGATCTTGTCGGGAACCCGTCTCTTCAAGATCTTCACATTGTTCATGGGAAATCTCAGCGACCCTTGCTCCACCAGAAGCAGAACGCGGTTGCGCGAGAGACCAAGCCCTTTTGCAAGGACCTTATCCAGACGAACCTGGACGTGATCCGAATTCAGGATTGTCAGCGCCACTTTGCAGGCATCTGCACCGTCGCTGGCAACCATTCGTCGTTTCAAGCTGAAATCAGTGCCCCCCTTGCCTCCGCCTCTCCCTTTGGTGTTGCAGGCGAAGGTGCTCGCCACTCCCTCATCGTTCCCCTGCAAGGCTTCGATGAGTTCTGCCGAAAGGCTGCTCACGGCTCGACGTTCAAAAATGGCCCTGTTCCATCTGCTTCCACAGTCATCGCAACGATAGATCAGCCAGGCGTCAAGCTGGCTTCCATTCGCGTTCAACCGGAATTTGCCCGTCGAACCAAAAGGTTTCACAAATCCGCATCGTTGGCAGGGACGCTTTATTCTAGGTGTCTGAGAACGGACAACGGACCATTCCATGTTCAATATAGACGACATTCCGTGGGTCTTCCTCGCACGGGAAGTCCGTCACAGGCAGTCGGGACGGCCGGACAGCGTCAGCTATCGGCACTCAGTCTGGCTGGAAGCTATTTCGAAATGTATGCAGTGAGCCGAAACAGGATCAGATGCGCATGGCCAAGCCACACCGGCCCCGATCCGCCGCCAGGACGAACAAAGTTCATGACGCATTCGAGCGAATGCATGGCGGGATCGATGACCGGTCAGAGTGTTGGCAAAACAAACGTCCAAATTGAAACAGATGAGCCTCGATAGCGCTTACGAAAATGACAAGCAAGCTCAACTTGGAGTTTCGACGAGACGTCGTTTGAATTGTGTTTAGGTGTTGCGCGCCTGCAAAGCCAGAGCGACCAGTGCAGGCCTCAGTTCAGACGGATCTTCCAATGGATCTGCAAACCAGAGACGTTCAACCTTATCTCCAGCCACAAGATCAACGCCTTCGGGATCCAGACAGGCAAGCCGCCAATTGGCCTCTCCGGCCTTCAGCAAATTCTGCGCATAAAGTTTCACCGCATCCCTATGGTCTGCGTTCATATGCGCAACCGCTCCGGCTTCCATTGAAGACCAGTCACCAGGCGAACTAACTTTTGCCAATAAGTCCTCTTCCTCCAATTCAAAAGCCTTGCCAAAGCCTCCATTCAGGCTGGCCCTGGAGAGCTCCAACCTGAAAAAGGAAAAGTCTCCGAAATCGACATAAAGTTCGGCTTTGGGATGACGAGAGAGGTAACGGTTGCGCAACCGCTCATGATCCGAACTTCCTCTCGATATCTTCACTGCCTTGCAGAAAAGAGAAATTCTCGGATGAGCGAGCGGATCGCCTTTTCCAGGTTCGCCCAACAATAGCGAACATGAAGGGTTCTCCAGAATTGCCGCCGTGTGTCCGGATAATGTACTTGTGAGGATGACAGGTGCACCATCCAAATCGGTCGCCACCGCAACCCGACTGGCAAGTGGATGCCGCGTTTCGGCTTCGAGCACCGCCAAAGCACCAAACCTCGCGGTTCTGATCAACTCCTTAGCCAATCTTCTGGCTTGATCATCGGTCGGCCGGATTACTGATTTCGGTTCTTTTTCCAGGCTCACGGCCCCTCCAAGTTCTGTTTTCTGTCGGCGCAGACAATTTGCATTCCACGGTTTTCGCCTTCCCCCCGAATTCTGAACGTCAGATGAACAGACATCTCAGAACCGGTTCAGGGCGCCTATGCGATTGTCTCACCATCAGATACGGCGCCAATCGAGAACAGCGCCTGCCTTTGGAGAAAACCAATGAAGACCATGAGCAAACGTCTTGTTGCCGCCGCCCTCACTGGCGCCCTTCTTTTGCCGACCTTCGCGGCTGCTGAAGCCGGCTCGCGCAACGGTTGGCGTGACCACCGTGGCGGCCACCACCATAACCAGAGACACAATAATCGAAATCATAACCGACACAAAAACAATGATAATCTTGGCGCGGCTGTCGCGGCAGGTGTCATCGGCCTCGCTGCAGGAGCAATTCTGCTGGGTGCGACCCGCCAGCCGAGCTACGCAGGCCCGCCGCCGGTAAATCACTACCCGCCGGCTCCCTATCCTGGTCGCGTCAACACGGCCATCGGTTATCAGCCGTGGAGCCCTGCCTGGTACCAGTACTGCTCATCGAAATACCGGTCGTTCAACCCGTCGACCGGTACCTATACCACCTACCAGGGTGAACAGCGTTTCTGCCAATAAGCTTGCGCCCGCCTGGTGGTACTGAAGAACTCGTGGCAACAAACGACCGACCGGCCGAACCGGTCACCCGTTTGTTGTCATTCTTTTCAGAAGGGTCATGCTCCAAGGGAACTGAACAGCCTCGGTGGGCAAGTGCAACCAGGTTGTTTCGTTCAATCAGCCTGTTTGCATCAATCCGCCATGGTTTCTATTGAAGCGAAACCTTCCGGCGCAGCACCGAAATCGAACGGCGTGTCGACTTCAATGACCTTGTCGGGATAAAATCCATTGAACCTTGTGCGAAGCGACAAGCTGTAGGCACCGATATGGCCAATCTCGATCCAGTCTCCCGTGTCGACTGTCTCCGGCAGCCAGAAAGGCCTGGAAAGAATATCAACGCTGTCGCAGGTTGCGCCGCAGACCTTGAAGGGAACAATCTTGTCGGGCTGACCAGCCCGTGTTTTGCGAGCCGGATCCGGAATGAAACGAGCCGGCAGCGTGATCTTTCCGGTCCAACTGTCGGAAAGAGACGCCCAGATGCCATCATTGATGTAAAGACGGCGCCCCTTTTTCAACAGTACTCTGACAATGAGAGAGATCGATCGGGCCACGATCACTCTGCCTGGCTCGGCGACAAGAGGCAGGTCATCAAATTGCCAATCAGCGATATCGGCTTTCAACTGCCCCATCAATTCCACGAGCGAGGGCATCTCAGGCGCTTTGCGGCGCGGATCGTGACCATAAACGGCCGGAAACCCTCCCCCGACATCAAGCTCCACAACGGGAACGCCAGCACGTGACCTGATCCAATCGGCAGAAGCCAGCGCTCGCTCATAGGTTTCCGGTTCTTCGATCTGGCTTCCAACGTGAAAACACAATCCGCATTTGAACCCGATACGGTCGATCCGTTGTAGCAATTCAACGGCGTGACCTGGAGCCGCGCCAAACTTCTTCGACAACTCGTAAGCAGCATGCCCCTTGGTGGCGATACGAACGAAGAGTGTGATCGTTCCAGGATCTATATCAAGGGCCCTAACAACACGCAGGATCTTCGCGACTTCGTCTTCGTGGTCGAGCGAAAGGGTTCGAATACCGTAGGTTTCCAAAGCTAGCCGAATGTCCGACTGTGCCTTGATAGGATGCATGTAAAGCATCTCAGCCTTCGGCGCTGCCTCTTTCACCGCGGCGAACTCTGCAGGCGATGCGACATCGAAACAACTGATCCCGGCCTTTGCCAGTGCCTCCAGGACAAATGGCTCACCATTCGTCTTGACCGCGTAAGCCGTCTTGCCGGGGAAGAGCGACTGGAATTGCTGTGCGTCATGCCTGAGCACGTCCGGCCGGAAACAATACACAGGCTGATCGGGACGAAGATCCAAGGCGGCGTCAATAGCTGTTTTATAACGTTCCATCAGTCCTTCCGGCGTTAGAAGTCATCGAATAGAAAGGAACAAGCTTGAGGCTGATTTGCAAGCCGGGATTGGGTTATTGGCAGATAATGTAATTACAGCTCTTGCCGTGGCATCCGATATCGAGATGGAAGTGAGACTTGTGATTTGGGTCTGCATCGGGGCCGAGAACGGTGGTGAACCTTTTACAGGCAGCCTTGTGTATGGCGGACAGGAAGCTTCCGCTCTGCGTGTTGCGCGCCCAATCCTTTTCAACTGAAATCTCAGTACCGTCACTTAATCGGAAGGCCACAATATCAATGGCTTTGCCAAGCGCATGTTCGGAGAGCTTTCCATCTGGAAGATTGTTTCGTCGGCGACACTGATAACCAGGGCCTGTGAGAAACTCGGACACTGGATTCCCGAACTGTGCTTGTGCAATGGGCAAGACATCTTCAATCACCCACGCTGTAAGTGACGTCGCAAAACCGCATGATAGCGTGGCTTTCATCGGGAAAGTCACTTCGGCATCCTCGCCACGTAACCCAGAAAGGTTGACAGGTACGGTGATCCCGCAATCCTCATCAGCTTGATCCCCTTGCATGGGAGCAAGTTGTTCAAAAGTAGCACCCGGAATATCGCAAGTTGCCGGTGTGGAGGATTCGCCCGCAGAAGCTTTTCTGCCACTGTCGTCAGGTCCTGCCAAAAGCTCTTCCGGAAGAGTAGTTGGTTTGATCGCCGGCACATCAACCCCCTCGATGAATTGCGAATTACCGAGGCCTGGAAGCGGCTTTTCCTGTGGCAATGGAGGATTTGCGTAAACATCTAAAGGCAGCAGGCAACACAACGCGAGAGCAGTACAAATCCACACGACGTTTAAGTGCATTCCCAACTCCGCACATTGTACTTGCCAGCGACCCTCATGATTGATCAACGCTTGTCCTGCGTCTATGGTTGCATGACCCCAAAAGTGGATGGCTCCCCATGACATTAGAACTCTTTTTCGCCTATGTGATTGCCACATTGATCGTCCTCGCCATCCCGGGTCCGACGATCATGCTTGTTGTCAGCTATGCTTTGACCCAGGGACGCAAGTCTGCGGTTGCCAGCGTATTGGGTGTTGGCTTGGGGGACGCGACAGCAGCAGCTGCGTCGCTGATGGGTCTCGGTGCCATTCTGGCGACGTCTGCAACAGCATTCACCGTGCTCAAATGGGTAGGGGCGATCTACCTGGTCTGGCTTGGTCTGAAAATGTGGAGAAGCCGGCCAACTGCACTTGGGCCGCATCAGGTTGCCGATGTTCCCCCCAGAAAAATATTCTGGCATGCATATGTGGTCACAGCGCTCAATCCAAAAGGCATTGTTTTCTTTATGGCTTTCCTGCCACACTTCATCGCACCTCACGCCCCAGTTGTCCCGCAGCTCGCACTTTTGGGAACGACCTTCGTCGCATTGGGTGTTTTGAATGCAGCTGTTTACGCCTATGCAGCAGCAGCCCTCGGACAAAAACTGAGAAGTCCTTCCCTGCTTAGACTGGTAAACAAGGTGGGCGGCGCATTCCTGATCTCCGCTGCGGCGATGACGGCAACATTGCAGAGATCTGCGAACTGAAAAAATCAGCGACTTGATGCGAAGGGAATGTTCTTTTTTGACCGTACGGCTTCCGCTTCGGTTTTTTCTTCTTCAGTTTTCAAACCGAAATTAGCACCGGATTGCTTCAAGGTTTCAAGTGATCTGCGAGCGCCATCTTCACTAAGCGCTGCATAACGCTGGATGGCGGCATTCAGCTCCAATCCGCCAATGCGCAACCGCCTGGCCCTCATCGTGAGAATATCCTTGTAGGCTTCGGCTGTAACGCCGTTCGCCTTGCAAAGAATTATCAATGGCTTGTCGCTTGCGCTGAACAAGAGCTGGGATACCGCACTGGGCGGCAGATTGCTTACCTTGGCAAGCAACATACCCAGCTCCGCTGTTCGATCCGAACGGGCGAACAAGGTCACGGCATCATCGATTTTGGTCTTCTTGCTCACCACGTCACGGATCAATGCGTTGGATTGTTCACGTGCCTCTTCAAGCTTGTGCGCACGAGCGGCCACTTCGGTAGCGGCACGTTCAGCCAGGAGCTGAACAAGCGTGCTGTCGGCACCGAGTGCACTGACCCTTTCTTTCAACTCTTCCGTCAAGAAAGGCAGCAAGGCATGAGCAGCTGCATCCGGCAAGTCGGTGCGGTTGATCAAGGCAGCCTGGATTGCTTCACTCGATCGGGCTTTTTCCACCAATTTCAGGAAGGATGCATCAGCGAACTCTGCACCCTGGTTTTCAGCGACTTTACTTAAAACCGCCGTATCCCCCCGATCCACCAATACAGTGGTAACTGCCTTGTCGACGGTTTCACGCCCGGCAATTGCCCCCAGATGCTCCATCGACGCAGAACATGCGATCTCAACCAGGTCTTCTGAGGTGAGTGCAGGTGAGTTTTCCAGAACCGGGCCGGCAACCGGAAATTCATCCTGTGCCAGCTTCACCATCAGTTCACGAGGAGCATCTTTCTCCTTGCAAACTCGTTTGGACAGAATGATCCTGGTTTCTTCCTCCAGCTGTCCGAGAACTTTGAGAACGATGTCGCCAAATAGCAGGCTGATCTGCTCGTCACGGTCGTCACCGGAGTTCACGAACAGGTCCGTCAGCATGCTGACCAGGCTTTTGCGCCCTCCAGCACTTGTGTCCCTCGCCAGATCAGCAAGTTTTGCAAGATTGATCATCGACACTCCGGCGCGACAGTCGCGTAAGCCTCGACATTATCAGCAGGCCCTTAACATTAAGCTACCGTTGATCGCCGCATAAACTGGAGAAACGGCCAGCAGCAGGAAGGCCTCTCCACAAATAATTCGACGCGCCAAATAAATATTTGCAACCCTCGATCGCATCTCCAGGACAAATTAGTTCTGTTTTTTTCGCAAAAGGCAGTGAACGTTTCCAATCAAGGCTTTACTTAATGCTTCCTCAACAAACACAACCCTGGAATGCAATTCTCCGCTGCGCTGCAGCATCTTTTTTGCTTCGCTTCGGCATTATGCTGACTTAGTATCACCCCGTCAGAAAGAGGTAATCGGGAGCGGACATATGACCCTTGTACGGAACCTGAACATGATTGCCTTCCTAGCAGCCTTTGCGTTTTTGGCTGCAATTGTAGTTGGTGCAATCTGAACCAAACGGCAAGAAATCAAAGAAAACGAGCTGCGCCGAGCAGACAGCAGGACAATTCAACAAACAATTTTAGATTCCCGGCGTAGTCGGCTGCACCAGAAGGTGCAGCCGCCGAAGACGCTGTGCTGATTCCAGAATTGATCGCTCGTACGGGTGTCCAGGGTGAGAAATAGCACCCGAACGTACTGGAGACTGGGCAATTGACGCAGCTGCCAAGACACAACCAAAAATTTCACTTCGCAGGAAGCCTGTTGCATTCCGCAATTTCAAACGCTGGTATATCAGGCCTAAACACAGGTTCCGCTCATGCGGCCAGCTCAATCGTTTGAGCCAGTGCTGCGTCACGGTTTTCCGGTTCGATCATCAATTGATCTGCCGCGATCATTGTCACATCGGAGATGCCGATAAAGCCAAGAATATGCTTCAGGTAGTTTCCGGCAAAGTCGATCTCTGATCCTATTTTGGTTCCACCAGAGGCAATGATGACGTAAGCCTTTTTACCCTGAAGCAGACCGACAGGTCCGTTCTCAGTGTACTGAAACGTCTCTCTTGCTCGCGCGATCATATCAACCCAGGCTTTTAGCGTAGCCGGAATAGAAAAGTTGTAAACAGGCGTCCCAATTACGATGGTGTCTGCCTCCTTCAATTCTCCAACAAGCGTGTCGGACAGAGCAAGCACCATTTTTTGTTCTGCACTCCGTGCAGCAGGATCTGTAAAAGTCGCGCCAATCCACTCTTCGCTCAGGAACGGTACCCCTTGGGAAACATCGCGAGTAAGGACTTTTGCATCTGGTGATTTTGCCAGCAAACGAGTCACGAAGGTCTGCCCAAGGTCACGCGTCACTGAACCGGCGGTACGTGCTGAGGCATTGACATGCAGAATTGATTTCAACGGTGAGGACATCTTGATCTCCAAAGTTTCAAAACCGGCATCGGCGTTTGTTCGTTAATTGGAGATAGTTTTGATATTTTCGAATAACTAGCATTAAAATGGTGAACAGTATGTCAAGTTAACGAACAATGCCTTTTTGAGAATTCAAGCCCCCCATCTAATTCCCGACAGAAGCTTGTAGAGGCCAGCCAGCGCCAACGCCCCCACAACTGTGTTGATCACCTTGCCTTTGACGCTGGACGTTCCTTTTCGCAGATCACGCAGAAAGTGCATGTCTTTCTGCGCTTCGATGGTGTTCTCGATATCGACGCCGAGCGCCTTGAGCACTTCTTGAGCAGCCTCCCGGCCGCCTTCTTTGCCACCTTCACGGGCAATTTCCCGCATCTGATCTTCGTTCATTGCACGCCCCCTGCGTAGCCCTGTTTGATTTCGTCGAACCACCGGCTGCACCGCAACACGCGGGCATTGGCACGGCCATCATCCCGGCCAAAATCCGGATTGGCATTCAGATAACGCCACCTGCCATGATCTTCACCGGGCGGACCAATTCCGCAAGCCGCAACGCCCCCCGTGCGGCACCGTTGCAATGCGGGCCGGCGCAATAGGTCACGAACAGTGTCTCCTCCGGCCACCTGGCCATCTTGGAACGGATGATCTTGCCGTGGGGAAGGTTGATCGCGCCAGGCACATGGCCTTTTTCGAACAGCGCCGGACTGCGCACATCCAGCAACACAAAGCCAGGCTCGCCCTGAAGGGCGTCGTGCACATCCCAGCAATCGGCCTCGAAGGTAAATTCAGCGGCAAAATGTTCCCTGGCGAGATCGCTCGGCGCGGCCGGAACAGCGGTGACATTGTTGGTCATGAAGGTCTCCTTTCCCGCTGTTTGTCGCCGTCTGAACGCCGATTGGCAATTGGCGCGATTGACTATATACGTAAACATCATGACAAAAGACACAGTCCCTGAAACCGCTGCCCCCTCCGCCCCGGAAGGCCCGCTTGTTGTCGCTCTTCTCTACGACGGGCTTTGCACGTTCGAGTTCGGTATCGTCGCGGAGATATTCGGTCTGGCCCGCCCCGAATTCGGCACCGACTGGTACCGCTTCGCCAGTTGCCCGGTCGAGGAAGGCCCCTTACGCGCCCATGGCGGCCTGACACTCGTGCCAGACCATGGCCCGGAACGCATAGCCGAGGCGGACATCATCGTGGTGCCCGGCTGGAAAGGGGCGGATTGCCCGGTTCCCCAAGCGCTTACCGAACGGCTTTGCGAGGCACACAGCCGGGGCGCGAGGCTCGTGTCCATCTGTTCCGGTGCGTTCGTACTGGCAGCCACCGGTCTGCTCGACGGTCGCTCCGCCACCACCCATTGGCGCTACGCGGACAAGCTGCGCGAACGGCGTCCCGCCGTCACCGTCGACGAGGCCTCGCTCTATCGTCAGGAAAACCGGATCTACACGTCTGCGGGCAGCGCCGCCGGCATCGATCTGATGATCGAGATCATCCGCCAGGATTACGGGGCCGACAAGGCCAACTCCGTTGCGCGCCGCCTCGTCGTTCCCGCCCACCGCACCGGTGACCAGGCTCAGTTCCTGGAACGCCCCGTCGCTCATCGCGGGGGCAGCGAAATCGCACCTGTTCTGGAGCGGGTCAGGCGGGCGCTGCAGACGGCCTGGACCATTGAAACCATGGCAGCCCTCTGCCGCCTCAGCCCGCGCACCTTCCAGCGCCGCTTCACCGAAGCAACGGGGCTGACACCGGGCGAGTGGCTGGTTCAAGAGCGTCTGGAGGCCGCCAAGGAGATCCTCAGCCGGGGCGACGACGACATGGAAACGATCGCGGCCCGCGTCGGCTTCGGCAGCGCCCACGCGCTCCGCCACCACTTCCGCAAGAAACTCGGCCTGCGCCCGACCGACTACCGCATCCGCTTCGCTGCCCGCACTGTCTAAATGTGGTATGAAATCTAGACTGTCTGCAGATACTTCTGCAGCTTCTCGCGCTGCGGATAATCGGCCAGAAAGTTGTCCGAGTTCACCTGAAACATGCCGTCCACGGTCACTACCGTGCCGCCCGGTTTAAAATGCGCCGCGCAGAAAAACGGCAAGCCGGGCTTCTTCAGGTCCCACTGCAGAAAACCGCCGCCCATCGGATATTGATCGCGAGGGGCCATATGTTCGTCATGCCGGATCGTGGGCATGACCTTCACCAGCCGCTTCGGCCCGGTCACGGTTGCAAGGCTCAGGGCGCGGGTCTGCAGATCGCGGTATCCCGCAGCGCCGCGGTCCGCCAGAATGCCGTCATGCACGGTTGCGCGCCGCCTGTCCGCCTCCTGCGTTTCCTCCGGCAGGCCATACCGCCCGCCTGATCGCAAGGTCGTGCCCTGAAACTCGAACACTTCCGGCAGCGGCAAGTGCTTGAGGACCAGCAGCTTGAAACCCTGGTCCAGGCGGCCCTTGTGATAACCGATGTTTTCCTCGGTCCTGCGATAGTCGGACAGAACGATGGCATTCAGTTGAGAGATATTGCCTGCGAAATGTTTCGTCATCTGCCCGACAGGCAGATCGTCCTTGGATGAAGACAAGGCTGAGCCTCCAGATAAAAACGTCAAAATAGCAATGGCCGGACGCTACCAGCCTTCCCGGTTTCGAACAACGCTCATGGCCGCTTGTCCCCCCTTACCCAGGCATAGACATAAAAGTCCTCGCCGCCCCGGCCATAGGCGCTCAGCCGCCCTTCCCGTGTTGCGCCCAGCGCCTCGATCCAGCCATGGGCAATGTCATGATTTTCCAGCGTAATCACCTGCAGCCGCCGGCAATCCCGTTCCACAATCTGCCGGATATCCAGCAAGTGCCGTGTGATCGCCGGCACACATCGGTGGAATCGGTCCGTGCCGAAGGCCCAGGCCTGCCAGTGGTCCGGATCGAAGGCGGACGCCCGGCTGAAGCCATAGGCCGCCGCCGGCTGGCCGTCGTACCAGAGCGACCACACCATGCCCGGCACCGCCGTCTGCAACGCGCAGGCCGCCAGCGCCCTTGTGTCCCATTCCTTCCACAGACAGGCGATCTCGCGCAGGTCCTGATCGCGCATGTTGGCAGCGATGAAGCTGGCGTCCCGCAGGCAAAGGTCGCGGATCAGAAACCGTCCAGCGGGTCGCCCAGTGGCGCCATCCGGCTTTCGGCCCCGGTTCTCAGAACCTTCTTCAGCTCCGCTTTCTGTTTCCATCCCAATGCCTCGACAATCGCATCCGCCTCGTCCGGGGAAGAGCCCAGCCGTTCCTTGATCTCTTCCTTGCTCTCAATCAGGATTTTCCCGTTTCGCATCTTCCATCGATGCGCCGTCAACTGCGCCTTCACCGTTGCCGATCGCCGGATTGCCAGCCCAAGCCCGCTCTTGGGGTGCAAGGCCTCGCGCAATCGCCAATAGAGTTCGGCGCGCAAATTGTAGAACGGGATCCTGCTGTCCTTCGCACTCTCGCCCGACTGGGCGGAGAAGACGCATTTTTCGACCGGAATATTGTTTTCCCGCTTCAGGAACCCAACCGTATCGCCGCCCCAGCCACCCGTGCAGTCCACCACGATCATCGCATTGTCGCGCCGCTCGCGGATGATCAGCGAACCGACATCCGCACCATCCTTCGTGTCGGTGCCCTTGCGCACGATGTTGGTTTCAAAGCGCCGGCCATGCAGCGGCTGCAGCACCGTCCGGTCCTTGCCGCCCTGGGCAACATCCACCGCCAGCACTGTCATCGGTTCGTCCCGATCGATGCCCTGGTCGTATCGCTCGAAGGCAAGGTCCACCCAGTCGGACGGGATCACCTGCCACTCGTGGTCCTGCCGGGCCGCCAGAAAGTCTCCGGTCTTCAGCGCCGTGCGCATCGGCTCCGGCATCTGGTCGAGCTGGGCATCGTAGTCCGTTCCCAGAAAGCGGTTGTCCTGCCGCCGTGCGGGAATGAAGGTCCGGCTCTTTGGGGTGCGGACTTCGCCTTCGATCTCCACCGGCTCCGGCCCGTCCACCCACACCGTGCGAATGGCATCGCCGTCGTCAATGAAAACCGCCCAAAGGATCTCGCCCGGCTGCACCTTGCCGTAGAGCGGATGCAGCGGATCGAGCCAGGGCGCGAACCAGTCGCTCAGGTAGTCCCCCTGCCCGCCCAGCGGCGGATTGGTGGCAATCAAACCGCGGCAACGCTGGCCCCGTCGCGTCGTGCGCAGCCAACCGAGCACGAAGATGATCTTGCGCGGGTCCATCTGCGCGCCCTCGTCGAAGGCTTTCAGGTCATGGTCGCGCCCCTGCCAGTCCTCTTCCGCCCCCGGCAGCCCCAGGTGGCCGAATTCGATCAGCCGCTCGTCGGGCCCAGTCCACCTTGGCGGATTGCCGGAAATCTTGCCCATGCCCGCCTGGCGCATCAGTGCGTTCATGCGTTCGCTCAAGCCCTTCAGGGACTTGAGCGACTGACGGAAAATCGCTGCCTTGTGGTGGGCAAACAGCGCCAGCCCGGCAATCAGGTCCGTCTTGCCGCCGCCCGCCGCGCCGCCGTAAAGCGTCAGATCGGCTTCGGAGAAATACCCCTCCGTCTGCGGTCCGGCCTGCGGCCGCCAGACGGTGAACTGGTCCAGAACGCCCGCCTCATCCAGTTGCTTCTGCAGGGCAACCCGTTCGTCCGCGGGCATGCGGTCGATATGGTCAATCAGCGTTTCGAGGGCCGTCGCCATCCTTTGGCGTATCCTTTCCGGTCAGCAATGCCATCACGCCCAGAGCGATTTCCTCCGAGCTGCGCGGTTTCAAGGTCTCGAGTGTCTTGCTGTCTTCCGGCCCGCTCCAGACCGGCCAGGCGTCCGGCTCCGTTCGGTCTCGCCAGCCGGCGCGGTTCTTCATGGCAAAGGTCCAGGCGCTGGCGTTGAATTTCGCCAGCTCTCCGCTGGCGCCGTCCTTGCCGATCCGCTCCCACTCCAGAAGGCCGCGCCGGGCGGCTTCCTCCAGCCTTGCGGGTGGAAAGTCCTCGGGAAACTGTTCGGCGTAATAGCGGATCGTCCGGCGGTCGGCGTCCGGGAAACTGTCGATCGAATATCCGGCGGCAATATGCGCGCAAAACTCCGCGCACACCTTCCGGCGCGCTCTGGCTGTCGGCCACTTCAGCGCGCTGCCACCCCCTTCTGGCAAAGTCATGGGTCGCACTTTCCTGCAAGTCGTCTGGAGGTCAGTTCAAGACACGGTCCGCAGCTTCCCCACCGCCGGTCCTTGGCCCCGGCGCTCGAAGCACCAGATGCAAAAGCCTGCGCCTTGCTGAAATTGTCTTTGGTTTTGGGAAGAAGCGTAAAACCGGTACCAGGCCTCTTGGGCACACTGATCCACGGTAAAATAAGGAAGCCCCTTTTTGCCCGGTTTTGTCGAAGCTGTCCACGTCGCCCCAATGTCTGAAGCCACTGTTTAGACCGCATTTTTCAAAATCACTCTTGCAAACAGGAACTTGGTGACTGCCTCCGTTGTGCGCATCGGAACATTTTTTTCGGCCCTTCCTGCCCCACCCGCAACTGCCTTCACGCGCTTGTCTTTTCGATTGCTCAGACATCGTTTTTCTCTCGCCGCCCCCCTCAACCTGCTTTCAATCTCTCCCGATTTTTCAATGCACCGCTTGACTCGTGTCTCAAAATCTAATTAGTTCGGTGACAGAACGAACTAATGGAGCGTAGCCTTGGCAGACCCCTCGAACATCTCCAGACGCATGTCCTTGAGTGCCATCGTCCAGGCGATTGCCAGCTACAGCCCGATCTCCCGGGCGAGCGTCTCCAAGATCACCGGCCTGTCGAAACAGACGGTTTCGGAAATCGTCGGCAATCTGGAAGAAGAAGGCTGGGTGCGCACGGTTGGACAGACCGAAGGCCATATCGGCCGCCGTGCCGTGGTTTATGAAATCGTGCCGGATGCGGCATCCGTTGCCAGCGTCGATCTCGGCGGCACCAAGATCCGTGTTGCCATTTGCAACCTGACCGGGGCCGTCGTCTCGGAGCTGGTGGAGCCGACCGACAGGCAGGGCGGCATTGCCGTCGTCAATCAGGTCGCGGACCTCATCCGCCGGGCAGCGACCGAAGCCAGCCCCTCGCTCAAGCTGCCTCGTGTCGCCGTCATTGGCGTACCAGGCGCTCCGGACCCGGCTACCGGCCACATCCGCATGGCCCCGAACATCCCCGGCATCGGCGACATCGACGCCCCTGGTCTTTGGCGCGAGATCCTCGGCATCGAGGTCTTTATCGAAAACGACGTCAACCTTGCTGCCCTGGGAGAACACTGGCTCACCAAACGCGGCGACAAGGACGACCTGATCTACGTCTCCATCGGCACCGGTATCGGTGCAGGCATCGTCATCGGTGGCCAGCTCCACCGGGGCATGAACGGCGCTGCCGGTGAAATCGGCTACCTGCCCTTCGGCGCTGATCCGTTCGAACCGGAAAGCCTGGAAGTCGGTGCCCTGGAACGTGTCGCCGCCACCCACGCCATCACCGATCTCTATAAAAGCAAGACCGGCAGAACACTGGACGTGCCGGACATCTTCGACGCCGCAAACACAGGCGACACTGCCGCCACAGAAACGCTGGAAGAGATCGCCCGCCAGGTCGCCCGCGTCATGGCAGCGCTGGCAGCGGTCATGGACCCGTCCTGCATCGTCATCGGCGGTTCCATCGGCACGCGGGATGAGCTTTTTGGCAACGTTCGCAAGTTCGTCTCCAGATGCTTCCCCCGCCCTGTCCTGATCGAGAAGTCGACCCTCGGCAATCACGCAGCCCTTGCCGGCGGTGCCTCCGTCGCCCTCTCCCGTCTGCACCTGTCGCTTTTCACCGAAGGCCTCAAGGGCGTTGAAATCGCCGTTCCGCCGCCGTCCATCGAAACCTTCAAGAAGGGAGCGGCCTGATGGTTTCCTCAAACCTGCATGAAAAGCTGCTGACCACGCAGGACCGGGACGCCGACATCGACCTGCTTCGCGGCGCACTGTCGATTGACAGCGTCACCGGCAACGAAACCGGCTTTGCCACCTTCCTGAAGTCGCAAATGGAAACGCTCGGTCTTGAAACCGGCTCCGGCGAATTCCTGCCCGGCCGCCTCAACGTCTGGGGCCAGCACCAGCCGGTCACCGGTGACGATGCCCCGCGCCTCCTCTTCGTCGGCCACACCGACACCGTGCATGTGCGCGGCTGGCAGGAAGCCTGGCAGGGCAAGCCGCAGGAAAGCCCCTTCGGCGGCGCCTTGATAGACGGTGAGATCTGGGGCCGCGGCGCCTGTGATCTCAAGGGTGGCATCTGCGCCGCACTTGGCGGCCTCAGGCTCTTGCAGAAGGCAGGCTACCGTCCCGCCGGCGGCCTCTCCTTCGCTTTCATCGGCGATGAGGAAAGCGGCGAACCGGGCACCGGCGTCAGTGCCGGCGCACACGATCTCGTCAAAAGGGTCAAGGACGGCACCATCGCAAAGCCGGATTTCGCGGTCTATGTCGAACCGACCAGGCTGGATGTCTACACGGCCCAGATCGGTTTCTTCATTGCCGATATCACCATAACCGGCAAATCCGCCTATTTCGGCACGCCGGAGCTGGGCGTCGATGCCCTTAAGGCAACCCACGCAATTCTGGGCAACCTCTGGCAACATGAGGCGGAACTGGCAGCAGGACCGAAGCACGATCTGGTCGGCGCTTCCTCCATCCTCGTCACGCATATCAATGGCGGCGGCTATATTGCCGTTCCGGGCGAGTGCAAGCTCTCCCTGATCCGCAAGCTCCGCCCCGGCGAGAACCTGGATGAGGCGGTCGCCGCCTTTGAAGCGGTCGTCCGGTCGGCGCCAGTGGCCGACGGCATCGGCATCGGGATTGCGTACCCCGCCGGCCGTGATCACCGCTTCGGTGGCTCACCCGTCGAGATCTCCCGCGAAACCCCCGCCGCCCTGCAGCTGTCCCGCTGCGTCGAGGTTGCCACGAATGGCCAGAACCTTTCCGGCGGTGCCATCGGCGGTGCGCCTTACTGGTCGGAATCTCCCTTTCTTGTCAACGAGATCGGTTGTCCCGCGGTCTACTGCGCACCTGGGGACATCAGCGTCGCACACACATTCGAAGAGCGCATCGAGGTGGAAAGCTATCTGGCAGCCGTCAGGGCTTTCGCGCTGTTCGTGGCCGACTATTGCGGCCTGGAAGAAGAAGCAGACTGAACCAAACATAACAGAGGGTTAGAAATGAAACTGCTAGTCAAACATCTGGCGACATCCGCCCTTCTCGGGCTGATGTCCGTCTCCGCCATGGCCCAGACGGTCGGTCCCAAGGGCGAAGCGGCAACGCTTTCCGCCGAGGTGACGGTTCCCGACGATGCCGTCGCCGCCATCAAGGACGCAAAGTACAAGGCCGCCCTGCTCTGGCACGACCAATCCGATTTCGTGAACGCGGTTTCAGCCGGTGCAACGGACGAGTTCAAGCGCCTCGGCATCGAGGTTGTCGCAACCACCAGCGCCGGCTTTGATGCCGCCAAGCAGCGCAGCGACGTTGAAACGGCCATGGCCAAGGAACCCAACATCATCCTGTCGCTACCGCTTGACCCGGTCACATCCGCCGCCGCCTTCAAGGAAGCCCGCGATGCCGGTGTTTCCCTGGTGTTCCTGTCCAACCTGCCCGCCGATTATGAGCACCCACGCGATTATGCGGCCATCGTGACCGACGATCTCTATCAGATGGGCAAACAGGCTGCCGACGCGCTCGCCAGCGCCATGGGCGGCAAGGGCACCGTCGGCTGGATTTTCCACGACGCCGACTATTACGTGACCAACCAGCGTGACAACGCCTTCAAGTCGACTATCGAAAACGACTATCCGGACATCAAGATCGTTGCAGAACAAGGCATCAGCGACCCGGCTCGCGCCGAGGAAATCGCCAACGCCATGCTGCTCAAGAACCCGGATCTCGGCGGCATCTATGTGACCTGGGCCGGCCCGGCCGAAGGTGTGCTCGCAGCCCTGCGTGCCAACGGCAACAAGGACACCAAGATCGTCACGCTCGATCTGTCCGAGCCGGTAGCTCTCGACATGGTCCGCGGCGGCAACGTCGCAGCCATTGTTGCGGACGAAGCCTATGAACTCGGCCGCGCCATGGCAGCTGCCGCAGCCCTGCGCCTCGTCGACAAGGACGTTCCGCCCTTCATCGCGGCACCGGCCATCACCGTGACTGCAGACAACGTTGCCGAAGGCTGGAAGAAGTCCCTCAACATCGACCCGCCGGCAAGCGTTACCTCCGCGAATTGACCCGGCATTCCGGCAGGCTGCCCCATCACAGCCTGCCGGCCAACAGGTCCTCACAACAATTCTAAAAACCCGCACGGACCTCCGAGAAGCAACACCGTCTTTCCGACGGTTAATACCGAACCTTACGGAGAAGTCGCATGTTCAAGTTACAGACACTCCTGGCGTCGACACTGCTGGTCGGCATGACCGCCTTGGCCTCGGCTGCTGACCGCCCGCAAACGGTTGGCCCGAAGGGCGAAGCCCCGACCCCGGTCGCAACGCTCGAACTGACCGATGCCGAAGTCGCGAAAGTTGCCGAAGGCAACTACACGGCCGCCTTTGCCTGGCACGAGCTCTACGATTGGTCCAACGCGGTCGCACGCGGCGCCAAGGACGAGTTCGAACGGCTCGGCATCAAGGTCGTTGCCGAGACCGACGCCGGCTTTGACTCTGCCCGCCAGAAGTCCGACGTCGAGACGATCATGGCCAACCAGCCGTCGATCATCGTATCCCTGCCGATCGACCCCACCACAGCACAGACCGTTTACGGCATCGCCCGCGATGCCGGCGTGAAGCTTGTCTTCGTCGACAACGCCGTCGACGGCTTCACCCATGGCAAGGACTATGTCACCGTCGTCTCCGCCGACCTGGTTCAGATCGGCGAAAAGGCCGCCCGGGCACTCGCTGCGTCCATGGGCGAGACGGGTACGGTCGGCTACATGTTCCACGATGCGGATTTCCCGGTCACCAACCAGCGTGACCAGGCGTTCAAATGGACCATCGAAAACGAGTTTCCGAACATGGAAATCGCCATCGAGTCCGGCATGACCGATCCCGCAAACGCCGAAGACATCGCCCGGGCGATGCTGTCGCGGAACCCGGATCTCGGCGGCATCTATACGCCGTGGGCAGAACCAGCCCTTGGCGTCCTCTCGGTTCTGCGCCAGCAGGGCAACGACACCACCAGGGTGGTCACCATCGACCTCAACGAGCCGGTTGCCCTCGACATGCTGAAGGGTGGCAACACCGCGGCGATCATCGCGGACGAAGCCTACAGCATCGGCGTCTACGCGGCCCGGTCCGCTGCAGCCAGCCTTCTCGGCAAGTCCGTCGATCCGTTCCTGGTGGTCGACGCCATCACGGTTGGTACGGATAATGTCACCGAAGGCTGGAACAAGTCCATGAAGATGGATCCGCCCGAAAGCGTTGCCGAAGCAGCCAAGTAAATCCCTTTCCGTGCAGGCCGCGCCTTGCGGCCTGCCGTCACCTACCTCTTCGAACTTGAGGCAATCCATGACCCAGGCGGTTTCGAGACTAAGACAACTCGATTACAAGCAAGGCGTGATCTATTTCGGGTTTCTCGGAATCTTTCTTTTCTTTGCTCTCACCCTTCACGACGTCGGCTTCCTGTCGCCCCGCAACCTGACCAACATCGTTCTGCAGACCGCACCGGCAACGATCATGGCGATCGGTCTGGTCTTCGCGCTGTCCGCCGGGGAAATCGACCTCAGCTTCGGCTCAGTCGTTGCCGTCTCGGCGCTCGCCGCAGCGCTTGCCCTGCAAAGCTACCCGCTGGTCGTCGGCGTCATCGCCGGCATCGGCGCCGGTGCCTTGATCGGCGCCATGAACGGCGTCCTTGTCGCCTATCTGCGCCTGCCGTCCTTCCTGGTGACGCTGGCCACCATGGGCCTCTTCGCCGGCATCGCCCGCTCCATGACGGACCTGCGCTCGATCCCGGTCCTCAACGACACCTTCGCAGGCATCTTCGGCTCCGGCAGCCTGTTTTCCATCCCCTCACTGGTCATCTGGACCATCGCTGCCGTCGTCATCGGCCATATCGTCTACCGTAACACCCGCTTTGGCGCCCATGTGGTGGCAACGGGCGACAATCCCCGCGCCGCCCAGGTTTCCGGCATCAAGGTTCCGCGCATCCGCCTCAGCGTGCTGACGCTGTGCGGCGCCATGGCCGGGCTTGCCGGCCTGCTCTACGCCGGCCGCCTTCAGGCTGCCAAATACACGCTCGGCGAAAGCGACCTGATGACGGTCATCGCAGCCGTCATCGTCGGGGGCACCGCCCTCAACGGCGGCAAGGGCTCCGTCATTGGCGCCCTGCTCGGCTCGCTGCTGATGGGCATGCTCAACAACGGACTGATCCTGATGGGGCTCGATGTCTCCGACCAGATGATCGTCCGCGGTCTCATCATTCTCGTCGCAGTCGCCGTCTCCCTGCGCGACACCAGCCGGTAACCTGGAGGACCACGATGTTTCTCGACGTTCTCATGCGCCGCAATCCGGCCTTCATCGAAGCCGCCATGGCGCTGCATCAGGCCGGCAAGATCCCTGCCAATGCCTATGTTCTCGATCTGGACGCGGTCGAACGCAACGCTCGACTTTTCAAGGGCGAGGCCGACAAGCACGGCCTGAAAACCTTCGCCATGACCAAACAGGTCGGACGCCATTCCGGTTTCTGCCAGGCGGTCATGCGCGGCGGCATCGAAAGATCCGTTGCCGTCGACATGGCCTGCGCTCTCGCCTGCGACCGTGCCGGCCTCAAGACCGGGCATCTCGGCCACCTGGTCCAGGTTCCGAGGCAGGAAGCCGCTTTTGCCGCTGCGAAACTGCAACCGGATTACTGGACGGTCTTCTCGGCTGAGAAAGCACAGGAAGCCGCCGCTGCCGCCAAAGCCGCCGGTCGGACACAGAATCTTCTCGCCCGGATCCAGACAGAGGGCGACACGTTCTATCGTGGCCATGAAGGCGGCTTTGACGCGCAAGACATTGTCGCCGTAGCAGCCGAACTCGATGCCCTGGAAGGTGGAGCCTTTGCCGGCATCACGACCTTCCCCGCCCTGCTTTTCGATCTGGAAACGCGCAAGGTCAAACCGACACCAAACCTGTCGACCCTCGCCCGTGCCGCCGAAGCACTGGCAAGCGCAGGTCGCGGCCGTATCGAGATCAACGCTCCTGGCACCACGTCCTCCGCAGTGCTCGGCGCCCTTGCCGAAGCCGGTGCCACCCAGTGCGAACCGGGCAACGGTCTCCACGGCACGACACCTCTTCATGCAGTGGAAGACCTGCCGGAAGATCCTGCCGTGCTCTATCTCTCGGAAGTCTCACACTACCACGGTGGCAAGGCCTACTGCTTCGGTGGTGGCCTCTACATCGATCCGGTCTTCCCGAAGTACCCGGTCAAGGCCCTCGTCTCTTCGGAGCCGACGTCCCGCCAGTCTGATCTGCTTGAGGTCGAAATACCCGACTATTCCGCGATCGACTATTACGCGATGATCGACGCCACCTCGCCCAAACCCGTGCGCGCCGGTGACACGGTGGTCTTCGGCTTCCGCGGTCAGGCCTTCGTCACACGGGCGCTTGTCGTCGGCATTTCCGGTGTCAGCGCTGGCACGCCTGCCGTCACCACAATCGAAAATGGCTTCGGAGATGCCGTCTCCTGGCCGGGAGCGTTCCAGCAATGACCGCCGACAATCCCGTTCTGTCCCTGAAGAACATCCACAAGGCGTTCGGTGGCGTGGTCGCTATCGAGAACTTCTCACTCGACCTTCACGCGGGAGAGATCGTTGCTCTTGTCGGCGACAACGGCGCCGGCAAGTCGACGCTGGTCAAGATCATCTCCGGCGTCCATAAGCCAACCTCGGGTGACATCCTGCTGGACGGCACGCCGGCATCTTTCTCAGACGCCAGCTCGGCCCGCAGTCTCGGCATCGAGGTCGTCTACCAGGACCTCGCCCTTGCCGACCAGCAGCCGGTCTACATGAACATGTTCCTCGGCCGCGAACTGACCAAGCCGCCCTTCGGGCTGCTCGACAAGAAGCGCATGCGCCGGGAATGCCAGGAGCTGGTCGACGAACTCGATGTCCGCATCCCCTCCGCCGGCTCTGTCATTCGAGATCTCAGTGGCGGCCAGCGGCAGGGCATTGCCATCGCGCGGGCCACCCACTGGGCCAGCAAGCTGGTTCTGCTGGACGAACCGACGGCGGCCCTGGGCGTCGCGGAAACGGCCAAGGTCGAACAGCTGGTCGCATCGCTGAAGGAAAAGAACCTCGCCATCCTGATCATCAGCCACAGTCTGGATCAGGTCTTCCGCCTCTCCGACCGCATCTGCGTCCTGCGCCGCGGTCAGCAGATCGGCGTTCGCAAGACCAGCGAGACAGACAAGAACGAAATCGTCTCCATGATTACCGGCGTTTCCGGCCAGGCAGCCTGAACCTTCAGCCAGAACAATCAGCCTCCGGCAACTGCCGGAGGCTGGTCTGTTCACATCAGAACGGAATGGTGACGTTAAGCGTCGCACCATACGAGCGGAAGTCAGACGTCCCGATCCCGTCGTAAAAGCCCTCCCCGGAAATCTGGATGTTACGGCCGGGCACCAGCAGGCCCGCGCCAGCTTCCACACGTGCCCGCAGATCTTCATCGGAAGAGGCAAGCGTCGCATCCGTCGGGGTATCGTCCTGCAACTTGTTGAAGTCGTAGATCCCGGAGAGCGACAGGAACGGCGAGAACAGCAGCTCGTTCAACTGCAGGTCCCAGGAGACCTTTGGTCCGAACTCGAGCCGCCCCAGATCGAAATCCTGTGACGGGATCAGCCGCCCCAATGTGTCCGTGTAGCTTTCCTGTTCTTCGTAGTAATAGGTGATGCGGGCAAATGGACTGACCCTGGTCGTTTCACTGAGCTTGAAGTCGCCAGTCAAACCGCCCTGCAACAGAAACCGCTGCGTTCTGAAATCATCTTCGAAAAGCCCAAGCGCGTTCACGGTGTTGTAGGACTGGCCATACGTCGCCAGACCATCCAGGTAGAAATTCTGATGAACCCGGAGAACAGCATAAGGGCCAGCCATCCAGCCGACGCCGTCGGCGGAGGTATCTGCGGCACCGTTTCTTTCCTCGGTCAGGTCGAGCTGCCCCAACAAGCCCAGGACGGCCCGGTCCTTGTAGCGATAGTCGACCCCGGCAAAAAACAGCCCGGTCTTGCTGTTGCTGCTGTTGTTGTCGGTAATTGCATACGTTCCCTGGGCCCAGAAGTCCCATCCCGACTGCCACTCGGCACTGCCCTCGCCGCCTGAAGGTGCATCTCCGTTGGTGCCGCTCAGGATCGCGAGGGTATCATCCTGCATCACCTGCGGACCGACGGCCGTGTAACTCATCGTGCCGGAGGAGGTGAAATTGTCGAAGACCGCGTACCGTTCCGGCTCGGCATTCGCAGCGCGAACGCCGCTCCCGGCTCCTGCCATTGCCGCACTGTTTCCTGTGCCACCACCTTGTTGAAGCGAATTGGCAAAGGCGCGCAGGGAGAACTGGAAGTTTCCGGACTGCGAGGTGGGCGTAACGTCGAAATTGAACCCGTTGCGGCCACGCTGCCGCCCAAAGGGGCCGCTGGTCAGGCGCGAGACGATATCAGGCTGTCCGGACACGATCGCATTGGCCCGGCTTGTCACGAAGGAGGCAATCACTTCCTTTGTTTTCTGGATATCGGCCGATGCGTCCCGGTCATTGGTGAGAGAGAAGCTGACGCTGCTCAGCCCCGTGGCACTCGCCGTCACCGAATATGGCGTGAGAGCACCACCGCCGTTATAGGACGAGGCAACCGCGTTTGCGGTCATGACGGAACTGGTCGCCGTTCCGTCCGCAGCCGTGGTCACCGTTTCCGTGTTGGTTCCCGTGCTCGCAAAAGTCAGTGACGCGCCACCGGCCGGTGCAGTGAATGTTACAGTGACACCTGCAGCAGCGTTGTTGTTGACGTCTGTCGCTCTCGCGACGAGAACTGCCTCGAACCGGGTTCCGACTTCGGAACTTTGCCCGGACCCCGACACGACCGACAGCGCCGCCGCCGCCCCGCTTGCCGTCCCGCTCACCGATACGTTGAAGGGGTTTTCGTCCGCATCGTCATTGGCGAAGTTGAAGTCGAACCCGAACGCTCCAGGCGCTGTTGGCGTATAGGCCACAGCCAGCGTCGCCGTTCCACCACCGCTGCTTACGGTGTTGGAACTCAATGTGAAGCTGTTGACTGTAACGTTGCTTGTGCCGGTAACATTCGCACCAACCGTTGGAGTTGTGAGGTTGAGGACGGCCGACCCGGTGTTCGTGATCGTGTAAGTGATGGTCGACGTTGTTCCCGGCATGACAATTCCGGGAACGGTGTCTGTCCCCCCGTCCGATACGGCATTGCCTGTCGACGATGAAACCTCGATTTCCGGACTGCCAATCGCAGTACCGCTCACCAGGATGTCATACGTGGGTTCGTCGGCGTCATCGCTGAGAATATCGAGTTCGAACGAAAAATTGCCAATTGCAGTAGGCGTGTAGAGAACAGTGAAGGTGGTCGATGCACCACCCGCGAGCGTTGTGAGCCCCGGCGCGGAGATTGAATCGACCGAAACATTGCTTGCCGAGGCACTGGTTGGCGTTCCGGTCAGGGTGAGCGTCGCGGTACCCGTGTTTTCGATCGTGTAGACCAGTGTTTGCTGGTCTCCCACGTTTACTGTTCCCTGAGCATCCGTTCCGTTATCCGCAATAGAGTTTCCTGCGGGACGCTGCACGTCGATTTCAGGAGTAGCAACCGTCAGAGTGCTTGAAGACGTTCCGGAGTTTCCAAGGCTGGAGGTCAGGTCTCCAGTTGTGTTCGCGAAGGAACCATCTGTGGAGCCGGTAACGTCCGCGCTCAAGGAACAGCTGCCCCCGGCCGCAACGGTGCCTCCGGTGTAGGAAATCACACCAGAACCTGTCGTCGCCGTTATCGTTCCCCCGGTGCAGGTGGTTGAGGCGTTTGCAGGCGAGGCAACTGTCAATCCTGCGGGGAGATTGTCGGTGAAATCCAGCGAGGTCGCGGCGACAGCGTTAGCGGAGTTGTTGATGACGAAGGAAACCGTCGAGGTTCCACCTGACAGAATGGTCGCCGGAGCAAAGGACTGCGTGAAACTCGGCGTGGACGTTCCAGTTCCCTGTACCCTGAATGTGTAGGTTCCCTCGTCGGCATCGTTGGAGTCAATCGTGATCGTCGACGTTTGGGTTCCAAGCGCATTGGGATCAAAAGTGACCGTGAACGTCACCGACCCCAGGGCGGCGATCGAACCGCTCGTCGTGCCCGACACCGCAAATTGCGTATTGTCCGAGGATGTCACGCTCGTCAGCGTCAACGTGTCAGTACCCGTGTTCTGGATCGTGAAGACATTCGCATTGGTTCCGCTGGACACTGAAACGCTACCGAAGTCGGTGTCGTCCGCAGCCGACGGCGACGTATCACCACTGGCGATACTAGTGCCGTTCCCCTGGACATTGATCTCCGGTGCCACACCCGTGCCTCCAACAGTAAACGTGTATGTTCCTTCGTCGGGATCGTTAGATTCAATCGTGATTGTCGACGTCTGCGTTCCCAGGGCATTGGGATCAAAAGTGACCGTGAACGTTGCAGACCCCAAGGCGGCGATCGAGCCGCTGGTCGTCCCGGATAATGCGAATTGCGTGTTGTCGGAAGATGTCACGCTCGTCAGCGTCAGCGCATCTGTTCCGGTGTTCTGGATCGTGAACGTATTTGCGTTGGATCCGCTCGCAACCGAAACGTTGCCGAAGTCGGTATCATCCGCTGCGGACGGCGTCGTATCGCCACTGACGATACTTGTCCCGTTCCCCTGAACGTTGATCTCCGGTGCGACGCCGTTTCCTTGAACCGTGAACGTGTAAGTATCTTCATTGGAAGCGTTTGAAACAATTGTAATTGTCGCAGTGTGGCTGCCTGAAGAAGTGGGGTCGAACGTCACTGTAAAAGTGCTAGATCCAGACGCAGAAATGGTCCCACTTGTTGTGCCGGTTATCGCAAACTGCGTGTTGTTCGAAGACGTCACGCTTGTCAGCGTTAGGGCAGAAGTTCCCGTGTTCTGGATCGTGAATGTGTTGGCATTGGAGCCTCCAACAACAAGAACATCGCCGAAATCGGTATCGTCCGCAGTAGACGGAGTCGTGTCGCCGCTGACAATACTTGTCCCGTTGCCTTGAACATTTATCTCCGCCGACCCGAGTGAGCCCCCGCCAGCAGACTGCGTATATGTGAACGAAAATGGCGTACCACCATGAGTACCGGAGACGACACAGCCTGCACTGCAATTGATGTTAACAAGCGACCCATTGTCTGCGTCAAGCGTTCCCTGTGGTGAACCGTTATTCACGGAAAACACCAGATCCCGAGGGTCGTTGCCACCGGAGCCGCCTGCACCGGGATCGAGAATGAAAAAATTGGCGTCTGCTCCGGAAACGAACTGAATCTGTATCAGATCGTCGCCTCCTGCGGATCCTGCGGCTCCAGTTTCAAGTGTACACTCGTCAACCGTCAAATTGAGCGTCAACGGATCAAATTCATCGTTATTCGCGGGACAGTCTGTGAAAGACGCTTGAGCGGACCCGGAAGAGAATAAAATCAGAAAAAGACAGGTCAGCAAAACCCCGTAAACAGCTCGCAAACCGGTACCGCCACAGCGCTTTGCAGCACCTGATGAAAGAGCCTGCAAGCAGAGAAACAAGTTCGTCATAGTGCCGAACCGTCACTTTTCATAACCACCCCCCGAGCTGGTTCTGCTTCCTTCAAGTCAGCAGGAACCATACGAAATCAAACACAACTATAACGTGATTTTTATCAAAACAATCTTTGGTTTAAATTCTACTACGCTCAAACTTAAATAGAATTCAAGCGCAAATCCGATCACATTTTTGACTGACCACATCTGCGTCAGGAAAAAGGAATCAATTCTGACAAATTCTAACTATGGTTGAAAGATTTGGTCAGAATTGATTTTAATCCTCTTTAAGGCGAATAATTCCCTTAAAAATTGCAGAATTTGGCAATCTTCAACACCATTTCCAGTAACGAACACTCAACAATTCAGGAACTGATTTCGGAGTTTTCTAATTGCATTTAGAAATATATGTATGTGAAGGTTGCAATGTAATTTGAGTCCAATTTCTCTTTCATACAACCTGTGATTCGCAAGAGCAGGAAATCCAGACAACATCTGCAAGACCGAAACTTCCTTCGGAAGCAACGGGAGGAAACATGTCAGAACCATTTCTCGCCGAAATACGGATTGTCGGCTTCAATTTCGCGCCACGCGGCTGGGCTTTTACCGACGGACAGATTTTGCCGATCAATCAGAACCAGTCGCTCTATTCGCTGTTGGGCACGACCTATGGAGGAGATGGGCGGACGACATTCGCCCTGCCCGACCTGCGCAGCCGGACGCCGATCCACGAGGGCGCCGGATATCAGCTCGGCCAGAAGGGGGGAGCGGAAACCGTCACACTCACGGCAGCTGAAATCCCGGAACATTCCCACCCGGTGAAAGCGGTCTCCACCGCAGGAAACAGCAGAACGCCCAACATGGCCCTGTTTGGATCCGAAATCGCACCGGACAAGGCCTATCGGCCTTACGAAGTCGGCACGATGACGCAGATGAGATCAGGGACCGTGACCAACGCAGGTGGCGGGCAGGCGCACAACAACATGCAGCCCTACCTGACGCTCAATTTCTGCATCGCCCTTCAAGGCCTGTTTCCGTCCCGCAACTAATCTCCGAAAGGACATAGAATGTCTGAACCTTTCGTCGGTGAAATCCGCATGTTTGCGGGTAATTTCGCACCGCGCGGCTGGGCCTACTGCGACGGTCAGCTGCTGGCAGTTTCCCAAAACGATGCCCTGTTTTCACTCCTTGGAACCATCTACGGCGGAGATGGCCGAACCACATTCGGTCTGCCGGACATGCGCGGACGAATTCCGCTGCACGCGGGCACCGGCCCCGGCCTCAGCCCGCGGCGGCTCGGCTCCAAAAGCGGGTCGGAAAAGGAAACGCTCACGGTCAACCAGCTTGCCAGTCACTCGCATGGCTTCAATGCCAACACTGGCCTGGCCGACCAGACGTCGCCGGCGACGCATGTTCCGGCAGCCGGCGCTGGCGTGAGCTTCTACGCCGATGCCAGTCAGGACATTTCCATGGGGCAAGACATGATTTCAAACACTGGCGGCTCCCAGTCGCACACGAACCTGATGCCGACAATATGCGTGCATTTCATCATTGCGCTCTACGGCGTTTACCCCAGCAGGCATTAGGAGGCGAACCATGTCGGAACCCTTTATCGCTGAAATCCGAATTTTCGCAGGCAATTTCGCCCCTCGAAGCTGGGCCTTTTGTGACGGCCAGCTCCTTCCCATCTCCCAGAACACGGCGTTGTTCTCTCTTATTGGAACGACCTACGGCGGCGATGGGCGCAGCACCATGGGTCTGCCGGATCTGCAGGGCCGTGCCCCGATGCATCCAGGCAGAGGCCCTGGCCTCACATCCCGCAGACTGGGGGAAAAGGTTGGTGTTACGACCGTCACCCTGACGGAAGCGCAGATCCCCTCACATTCTCATACGGCACGAGCAACCAGTGGCAGCGGCGGCGTTCCCGGCCCCTCGTCATCGACGTCCTTTTCCAGCTCCGGCCTGGATTCGCTTTACCACACGGACACTCAGACGAACCAGGTCGACATGGCCATGGAAACGCTGTCCGCCACCGGCGGTAGCCAGTCACACGACAATGTTCAGCCGTATCTGACGCTGAACTTCATTATTGCGCTCCAGGGGCTTTACCCCTCCCGCGGCTAACCAATGCAGGACGTTGCCGGACAGGCCAGGCCGCCGGCTTCAGATCAGCAAGAGGAAACGCATCATGTCAGTCGAAGAAGCAGTTCCCGAGGAATTTGAAGGGAACGTGACGGCCGATCCGGTCTATTTCCGGATTTTCTTTGCCGCAGTCACACCGAACGGAGCACTTGAGTACAAGGATCAGACGTCTGAGAACGGCGCTTTCAGCGCCTCCTTTACTCAGCTAACGAATTCAAGCTTTGCCACCGAACGGCTCAACGCATCCGTGACCCAGGAAGGCTACGTTGCCCTGCTTGCGGAAGACAGCGGGTCCGGAAACCTGGCCTATATCCGCGAAAACCGGGACGAAAACGCACCACAGCGTTTTGCTGACCCGCTTGATCTCGGCAAACCGGCCGGCGTTCCAGGTTTCAATGATACGTTGCTGATCAACGGCGTCACCGGTCGGCAGAACGTTTTCGTCACAAGTTCGGCGCCGGACAACGCCATCTGGTGGCGCTTCCAGAACAACAACACGGTACAGATGGAAACCATCACGGTGGTCCCGCCAGGCACGACGACACCAATTGAAGTTACGGTACCGGTCGAAATTCCACCGAGCCAGCCATGGGCGGACTGGCAACAAATGGCAGGGGCACTGCGGAGCCTCGCCGCAACCCAGAATGCCGATGGCCGCATCATTCTCACCGGCATCAATTTGGACAGCGTGCCTTATCTGAACTTCCAGTCCACCGACAGGCCGCTTCTGCCGGAGGGCTGGGAAGGTTGGCAAGATATCAGTGGCGGCCTGACCGGCTTCGAACAGCTTGTCCTTTGCATCGACGGCAATGCGCTCGTTCACATCTTTGCCCGCATCGGAAACAAGATTTACATGAAAGCTCAGGACGAAGTCAGTTCACTCGACTTCTCCGACTGGGCACTGTTTGCAACGTTTGATGCGCCTGTCGGCAGCATGGCCGCTTCCAACTCCTCCAACGGAGGAATTTATCTGGTTGCGCTGACTGTCTCAGGATCCGACAGTCCGGTCTACGCAAGCTACCAGACCAGTTCCGTGGAAACCTCCTGGACGGCTCCACGGGTCATTGCCCATGCGGATGGCGGCAGCACGCTCAAACTTCAGCCGAACGCCAATACGCTCCTGAGCCTTTTCGCCCTCGATCCGGCGTCAAACACGGCTTCCTACCTGCCTCAGATATCGCTTGATCACTGGTCGGCAACCTGGACTTCCCTGGGCGGACCGCTTTCCGTAAGCGCGCTGACCCGGGACGTCACGCCGAACACCGAATGACGACCGCGCTTGCGATCGATCTGCCGATGCCGCAGACAGACATGTCCCTGGCCCCGCGCGCACGCGCGGCGGCCCGGGGCATCACCTACCGGGCCTTGCATTCGGGCGATCTTCCGTTCCTGGCAAGCCTATACCGTTCGACGCGCGAGGCAGAGCTTGCGCGCACTCCATGGACGGAAGCCGATAAGCAGGCCTTTATCGCGATGCAATTCGAGGCCCAGCACAGACATTATCAGGAGCATTATCCTGATGCCCTCTGGCTGGTGATAGAACGAGACGCCAGACCTGTTGGCAGGCTTTATCTGGAACGCTGGACCCGCGAACACCGGATTATCGACATCGCCTTGATACCCGAAGTACAAGGACAAGGCCTTGGCAGCGCCGTTTTGCAGGACCTGATGGAAGAGGCGCGAGACGCTGGAAAAGCGCTTTCCATTCATGTCGAAAAGGAAAATCCTGCCATGCGACTCTATCACCGCCTCGGCTTCGAAAAGCGGGGAAACAAGGGCGTCTATGACCTCATGGAACACCCCTGCCGAACCTGAAGCAGCGAGCCCGGCCACCAGACTGCGGCGGCCACCAGCCTGTCAGACAGTATGCGATCAGGTGAACACGGCTTCATACTGAATGCCGGCTTCCTTCTGCGCAACCGGAACCAGAAACACGTCCTGCTCGCCGAAATCCGGCCGATAGAGCCTGTAGATGGATTGCTCCAGCAATGGCTCCTGCGGACCTTGCCACAACGTGGAAAAAGCCCCTCCCTGCCGCTCGCCGGAGCCCATCAATTTGACCTCCACGAGGGACAACTGGATATCAGCCGGAACCGACCTGACCTCGAACACCTGATCCAGCAGCTTTTCAAAGTCGTGAAGGGTCAGTGTTTTCAAGTCGGTCATCAATTTCTCCAAACCATCTATCCAAATGTCCCGGCGTCGACGCGGGGACGAGCAATTAAAAAGTTGTAGTTCAAACTTCCAACAACCGTAAAGGGGCGATTGCAAAACCTGTTGCATACCTTTTGAGAACAAGGGCGAAGCCCGTCATTCAAGCCGTGCATTCCTCCTGCATTGGCGCAACGCAGGAGGAATGACTTCTTCTTTCAAAAGCCAATTCCCGGATCAGCAAGGCACCAGCCCGCCTCCGGTCCGACGTCGTAGCGTTCAGTGATCGACGGGGCTTTCCTCACCAAGCCTTTTCGCCAGCCGGCGCAGAACAGCCTTGTTCCGACTGGTAACCGTTGAGCGTTTCCAGCCGTATTTTTCGCAGATCCGGGAAAACTTGCCGCCGCCCGCCTTGCACATCACTTCGAACTGCAGGGCGCGGCGCGCATCCGGGTCCTCGATCAGGGAGAACCAGGTGATCGCCTCTTCAGCCCGGCTGATCGCCCGGGGCGGGTAGGTGCGACGACGCCGGGCGATCTTGCCCTGGCATTCGGGCCAGCTTGCCAGAACCGCCCGCGGTCCGTCACCCTTTCCGGTTACCGCAATCACTTCGACAGCCTCCGTCAACCGGGCCAGGATCTGGTCAGGTACGCTTGTTTCCATATCGTCTCTCTTGAAACTGTAGTGGGCACAGAACCGCGCGGCCGCTCAAACGGCCCCGCGGCAGCAAAGATGCAGGCCTGAGGCGGTTATTTGCCCTGGCCCTCACGCTCTTTCTGGTAGCCCTCTTCCCACAAACCGAAATAATCGGCCTTCGGCGGATAAGGATTGTCCTCACGGGACTTGCCTTCCCGGCACGCGGTCGCTCCGCGTTCGAAGGCAAAAATCTGTGCCTTCGTCAGGTAACCGTTCATGTTCAAAACCCCCTCTCTCAAAATACCGGTGAAAGATCCGTCCGGCGCCGCCTCCCCCCGAGCGCGGCAAGCCAAGCGTGCAACCCCTGAGCGACTCAATACAGCCGAAGATTGACGGCCGCAGTGTAATCAACCGACACCAACTGACAATAGTGCTCATGCAGCGATCCCCTCCCGACCCGTTTCCAGGAGTTTGTCAAGTTCGTAGGAGAGCAGAACGGCGAGCGTAAGGGTCGGAGCGGAGGGGTTTATATGTCTTGCACTGCCAAGCAACTCTTCCAGATCGATCCTGTCGAACTGGTCCAGAAAACCTCGCCGTTCCACCCAGTCCGGCTTGTTCAAGACAAGCCAGGACACGGCAGTAAAGCATGGCGCTGACCAGTTCCCCCGGTTCTCCGCGGTGTTGATCAGACCGAAGACGAGGCGCAGATGTTCCGCCCCGTGTTTCGTCAGCAGGGTCTGGCAAGTTCTGCGGGCCTTCGACTGGTGCCGACCTTGCACCCGTCTGGTGTGGCTGATGAAATGAACGCCATACTCAGCAGCGATCCTGTCGACCAGTCCTCCCGAAGCCATCAGACCCGACCTTTCTTTTCCGCCGCGATACCTTGCACCGCTGCAAAAGCCGCTTCTGCCTTTTCCCTGGCCGTACGCGGCAATTGTTCACTATTTGTTCTTTTTGCGAAGGGCGCTTGCCTCATGTGCTGCCTGCTCCCGACAACACCCGGATTGCCCTTCGGGCTGGAACTGCCGCGCACGTCCCTGCCCTGCTTCAGGTTCCGCAACTCCAGAGTCAGCAACCTGTTGCGCGCTTTTTCCAACGCGAACTCGTCTTCCAGCCGGGCACTCGGTCGTTCCGCCCTGATCCTCAGATGCGCAACCTTTGCCTGCGCTTCCTCAATTTCGTCCTTCAGGTCCCTCATCGGCCGGTCTCCTCTGCCATTTGTCGAAGGATTGTCTGAGCTTCCATCGTCACTCCCACGCATTCACTTGATGACTCAAATTTTGTACGCTTATTGCGTACGTATGTCAACTGGACTCCGTACGTTTTTACTGCTAATACGTATGCATCTTACGTGACCTGGTGACCGAATTATGGATATGGACGAACAATCTGCAGTCTCCCGCCAGCTTGTGGACCTGAAGGACCGCAGCGGCCTGTCGATCCGCGCCATCGCACGGGCCATGGGCTATCAGAACGCCTCTTCCATCCAGCGCTATTTCAGCGCCGACTACCTGAAACCTGCACTGCCGTCGGATTTCGTGGCGAAGCTTCTTCCTGTCCTCCTGGGCAAGGGCGAGCAACCGATCACCCGGGAAGACATTCTTGCGCTCGCCCCCGATTCCATCACCGATCTGGATGCCTCCAGCGCACCGTCAAGAGCCGCTACACCTCTGGAGATCAAGGGCCAGGTGGCTGCCGGCCTCTGGATGGAGTCCGGACTGTTCGAGACGGACGCCACCAAGAAAACCAGTTTCGCGGGAGACCTTCGCTTTCCGAGCGAAAGCCAATATCTGTTGCAAATCAATGGCGAAAGCCTCAACCGGATCGCATGGAGCGGCGATTTGATCCTGTGCGTCGACTATCTGGAAGCCGGCATCGAGATCAAGTCGGGAGACCTTGCCGTCGTGGAGCGGACCAGAGATGGTGGCCATACCATCGAACGCACCGCCAAGCGGATCATTCGCCGGAACGGCCAGATAGAACTGCAACCGGAATCCAACGATCCGCGCTTTCAGGAGCCGGTGATCTTCAACGAGCACGATGAAGAAGCAACGGAAGTCCGCATCATAGCCAAGGTATTGAGCGTCATCCGGCAGGTCGTCTAGCGCCGCCGACCCCGCCTCCACTTCTTCTCAGGCCGAAATTCGGCCCGCCCCCTCGCGCATTTCGCGCAACCGGTCTATCGCGACCGATCACGTCTTGACGCGACGCCAACACTTCGGGGCGGTCATACGCTTTTGTCATATAGCCGATTAACGAAGATTTGACATGTACGCAATTTGCGTATACGCTTTCAACGTATTTTAGATGGAGGCTTTTTTGGCTTTGAACCTCGACATGTCGTTCTATTCAGTGATTTGCGAACTCGGAAACTGCTTCTATACGCCGGAAACCGATCTGGCAGACATGAGCCTGCACAGGATCATCGAGGATCTTCAGGCCGGGCAACTCGAGAAGGTTCAGGCGGTTCTGGAATTCAATCCCGCGGAAGGCTGGTGCAACGACATCACCAGCGCGGTCCTGTCCGCCGCCTTCCCCGAGATCGGGGAAGACGAGGAGGAAACCGCGGAAAACTGGTCAGACTATCGAACCGAACGTCTGACCGCCCGGCTTGCCGGTGTCACGGCCAGGGTCGCGGCCTGACGCCGAAAGACAAGGCGAAGCGCCTGCCGGTGGTCAGACGGCAGCAAGCAGGTGCCGCGCCCTGGAAAGCCGGCTTTTCACCGTTCCGACGGCCACACCCGTCTGCTTGGCAATTTGCCCGGTGGACAGGCCCGAAAACACCCGCAATTCGAGAGCATCCCTGTCTTCCGGCCGAAGTCCGGCGATGCCCCTGGCAACGTCTTCCAGCTCCAGATGCTTTTCCTGAGCGGGCGCTGCCTGGGTTTCCTGAAGCCAGTCCTCGATGGGCAGGTGGTCACCCCGCCGGGCAAGCCATTTTCTTTCGTCGCGATAGGCATTGCGGGCAATCGTGAACAGCCAGCGGCGCAGCTGCGTACCGCAGTGGAAGCTGGCGTGATGCCGCAGCGCCTTTTCCAGCGAGGTCTGCATCAGATCATCACCGGCTTCAGGGTTTCGCGTAAGAGAGCGGGCGTATCTGCGCAGATGCGGGATTTCGCTCTGAAGGTCTCTGGTGAAGTCGTCCTTGGTGCAGGCCATCGTGACATTCCTGTTCTGCTGTTTCTGGACGAGATGTAAGAGGTGACGGTGTTGGCAGAAGCGCGCTCAAGAGCTTGTCATCGCGGTTTGAAAAACAGATGCAAAACGGCCTCTTCAGCTCCCACGCCTTTCACGGGTCGGTGAGCCGGGCACCGCTTGCCGAATGATCATGATGAACGCGTGCGTGGTGTCAAAACACGCGCCTCGCAAGGCTTGAACCCTCTCACAGGGCCTCATGTTTTTGTGTTGATGTTATTACCGCCACCGCCGCAACCGATCAGCATTCGTGTCGTTGTTCCCGGCATGAACAGCCTGCGGGGCAAACAGCGCTCTGCAGTCATTCATGAGTTTAAACAGACACATGGAGCAAGATCATGCGTACTTCTAAGAAAATTCTGTCGACCCTGCTGACCGCAGCCTTTGTATCCGGCGCGCTGGCCGGCAATGCCTTCGCCATCGACCCGGACGACACCCGCGGTGATCTCAACGGCGACAAGCCTGTTTCCGTCCGCATCCAGCAGACCGTCAATGCAAAGGCTCTGGCTGAAGCGCGCAGCGGCAATCTGCTGATCCTGCCGGTTGTCGGCAGTTACAATGGCGAAGAGCGGCTGACAGTTGCCCAGCAACAGGTCGCCGGTGCAAGGGCACAGGGTGCCAGGGCGAAGAAGCCGCTGCATATCCTGCCTTTCCAGGGCGACTGGAACGGTACAGCAAAAGCCGGTTTCCCGCACAAGTAAGGTCTTTTCAAACCTTCCAAGAAAGGGCCGCGCGTCTAGCGCGGCCTTTCTCGTTTTTCGGCCGGGACTATCTGCTTCGCCGGTGCTCGCGCGGCGACTGGCCGAATTCCTGCCGGTAGGCTCGGGTCATTGCACTCGCGTTGCGATAGCCGCAACGCTCTGCAATTTCGGCAATCCCCAGCATGGTCAATTCCACAAGCCGGCGCGCCTCGCGCAGGCGGATCGCCTTGTAGACCCCCAGTGGCGTCATCGACATTTCCCGCTGGAACCGGTGCTCCAGGGTACGCTGGTCCACCTTCAGCTGCCGGGCAAGATCTTCAATCGGCATCGGTGCCTCGATGGTCCGCCGCATCAGCGCAGTCGCGCTGCGCACCAGGGCATCCGCCGACAAACGCTTGTGCGGATCGTGCATGTCCAGCTTGTCGCCATACATGAACAGGGCTGCCACCTCGAGCGCGAACATCGGGCTGTGATGCCGCTTGATCAGCTCCAGCGCCAGTTCGAATGTGGTCGACGCCCCGCCGCAGGTACAGATGTTGCCATCAAGTACAAAACGGTCCTCCACTGCATCGACATCCGGAAATCTTTCGGCAAATCCCGTCAGTTCATCCCAGTGGATCGTTGCCTTGCGGCCTTCCAGCAAACCGGCGGCCGCCAACAGCCATGCGCCGGTATCCATGCCGACCAACGTGCCGAACCGTTGCCTTGCGGCCTTCAAGGCGCGCACGGTTGACTGACCTGCAAAAGCCTCGAAACCGTAGCTCGGCATGATGAAGAGATAATCGCCACCAGGCTTTGCCTCCGACCAGGCAGACGTCGCCACCGGCAGACCGCTGGACGACGTGACGGTCCCTCCGGCAAGGCTCACGTGCTGCCAGGAATAGAGCTGCTTTCGGGCAATCGTGTTTGCTGCCCGGAACGGCTCGATCGCATTTGCCAGGCAGTGGTTCGAAAAGCTTTCGAACAACAGCACGCAGATTTTTCGAACCGAATTCGATTTTTGTGAAATCGGCATGATTTCAAACCAAAATTGCACAATGGAGCAAGCCCGTTTGTCTCACTCTCGTCGACCTGAGGCAAGAGGAGATTCCGATGCATTTTGGGCTGAGCGAAGAACAGGAGATGATCGTCTCCACGGTCCGGTCCTTCGTTGAAAACGAGATTTACCCGCATGAGGAACTTGTCGAGAAGACGGGCCAGGTGCCCGCCGAACTCGGCGAGGAGATCAAGCGCAAATGTATCGATCTCGGCTTCTACGCCTGTAACTTCCCGGAAGAAGTGGGCGGCGCCGGCCTGAGCCATCTTGATTTCACCCTGGTGGAACGGGAACTGGGGCGCGGATCGATGGCGCTGAACCACTTTTTCGGCCGTCCCCAGAACATCCTGATGGCCTGCAAGGGCGAGCAGATCGAGCGCTACCTTCTGCCGGCCGTGCGCGGCGAGAAGATGGACGCGCTGGCCATGACCGAACCCGATGCCGGCTCGGATGTGCGCGGCATGAAATGCCAGGCGGTGCGCGACGGAGGAGACTGGGTGGTCTCCGGCTCCAAGCATTTCATCTCCGGCGCCGAACACGCGGATTTCTTCATCGTATTTGTGGCGACAGGCGTTGACGAAACACCAAAAGGCCCCAAGAAGCGCATCACCTGTTTTCTGGTCGACCGGGGCACACCCGGCTTCGAGGTGCGCGACGGCTATCGCTCCGTCAGCCATCGGGGCTACAAGAACTGCATTCTTTATTTCGACAATTGCCGCCTGCCGGACGGCCAGGTGCTCGGCGAAGTCGACGGTGGCTTCGAGGTGATGAACGAATGGCTTTATGCCACCCGTCTGACGGTTGCCACCATGAGCGTTGGCCGCGCCCGTCGCTGTTTCGACTATGCGGTGAACTATGCCGCCGAGCGCAAGCAGTTCGGCCAGGCGATCGCCAAGTTCCAGGGCGTCAGCTTCCAGGTCGCCGACATGATCACCGAGATCGATGCCGCCGACTGGTTGACGCTTGCCGGAGCCTGGCGTCTCGACCAGGGTTTGCCCGCCAACCGTGAGATTGCAAGTGCCAAGGTTTACGCGACCGAAATGCTGGCGCGCGTCACCGACACGACGCTGCAGATCTTCGGCGGCATGGGTCTGATGGACGACTTCCCCATCGAACGTTTCTGGCGCGACGCCCGGGTGGAACGGATCTGGGATGGCACCAGCGAGATCCAGCGCCACATCATCAGTCGCGACATCTTCCGCCCGCTCGGAGCCTGATCCATGCGCTCACTCGAACGCCTGCTCCGGCCACGCACGGTCGCTGTTATCGGTGGCGGTTCCTGGTGCCGGAACGTGCTCCGGGAATGCCGCAAGGCCGGTTTTGAGGGTGATCTCTGGCCGATCCATCCGAGCCGTGAAGAGATCGACGGCTGCAGGGCCTATGCCACTGTGGAAGATCTTCCCGCCGCCCCCGACGCGGTCTTTATCGGCGTCAACCGGCACGTGACGGTCGAGATTGTCCGCTCGCTTTCACGCCTCGGTGCCGGTGGTGCCATCTGCTTTGCCTCCGGGTTCAGCGAAGCAATTCGGGAGCTTGCCGACGGCGCGGATCTTCAGGCCGCCCTGATCGAGGCGGCAGGCGAGATGCCGATCCTCGGCCCCAACTGCTATGGCTTTCTCAACGCGCTCGACGGCGCGGCCCTGTGGCCGGATCAGCATGGCCTGACCCCGGTCGACCGCGGTGTTGCGATCATCGCGCAATCGTCCAACATCGCGCTGAACCTGACCATGCAGACACGCGGCCTGCCGATTGCCTATCTAATGACCGCCGGCAATCAGGCCCAAACGGGCCTGTCCGCCATTGGCAGCGCCCTCCTGGACGATGACCGGGTCACCGCCATCGGTCTGCACATCGAAGGGCTCGATGATCTTGCCGCCTTTGAGGCTTTCGCACGCAAGGCGCACGCACTCGGCAAACCGGTTGTGGCCGTCAAGGTCGGCAGATCCGAGGCCGCCCAAGCCGCAACAGTCTCCCATACGGCCGCCCTTGCCGGTAGCACGGCAGGTTCCGACGCTCTTTTTAACCGGCTGGGCATTGCCCGGGTCGGCAGCCTGACAGCCCTTCTGGAAACCCTGAAGCTGGTCCACGTCGCAGGTCCATTGCCAAGCACCAACATTGTGTCCATGTCCTGCTCGGGCGGTGAAGCCAGCCTGATTGCCGACACCGCCGTCGGCCGTCGGATCACTTTCCCGCCGCTCGTTCCCGCGCAAAGAACCGCGCTGTCAGAGGCCCTCGGGCCCAAGGTCGCTCTCGCCAATCCACTCGACTACCACACCTACATCTGGGGTGACGGCGAGGCCATGACCCGGTGCTACACTGCCATGATGCAGGCGGACATCGCCCTTGGCATCGTCATTCTCGATATTCCGAGAATGGATCGCTGTGACCCGGAAGACTGGTTGAAGGTGATCGAGCCGGTGGAAGCGGCGATGAAAGCTTCCGGCAAACCGATGGCGATCCTGAGTTCGCTCCCCGAAACCATGCCGGAAACCTTTGCAGCCGATCTGATGAAGCGTGATCTCGTGCCTCTCTGCGGGCTGGACGATGCACTGACGGCCATTGAGGCGGCTGCCTTTCTGGCAAGACCACTTTCGCCGGAACCGATCCGGGTTCCTCAAGCTGTCGCTGATCCCCGCCTTCTTTCCGAACACGAGGCAAAAGCCTTGCTGCAAAAGCATGGCCTCAAGGTTCCCGCGAGCACTTTTGCAGAAGGTCCGGAAGCGGCAGCACGGGCTGCCGAAGATATCGGATACCCGGTGGTGCTGAAGGGCACCGGCATTGCCCACAAGACCGAAGCCGGAGCAGTCGCCCTCAATCTGCAATCGGCTTGCGAGGTCCACTCCGCCGCAAGCGGGATGCCGGCCTCGTCGTTTCTGGTGGAAGAGATGATCACCGCCAGCCTTGGCGAACTGCTGGTCGGCATTGTGCGGGATCCGGCTCACGGCTACGTCCTGACGCTCGCAGCAGGCGGCATCCTGACCGAACTTCTGGAAGACAGCACCTCGCTGATCGTTCCAGCAGGCGAGGACGAGATCAAAAAGGCCCTTGAAAATCTGAAGATCGGCCGTGTCCTGACCGGATATCGCGGCAAGCCGCCTTGCGATCTGGGAGCGATTGTTGAAGCTGTGCAGGCAGTGCAGAGCTTTGTTCTGTCGGCACCGGTCGAAGAAGTAGAAATCAACCCGTTGCTCTGCGGTGCGGACTTTGCCGTCGCCGCCGATGCACTGGTAAGAATGGGAGGGAACTGATGGAAAACCCCATCAAGACCGAAAGACGCGGCCACATACTGGCTGTCACGCTCGACCGGCCGAAGGCCAACGCCATTGACCTGATGACCAGCCGGATCATGGGAGACGTCTTCACCGACTTCCGGGACGATCCGGACCTGCGCGTCGCCATCGTGACCGGTGCCGGGGAAAAATTCTTCTGCCCCGGCTGGGACCTGAAGGCGGCCGCCGGTGGCGATGCCGTCGACGGAGATTACGGCAAGGGTGGCTTCGGCGGCCTGCAGGAGCTGCGCGGCCTCAACAAGCCGGTTATAGCAGCCGTCAACGGCATCTGCTGTGGCGGCGGGCTCGAGCTTGCCCTGTCTGCCGATATTATCCTGGCGGCGGAGCACGCCTCCTTCGCCCTGCCGGAAATTCGCTCAGGCACCGTGGCCGATGCCGCCAGCATCAAGCTGCCGAAGCGCATTCCCTATCACATCGCCATGGAAATGCTGCTGACCGGCCGCTGGATCGAAGCAGAGGAAGCCGCTCGCTGGGGCCTGATCAACCACATCTATCCTGGAAAGGACCTGATGGCGGAAGCCTGGAAACTGGCCGAGCTGCTCGCTTCCGGTCCCCCGCTTGTCTATGCGGCGCTGAAGGAAATCGTGCGCGAGGCAGAAGACATGAAATTCCAGGACGCGCTCAACCGCATCACCGGAAGCCAGTTCGAAACGGTCGAAAAGCTCTATCGCTCTGAAGACCAGAAGGAAGGCGCCCGCGCCTTTGCCGAAAAACGAGACCCGGTCTGGAAGGGCCGCTAGATCATCCTGCTTCGGCATGAACGCCAACAAGATGACCTGACACGCTAAAAACAATCAGTTTCCGGCAGTTCAATCGGTTCCGGTTGAACTGTCGCTGATCCAGGAGAACCAAATGCCATTGACCATGAACCGCGAAGTCTTCATCACCTGCGCCGTCACCGGGTCGGGCGGTACCCAGGACAAGTCTCCGCATGTGCCGCGCAGCCCGAAGCAGATCGCCGACAGCGCCATCGACGCCGCCAAGGCGGGGGCAGCCGTCGTCCATTGCCACGTGCGCGATCCGGAAACCGGCACCCCCTCCCGCCGGCTTGACCTCTACCGGGAAGTCACGGATCTCATCCGCGCCGCCGATGTGGATGTGGTCCTGAACCTCACCGCAGGCATGGGCGGCGACATCGTGTTCGGGTCCACGGAAAGCCCGTTGCCGCTGGTTGAAAAGGGAACCGACATGGTCGGCGCAACGGAGCGCATGGCCCATATTCGCGAGTGCCTTCCGGAAATCTGCACACTCGACTGCGGCACCATGAATTTCGCCGAAGCCGACTATGTCATGACCAACACCCCCGGCATGCTGCGTGCCATGGGAGCCATGATGACCGAACTTGGCGTGAAGCCGGAAATCGAAGCCTTCGACACCGGCCACCTCTGGTTTGCCAAGCAACTCGTCAAGGAAGGCACGCTTGCCTCCCCGGCATTGGTGCAGCTCTGCATGGGTGTGCCCTGGGGCGCGCCGAACGACCTCAATACCTTCATGGCCATGGTCAACGCCATTCCGGATGACTGGGCCTGGTCGGCCTTCAGTCTCGGCCGCGATCAGATGCCCTATGTGGCAGCCTCCATCCTGGCCGGTGGCAACGTGCGTGTTGGCCTCGAGGACAACATCTTCCTCGAAAAAGGCGTTCTTGCCACCAATGCACAGCTGGTCGAGAAGGCCGTCGGCGTTGTTGAAGGCATGGGTGCCAAGATCATCGGCCCGCAGGCCGTTCGTGAAAAGCTTGGCCTGACCAAACGTGCGCCGGTGAGCGCCTGACATGAGCCGCAGGATCCTCGTCACGGCCGGAGCGTCCGGGATCGGCCGCGCCATTGCGGAACGCTTCCTGGCAGACGGAGACGAAGTCGCGATCTGTGATGCGGATCCTGCAGCCGTTTCCGCATTCTCGGAAGCCAATGGCAAGGCGATCGCTGCTGTTGCCGATGTCACCAGCGAAGCGGAAATGTCCGCGTTCCTGAACGACCTCGAACACCGCTGGAAAGGCATCGACGTGGTCTGCGCCAATGCCGGCACGGGCGGCCCTGCAGGGGCGATCGAGACGCTGGACTACGCGGAGTGGCAACGCTGCGTCGCGACCAATCTCCACGGAGCCTTCCTGACCTGCCGCTGGGCGGCCAGAATGCTGAAAGCTCAGGGGCACGGTCTGATCACGCTCACCTCGTCGACCGCCGGACTTTACGGCTACCCGTTCCGCTCGCCATACGCCTCCGCAAAATGGGCGATTGTCGGCCTCACCAAGACGCTCGCAATGGAGCTCGGCCCCCACGGCATTCGCGTCAACGCGGTCTGCCCGGGCGCGGTGGAAGGGGAGCGGATGGATCGGGTCGTCGCGATGGAAGCCAGGGCGCGCGGCGAGACCGAAGAGGCCATTCGAGAGAGCTACGTCAAGGGTGTTTCACTCAAGACCTGGGTCACTGCCCAGGATGTGGCAAACACCATTCACTTTCTGGCGTCCGAAGCAGGCGCCCGCATTTCAGGACAGATCCTGGCCATCGACGGCCACACGGAGACACTTGCACCATGACCCAAAAAGCATGCATCGTCGGCGGCGGCGTGATTGGTGGCGGCTGGGCCGCCCGTTTCCTTTTGAACGGTTGGGACGTTGCCGTCTTCGACCCCGACCCGGAAGCCGAACGCAAGATCGGCGAAGTCATCGACAATGCGCGCCGCAGCCTGCCCGCGCTCTATGACAAGCGCCTGCCGGACGAAGGCAAACTGTCGTTCCATTCAGATCTTGCCGAGGCAGCCGCTGGTGCTGCCTGGGTGCAGGAAAGCGTTCCCGAACGCCTCGACCTCAAGCACAAGGTCCTGGGCAGCCTGACTGAGCTCGCGCCCAAGACCGCCGTCATCGGCTCGTCGACATCCGGCTTCAAGCCGTCCGAACTGACCAGCGAAGGCGCGCGCGTCGTCGTCGCCCACCCGTTCAACCCGGTCTATCTGCTGCCGCTGGTGGAACTTGTCGGTGATGCGGCCGAAACCGCTCGCGCAGCCGAGGTCCTGCGCAGCATCGGCATGTTCCCGCTTCATGTCCGCAAGGAGATCGACGCCCACATTGCCGACCGCTTCCTGGAAGCTGTCTGGCGCGAGGCGCTCTGGCTGGTGAAGGACGGCATTGCCACGACCGAAGAAATTGACGAGGCAATCCGCATGGGCTTCGGTCTGCGCTGGGCACAGATGGGCCTTTTTGAGACCTATCGTATCGCCGGCGGGGAAGCCGGCATGAAGCACTTCATGGCCCAGTTCGGTCCATGCCTCTCCTGGCCCTGGACCAAATTGATGGACGTGCCGGAGTTCACCGACGAGCTGGTCGACCTGATCGCCGGTCAGTCCGATGCCCAGTCCGGCCATCGCTCCATTCGCGAGCTGGAACGCCTGCGCGACGACAATCTCGTCGGCATGATGCGAGCGCTAAAGAAAAGCGGCAGCGGTGCAGGCGGCGTTCTCAACACCCATGAACGGGCTTTGGCGGCACCGGCGGAGGCTGAACTGCCGATCATGGGAGACCGCCAGATCCCGCAGAGCTGGACCGACTACAACGGCCACATGAACGAGGCGCACTACCTGGAAGCAGGTGCTGCCGCAACCGACCGGTTCATGGAGCTGATCGGCGCGGATGCCGACTATATCGCGTCCGGCAAGAGCTACTTCACCGTTGAAAATCACCTGCGCTACCTGGACGAGCTTCTGGCGGGTGAACGCCTGACGGTCACGACCCAGGTGCTCCAGGGGGAAGGCAAGAAGATGCAGCTGTTCCACTTCCTGAAAAACGCTGACGGCAAACTTGCCGCGACCATGGAGACCCTTCTGCTCCATGTCGATCTCAACACCCGCGCCAGTTCCCTGCCGGGAGCGGAAGTCGGCGAGAAGCTCAAGGCCTTCGCCGATGCCCACAAGGCCCTGCCTTTTCCGGAAGGTGCCGGCCGCTTCGTCGGACAGAAGGCGGTCTGATCAGACGCCGTCCGCGGTCAAAGGAACCGCGGACGGGCCTGTTTTGTTGGGCGGTCCTATTGGGCCGGCTGAACCATGAACCCGGCCACGATACCTTCGGCGTCGGAATAGACACCCGGCCGCGCGAACAGATCGCATCTTCCCGACCCGGCAGACCAGTTGAACCCGAGGCAGGTGCGTTCCGTGCAGAGCGTCTCGCACTGGCCGGCCGATCCCGCCTGCAGGCTTTCATCCGGCTGTCCGGGAAAGCCCTTGTTCTGTTTGGTGAACGTCTGGACAGGCACGCTCAGATTGGGTTTGAGAGACCCGGCGGCAGCCCGCTGCACATAGGTGTCGGCCTTGGAAAGAAGATAGAGCCTGCCATTGCTGTTACCGACGGACTTTTGAATGCAGATCCGGTTCCATCGGTCATGGGTCACGGCATCGCAACCGCTTCTGGCGCCACAGGACGAGATACAGTCCTCCGCGCTCATGTTGCGGAGCACACCATCCGGCAGATCACCACCGTAAAGATCATAACCGCTCAGGCGAACGAAACCGCCCTCGCCTGACGCAGCAGTTGCAGATGCGGGTGCACTTGCATTCTGTTCGGCTACGTTTCTTTCGGCCTGCTGGTCAAGCTTCAGGGAAGCCGACAGCAGATACCAGTAAGGCGCGGAAAATTCCTCGGCCTCCCCGTCACCGAAATCGTCACCAACGGAATACTGCTCGAAACGGACACTGAGCGGACTGTAATCGGTATCCCAAAACCGTTTCCAGTCGTCGGAAATCCGGACCGAACAGCCAAGCGCAGAGAATTTGCTCGGAGTATCATAATTGAAGACCTTGCCGACCAGGTCCTCTCCCTGCCTTGTCAGCACCACTTTCCGGTCTCCATCCGGATCGCCGATCAGGATTTCGTCGTAGTATTGTGAACTGGTCGTATATCCCGGCCGACCATCCATCAGATTGGCCGCATAGGCGTTGTCGCAGATATTTGCGATTTCACGTTCCGTAATCGAGGCTGGCGGTGTCAATCCGGTGACGGTGATATTGGCCAGCACCGCATCGCCGATGCTCTCTATGTGGAACATGTTTTCGGGGCGCGTGCCGAGGATCCGCTGATAGAGGAAATCCGTCATGGCCTCGACGTCGTGCTCTTCGCTCAGCTTGATATCGAAAAAGGATTCGGCAGCCTTCAGCGCAATCGCAAAGGCGGTCTGGACTTCGCTGGCAGGGTAACTGTTCTCGTTGGGCAGGTTGAGGCTAGGCGAATGGAAACCGAGCTTGCCCCCTGGACGCAGAGAGCGCATCTGAAAGCGGATCACGGCTGTCCCGATCCGCATGCTGCCACCAAGGAAAGCCAGCGAACAGGCGGATTCGCACCGTTCTCCCGAACGCACCATGGTTGCGATATCCTGGTCCCAGATCGTGTCGAACAGCCGCTTTCCTTCCGCAAAGCTGCCCCCGGGGCTATCGAGGCACAGCGTGATGCCTTGCGAGTTGATCGGCAGAACCCTGAGCTTTTCCGCATCCCCCGAGACGATCTGACCCCGCAAATGATAGTCGCAACCTTCCGCGTTCGACGGAAACACATCGGCCGCTTTTGCCACCGTTGCGGCAAGACAGAACAGGATAAACACCAGGCATCTCGAAATCATGGGCACTCCTTCTCCAGGCAGTCCGTTTAAATAGTTTTGGCAGGGCTGATCGGGCACCCGAAAAAACCGGAGCCTCAGGTCGACCGGTACGGCCGGTCCTGGAATGAAATCGTCATCTCGAAATCGTTTTTCAAAACAGGCGACGAAGCAGCAATAGACCAAATATCGAAGCGTGTCTTCAACCCGCCGGTTGCGGTGACCGGCCCGCTTTCAGGTACCTCGCCAGACGCGCGATTGGGGTATCGACCCCATACTGACACCCCGCTCGTTCTGGCACCTTTCTCTCATCGAAAGATCGATACCCCCTCCGAAAGGAGATTATTCAAGAGAAAGGAATTGACCAATGAAAGCCCTTGCCAAAACCGCAGCAGCCGCCAGCGTTCTCGCCATTGCAGGCGTTGCCTCCCTCGGAGCCGTGACCCCGGCCGCCGCCCTGTTCGACATCTGCAAGAAGGTCAACATCACGGTGAAGAACAACACCGGCCAGCCGATCCAGCTTTACGATCTCGATTACCGTGACCTCGGTTCCAACCGCTGGCGCTCGGAAAACATTTCCAACCGCGTCATCGCCCACGGTGGCACCTACAAGGTCACCCGGAACCTGGAAGGCGTGAACAACGCCAGCACCTTTGTCCGGGTCCAGTTCCGCAAGCTGAAATCCAACGGCCGCTGGAACCTCCTCAAAACCTGGTACGCGGACTCCAGCACCTCGGTTTGCCGCAAGGGCGCAAGCTACCGCATCGTGTTCCGGTAACACCCGGCAAACACACCAAGGCCGCGCCGTGAGGGCGCGGCTCTTGCCCGGCACATTACCCAACCTTTCCCCATCACCCCGACACCCGGACCTTTCCTCCGGGCGACGAAAAGGATTTGTCTCATGTTTGGCAAACACATGCCCAGAACCTTGCTGATCAGCTCCGCTTCGCTGATGACAATCGCCTTCGCCGGCATCGCCTCGCAAACCATCGATTGGCAGGAGCTCGGGAAAAAGCTCACAAGCCCGGCGGAGGAAGCCGGCCGGATGACCATTGCAGGTGAGCGAGACGATGATGCCTCGGCTTCGACAACCCAGTGCAGGAAACAGGAAGAAAGCCACTCCGTCATCGCGGACATCTCCCGTCCGGCCGTAGCCCCGCAGCCTGCCCCGGCCCCGGCCCCGGCATTTCAGGACAAAATAATGATTGGCTCGGAGGCAGCCACCGGCGGCCTGATGTCACTTTCCTCCGGCAGTGGCGGCTCTGCCCCGAAAAAGGTGGCTCAGTCCGAACCACCGGCAATGCCAGCCGTTCAGCCTGCAGACCGGGAGCGATTTGCATCCGCAGAAGTAAACCCGCTGAAACGCACGAGCGCGGACCCGGTATCGACCTTCTCCGTCGATGTCGACACCGCCTCTTATTCCTATGTCCGCAGCACGCTGTCCGGCGGCCGATTGCCGAACCCGGATGCCGTGCGCGTGGAAGAAATGGTCAACTACTTCGATTACAGTTATCCCGTACCCGAAAAGGGCGGTCACCCCTTCTCCACCAATGTTTCCGTGATCGACACCCCGTGGAACGAACACACCAGGCTGATGCAGGTCGGCATCCAGGGCTACAAGGTGCCGCTCGATGACCTTCCCCCGCAGAACCTGGTGTTCCTGATCGACACCTCCGGCTCCATGGCCGATGCCAACAAGTTGCCGCTGCTGCAGCAATCCTTCCGCCTGCTGCTGTCCACGCTCCGCGACGAGGACGAAGTGGCGATCGTCACATACGCCGGCAGCTCCGGTGTTCTACTGGAACCGACCAAGGTTACCGACAAGAGCCGGATCCTGGAAAAGATCAACGCGTTGACCTCCGGAGGCTCAACGGCAGGTCATGAAGGTCTGAAAGGAGCCTACGCTCTGGCCGAAACAATGACCGGCGACGGCGAGCAGACCAGGATCATCCTGGCCACCGACGGCGACTTCAACGTCGGCCTCTCCGATCCGGACAGCCTGAAACGCTATGTCTCTGAACAGCGGGAAAACGGCACAGCGCTCTCCGTTCTCGGCTTCGGCCGCGGCAACTACAACGATGAACTGATGCAGACCCTTGCGCAGAACGGACAGGGCGTTGCCGCCTACATCGACACGCTGTCCGAAGCCCGCAAGGTGCTGGTGGACCAGGTGGTCAGCTCCATCTCCATGATCGCCCAGGACGTCAAGATCCAGGTCGAATTCAACCCGGAGACCGTCGCCGAATACCGCCTGATCGGCTACGAAACCCGGGCGCTCAGAACTGAGGATTTCAGGAACGACAAGGTCGATGCGGGAGATATCGGCGCGGGCCACAACGTCACGGCCCTTTATGAGATCACCCCTGTCGGCTCGCCGGCGGAAAAATTCTCGGACCTGCGCTACGGCCCCAAGGAGAAGATCGAACCCGTTCGCGCTTCCTATTCGGGTGAACTCGCCTTCGTGAAGCTGCGCTACAAGCTGCCCGGAGACAAGGAAAGTACCCTGATCGAGACACCGATCATGGCAGACACAAGCGGTATACCGATGTCGGAAACCCTCTTTGCCGCGTCAGTTGCTGCCTTCGGGCAGAAGCTGAAAGGCACCGATCACCTGGGAGATTGGGATTTCAAGGCGATTGAAAAACTCGCCAGTGAGAACAAGGGCGCTGACCGCTTCGGCTACCGGTCTGAATTCCTGACCCTCGTCCGTCTCGCGGTCGTCGCCGAGCGCTAGGTTCCCCCACCGCCCGCATAGAAACCGGCAGGCCCGCCTGCCGGTTTCTGTTTGTATTTCTCCCCAAGTTGTCCGTCGCTCCATTCGCCTCCCCACCAATGGTCATCCCGCCGTTGATCATCCCTCCTATGGTCATCCCTCCTTTGGTCATCCCGGACGCAGCGCAGCAAAGATCCGGGATCGGGGAGCCGAGGGTCGGCGAAATGGGCACCTAAAAAGGATCCCGTTCCTCCCCGATCCCGGCTCGCGCTGCGCTTGGCCGGGATGATGATGGAAAAGGTCCTCGAATGTCATCCCGGGTGAGCAACGCGAGACCCGGGATCCACTCATTCCCAGAGCCCTACGGACGACTGACAAATTCGAGAATAAATCTGGTGGCTGCGCGTTTGCGCTGTCGGGCCGGTTACCGGTCCCGCAACCAGTCCAGGGACACTTGCGTCCCATCTGCCTCGACCAGATCGAGACGGCTGGAGAGGATCAGCGACAGGGCACCCAGGTCGTTGGTCTTCCAGAGATAGATCGTATGGCGCGTTGGCTCGAAGCGGGCACAGGCCGTCGCGCCGACATCGGCAACATAGCGCGGCGGACCATCTCGCCGGATATCAAAGCCCTTGGCGCCGCTGGCATCGTCCGGATTGGTCAGGCAGACCGTCACCAGCCGCGCGGAAATCGCATCATCGGCATCTGCGGCTTCCTCCAGTGGAGCCGGTTCCTGCGCACGCCTTGCGGCGGACTTTTCTATGGCAGAGTTCAAGCCTTGAGAGTCCGCACCAGTGGCTTCCCGTTTTTGCGAATTTTGTTTCGGCGCTGCAGCCGGCGCAACCCGTTCCCTCTGGGGGGCAGTCCGGTCGATGGCCCGATCTAACTCCAGATCCATACGGTCCGTCCAGGATGGGGCGTCGGAGGGTGCAGGTGCAAGCGCCGGTGGCTGCGGCCGCGCTGGCGGTGGAGGGGCAATCTCGGCAGCGGCCCCCTCGCTGTCCATCAGCCGGTGCTCGGGCGCATGCATCTCGGCAGGTTCTACCGGTTCCGGAGCGGCTGACGGGGCGGCCTCCAGCGTAATCGGTGGTGCAGGCACCTCACCTTTCTGAAAGCGGATCAGGTCGTTGCTGCCGCTTTCCAGGAATGTCGGCTCGGGCAAGCCGCTGGCCAGAACCGCGACAGTTGCGCAAGACATCAGCAAGCCGCCGATGAGAAGGCTTTTGGCAGATCTGCGCTGATGCTGATTTCTGACCGGCATGGGGCTCGTCGATATGTCTTTCAATTGGCGGGCTCAAGGTAACGGGTATTCACCCATCCGGACACTGCCCCCGAACGGATTTCACACCAGCTTCCCTCACAGCTCTCGGAAAGTTCCACATTACAGGTTCCCGCCGCAAGAGCGCCGGTAACGGCATGCCGTGTTCCGGGGCCCTGCCGTACATTCAGAACATCGTCCTGCGCAATGCTGACGCACATCAACCGGCCATCAACGGCGCCGGAAGACCGGAACATGGCAGGTGGTGCTGCGGATGCGGTGCAGATCCCCCCGACATTCACACCACGTGCGCACAAGGGTTTGACCTTCATCTGCAGAAGCTCCCATTCGCCCGTCGCCGTGTGAACAACGGTGCCCCTGTAATGCTCACCTGAAAGGCTGTCATCAAGATATCCCGTCATGACGATATCGACACTGTAGCCGCTGTCGGCCTTGCGCACCTTCAGGTCGAGCGCAGCATTGCCTTCGTCACTCTCCGGATGGCCTTGCAGAAACGGCATCAGCACATCCATGAAATTGGCGGCGACCGCCGTGCCGGGAGCAACACGGATCTCGCGAAAACCGTCATCCTGCGCCTGGACCGAGCCCGTGATCAGCATGCTGGCAACGGGTATCGCGGCAAGCGAGGTGGCTGAAAGTCTGAAACAGGGGCGCATGGCACAATCCTTTTACGGGTCACTTGCAGCAGTAACGCATGGCGGCTGACTGCCGGCCATGGGGCCGATCCCCCATTCCGGCCAGAACAGGCATTCTCCGGTCAAAGTTCCCGCGATGGATCAATCATGCCTTCCTTCAGCGCCTTGGCCATCAGCTGCGGCACCGAATGCACGTTCAGCTTCTGCATCAGGCTGGTACGGTGCTTGTCGACGGTCTTGACGCTGATGCCAAGTCCTTCGGCAATTTCCTTGTTGGACCGCCCCGCGAGGATCAGGTTCAGCGTTTGCCGTTCCCGGTCCGTCAGAACCGGTGGCGCGGGCGTCTCTTCCAGGATCTTCAGGAACACATCCGAAATATGCCGCTGTCCGCGCAGGATACCTGGTAGTTTCTGGTAGAACTCGGCATTGTCCGACGCCTTCGAGAACAGGCCATCGACCCCGGCCTCGATGAGATCCGATATCAGCCCGACAGCGGAAATGCCTGTCAGCACGACCACCCTCGTTTCCTTCGACCAGCGCCTTGCCTCGATCAGCACTTCCACGCCGCCTGCCATCGGCATGGAGACATCCAGCAACAGGAGGTCTGGCCGCTGCTTGCGCACTTCGGCTATCGCGCTGAGACCGTCGCCGGCTTCCGCCAGCACGTTGATCCCCTCCGGTTCGATCAGGCCCGGCTTTTCCAGAGCGTCGCGCAAGCCCGAGCGAACGATTGCGTGATCATCTGCAATGATGGCACTATATCTTTGATCTTTCACGGCTCTCGATCCAGCAGCTGCAGTCCTTCTATCTGACATGCCTTTGGGGAAATGACCAGAATTCTGCACCTGTGGGCCCTTCTGTTTTTCAGCCTTCTCGTGACCGGCATCGCCCGGGCAGAAACTGTGCGCCTCGAGCCCGGCCAGGGGATTGGCGACCTGAAGCCGCATCTGGTCTATGAGAGCGATCCGACAGCATCTCTTGCCGACATCCTGAACCGGTTCCGCTCCGGCAAATTCTCTCCGACCCTCAAGGCCTCTCTGCTGGAAACGAACTATGCGCCGGAAGCCTGGGCCGCTGTCGAGATCGTCAACGCAACATTGAACGATGGCCGTGCGCCGGATCCTTTCGTGCTGACGATCGACCTGCCGCTGGTCAGCGAACTGGATGCCTATGTCATCCGCGAAAGCGGCTTTACCGAAAGCCTGATCAGTTATTCGATTTTCGAACCCTTCGCACCGGAAGACCACTCGGTCACAAGGTTGCGCACGCCTGTCTTCGACATCGCGCCGCAAGAGCGGGTCACCCTCCTGGTGAATTTCAAGTTCGGGCCTTTCCAGTCCTTCAAGATGGCGCTGGAAACACCGGTGGAGCTTGAAGCCTCAGCCTTTGCGTCCGGCATCACCCATACGGCGTTCTACGCCTTCACGATCTCCTGCCTGATTTTCTTCTTCGGCTTTCATCTGGCCATGAAAAACTGGATCGGCATGCTCTACGCCGTCCAGTTCGGGCTCGGACTTGCTTTCATCGCTTATATTGACGGCCTCTGGTTCCGGTTCTTCTTTCCCGACAGGCCTGAACTCCAGTCTCCGACAGGCTTCTTCCTGCTGTTCTCCCTATCCGGCCTCGGCTTCGTCATTTCCGGCCGCTCTGTCGCCACCACAGGCCGCGAGACAAGACTTTCCATCGGCCTGACAGCCTTTTCCGCTCTATCGATAGCCGGTTTCGGGTTGTCTTTCTTTTCGCCCGGCACCTATGTCGCGTTTTTCGGCTATGTGCTGCTGGCGCTGATGTTCATTTCCGTTTTCCTGGCAGGCCGCAGCTGGCGACGCTGCGAAGGCGCGGCACATGTCAGCTCGGAACTGGTTTCAGCCTTTGGCACCGTGCTGGTCGTTGGGCTGATTGCCTTGATGGTCGTTGGCCTCGAGACTGAAATCCTGCCAGTTGCGAGCACGGTCAAGGGTATTTTCTCCTGCCTGCTGATTGCCACCATGACCGGTTTGACCGCCCATATCGTTGCCTTGCGCCACAAACACGCAAATGCCGTTCAGGCCGAAATCGCTGCCCTTGAAGCGGAAGCAAAGCGCAGTCGAGAGCTGCTCGTGGCCGAGCGCAATTACACGCGTGCCCGCGATCTGGCCAGCCTGCGTCAGCGGCAACTGGCGACTGCTTCCCATGATCTGAAACAGCCGATCACTTCACTGAGGCTCAGCTTCGACCATCTTGCCGACCATATGGAACCGCCGGTTCGCCAACGTCTTGCAGAGGCATTCGACTACATGGAGGCCCTGTCGAATTCCTATCTGGCGGAAACGGCACCGCGGAACGATGGCATAGGGACAGCCGAAAGCTCCGATCCAACCGGCGAAGAAGACCACGCCCAGAAAGACATCGCCATCACCCGCGCAGAACCGGCGGAAATGGAGAGCTACGAACTTTCGCTTGTTCTCGACACGGTCCAGCAGATGTTTGGCGAGGAAGCGATCTCAAAAGGCCTGAAGCTGCGACGGGTTACATCAACCCGCAAGACAGCTGTCCCCCCCATGGTCCTGATGCGCATTGCCAGCAACCTGGTCTCCAACGCGGTCAAATACACCGAAAAAGGCAAGGTCCTGATTGGCGTCCGTAACCGTGGACAGGCCCTGGAGCTTTGTGTGCTCGATACGGGACCAGGCCTGACCGAGACAGAACAGCAAACCTTCCTGAAAGCCTACAAGAAAGGCAGCACGTCCAGCGGACATGGCCTTGGTCTTTCGGTCTGTCACGACCTTGCGCGTGAACACGGGCTTGCGTTCACCTGCCAGTCTGTAAAAGGCAGGGGAACGCAATTCAGGCTGTCCTTGCCGGCCTCAAGCTGAGCAAAGCCCGCAGGGTCTCACGTCAGGCGGTCGCCCCGCGCGTGCCTGTTTCGTGGATTTCGATCAGGCTTGGTCCGGACAGGTCTGAAAACCGCTTCAGAGCGGCCCCGAGCTCCGACACGTCATCAAGACGCACGGACGGCAAACCATAGGCGTCGGCGATCTTGCCAAAATCGGGTGCTGATGGCGTCACGCCTTCCGGTTCAATCCCGCAATCCAGCATGTAGGTGCGGATTTCGCCATAACCGTCGTTGTTCCAGACCAGGAAAATCACCCTGGCTCCGCAATCCCTGGCTGAGCCAATTTCGGCAAGCGAGAACTGAAGCCCGCCATCACCCACAAGGCAGATCACAGGCGTTTCAGGCTCGCCGATGCTGGCACCGATCGCGGCCGGAGGGCCATACCCAAGTGCACCGAACCCTGTTGCCGCGTTGAACCAGCCATGCGGCCGGCCTGCTTCAAAGGACAAGTTGCCGGAATAGATGGCCTGCGTGCTGTCGCCGACGATGATGCAGCCGGGCAGCGTTTCGCGGATCGTCTCCAGAACGCCGATTTCCGCCTGCATCTTGGGGCTCAACCAGGTTGAAACCGCCTCTCGGCAAGCCTTGGCCCGCGCGGCACCCTCCGCCGCCGCCGTACCGGGACCTTCAAGCAGCGGCAGAAGATCGTCCAGCAACTGGTCGACACTGGAGAGAACCGGCAGCGCAGCCTCAGGCCCCCGGGCAAGCTGGTCTGAATCGATGTCCACCCGCACCAGATCTGCAAGCTCCGGAAAGCCGCCATCGGCATACATGTCGTAATCCGTCTGTCCCATCTGCGTGCCGAGCGCAATCACCAGATCGGAGGCTGCAAGCAGGTCCCGGACGGCGGCAAGGCTCGGGCTGGCCGGAACGGAGAGCGGATGTCCCGCAAACATGCCCCGCGCGTTGACCGTGGTGATCAGCGGCGCATCAATTTGCTCCGCCAGCAAACGGATCGTGTCTGCGGCGGCAACAGAACCGCCACCGCACAGGATCGCCGGGCGCTGGGCCTTGCGGCATTTCTCGGCAAGCTCCAGCACCTGTGCCTGAGCCGCCCGCGGGCCGCAGGCCTTTGAGGGGCGCAAGTCGCCAACGGCAATCTTTTCCACCATCACATCGGTTGGAATTTCGATATGGACCGGCCCCGGACGCCGCGACTGCAGGATCGCGAAGGCCCGCTCCATGACAGCCGGCAGATCTGCAGGTTCCAGAAGCGTGTGTGTCATCAGCGCAAGCGGTGCCATCATGGCGCGCTGGTCCGGCAGCTCGTGCAGCTTGCCCCGGCCATGGCCAAGGCTTGCGCGTGCATTGACGCCCGAGATCACCAGCATCGGCACGGAATCCTGATAGGCCTGCGCCATCGCGGTGATCGTATTGGTCAGGCCAGGGCCGGTGATCACCAGTGCGACACCGGGTTTCCCGGTCACGCGGGCATATCCGTCCGCCATGAACCCGGCCCCCTGTTCGTGGCGCGGGGTGATGTGGCGGATTTCGGACGCAGCCAGCCCCCGATAAAGCTCGACCGTGTGCACGCCCGGAATGCCGAAGACGGCTTCCACGCCATTGGCTTCAAGAATATCGATCAGGGCCTCACCGACCGTCTTGGTCACTACGCCCATTTGCGGCTCTCCTCGTCGTCGAGACTGTCCGCAAAGGCCGCGATGCGGTCTGTTGCTTCGGAAAGCGTTTCATCGGCCACCGTCAACGACAACCGGATGAAATTCGTCGCCTGATCGCCGAAGGAGGCCCCTGGCATCACCGCGACCTGTTTTTCCTCCAGCAGCCTTTCGGCAAAGGTGGCGCCATCCAGTCCCGTTGCGCTGACATCCACCAGCAGGAACATGCCGGCTTCCGGCATCATGGGCTTAAGGGCGCCGTGTCCGGACAGATGCCCGATGATGAGCTTCGCCCGCCGCAGATAACTCTCCCGCATGCGCTCGGCAGTGTCGAAATCCCCGGCAATCGCCATAGCTGTCATGTCCGCGATGAACGGCTGTCCGCCGAAAAGCATGGTTTCGGACACCGCCAGCAACCGCGTGCAGAATTCTTCCGGACCGATTGCCCAGCCAGACCGGAAGCCGGGGGCGGCGTGAGACTTGGAGATAGAGGACACCACGATGGTCCGGTCCGCCAGCGCCAGCTGGTCGAAGGGGGAAGCGAAACTTCCCTTAAAGATCAGCTTTTCATACACCTCGTCGCAGACGATCCAGAGGTCGTGCTTGATGCAGACCTCACCGATGGCGGCAATTTCGTCAGCCGTCAGCGTCGCCCCGGTCGGATTGTGCGGCGTATTGAGCAGGAGCACCCGGCTGTCCGGAGTGACTGCCTTCTCTAGATCTTCCGCCTGAAGGTGAAAACCCTTTTCAGGGCGGAGCGGCACCGGCACCATGTGCGCACCGGTCGCGGCAATAACGCCTTCGTAGGTGGCATAGAGCGGATCACCTGCCAGAACGGCGTCGCCTGCCTCCACAAGGCCCAGCATCACCGCAAAAAGGGCAGTCTGCGTGCCTGGGAAACACAGGACGTTCTGCTCGTTCACGTCAGGCCGGCGCTTGCGATATTTTTCCGTCAATGCAGCAACGATACCCGGCTCGCCCCGACCGTTGGAATAACGGATACGGCCGGCCCTCATCGCCCGGTTGGCTTCCTCGAACAAGGCTTCGTCGGGCAGGATGTCCGGCTCGCCGATCGTCAGCTCGATGACGGGAACGCCCGCAGCCGCCATTTCGCGCGCCTTGATGTGGACAGTCCATTTTCCCGAGCCCAGGTGGGCAAGGCGGTCGGTGATCGACGCATAACGCATAGTCGGTCTCTCAGTTTGAGTGTGGTTTGGCGGCAAGGCTTATTCCGCCAAGCAATGCCTCGACGGACCGGATGGCAACGCCCGGAAGGGGCGTTTCGGAAAAGAGGTGACCCACCAGCGTGCCTTCGATCCACAGACCGTCGATCACGCCGTTGATCGCAATTGCCAGCTCCCGGCACCGCTTTGCATCGGGTGGCTCACCCGATTCGGCCAGCACCTCGGCGACGAGGGTTTCCAGCACAGACCGAAAAGCGAGATAGCTCTCGAGGTGAATTTCGGCAAATGCCGGATCGACGCGCACATGACTGATGAAAGCAGCCCAGAGCGACAACGTCCGAGCGTTGGCAACCGGCGGCGTCAGGTTGGCCACGATGAAATCGTGCAGTCGTGCCCTGGGGCTCTGCTGATCACCATCGGCAGCTGCCGCCACAGTGGATGTCATTCCGGTCATGACTTCCCGATAGGCATCCTGCAGCATCTGGTCCTTGCTGGAAAAATAATGGCGGATCAGGCCGGGGGTGACACCGGCGCGTGCCGCGATTTCACGAACGGTCGCGCCGCGCAGACCAAATTCGGAAATGCAATCCAGCGTCGCCCGGATGAGATCCTGACGTCGCTCGGCCTCACTTGCGCGATGGAACGGGCGACGGCTCATGACAGGCTCCGGACCGGCAGAATCCCGCGCACTGACGGGTTCGCAGGCGAAGTCAGGCACCATGCTGCAGCCATCGCTTTCGCCTCCCGCGCCATTCTTGTGTCCTCCGCCATGATCTCCGGTCGCCTGACGCACCGGCATCGATTTTTTCGTTATTATACGGTTGAATAATTACGAGACAAGTGCAAAGCTGACAACACTTACCGGGCGGAGAGCTGACGCCGCACCGGCAAAAAAGACGAGGTCAGCGGGGAACAGAAACAACAGTGCACCGGCTCAGGCCGGGCAATGGCGGTAGGATGGAACCAGCGGCGCCAGCCATCGAGGTATGCGACCTCTTTAAACGTTTCGGAGCTCTTGAGGTGCTCAAGGGTGTCTCGCTCACGGCCCGGCAGGGCGACGTGATTGCGATCATCGGCGGATCGGGCTCCGGCAAATCAACCTTTCTGCGCTGCATCAACATGCTTGAGATGCCCAGCGCAGGGTCGGTCACCATCCATGGTGAGACAATCGACCTGAAAAACGACGGCCACCATGGCCTGCGCCCTGCCAACCGCAGGCAGATCGAGCGCATTCGCAGCCAGCTTGCGATGGTTTTCCAGAGCTTCAATCTGTGGCAGCACATGACAGTGCTTCAAAATGTGATTGAAGTGCCTATCCACGTTCTGGGCATGAAACGCGACGAGGCCGTCGGCATCGCCGAAACCTTGCTGCGCCGTGTCGGACTGCACGAGAAGCAGGATGCCTATCCGGCCTTCCTGTCCGGTGGTCAGCAGCAGCGTGCAGCCATCGCCCGTGCTCTTGCCGTCCAGCCGCTCGCCATGTTGTTCGACGAGCCGACATCCGCTCTCGATCCGGAACTGGTCGGAGAGGTCCTCGGCGTCATCGGCGATCTGGCCCGTGAACAGCGGACAATGATCCTGGTTACCCACGAGATGAAATTCGCGCGGGAAGTCGCCAGTCACGTCATCTTTCTGCACAACGGCATCATTGAGGAACAGGGCCCGCCGGACCAGGTGTTCGGTGACCCGAAATCGGAGCGGCTGAAGAAATTCATCAGCTCGATCAACTAGACCCTCCCGCAGACGTTTCGCGGGGAGGTCCTGCCGGAAGGTCCGGCACGAGAAGTCTAAAAAACAGGGGAACAGCATGAAACATATTCTGAAGACAGCATTCGCAGCAGCCGCACTGGCCACCACCGCGTTCACCGGCGCCATGGCTGAGGAAGTAAAGGTCGGCGTCGCAGCCGAGCCCTACCCGCCGTTCACCTCTCCCGATTCCAGCGGCAAGTGGATCGGTTGGGAAATCGAATTCATGGACGCGATCTGCGCGGAAGCCAAACTCGACTGCGTCGTCACGCCAGTTGCCTGGGACGGCATCATCCCGGCCCTGACATCCGGCAAGATCGACATGATCATCGGCTCCATGTCCATCACCGAAGAGCGCCTGAAGACCATCGATTTCTCCGACAAGTACTACAACACTCCGACCGGCATCATCGGTGCCAAGGGTGACGATTTCGACGCGACTCCGGAAGGCCTGTCCGGCAAGATCATCGGCGTTCAGGTTTCGACCATTCATGCCGACTATGCCGAAAAGTATTTCGGCGAAGGCGCTGCCGAGATCAAGCAGTACCAGACCCAGGATGAAGCCAACCAGGATCTCGCCGCTGGCCGCCTCGACGCCGTCCAGGCGGACGCCATCGCGCTCGACGCCTTCCTGAAGTCCGATGCAGGTGCCTGCTGCGAACTGAAGGGCAACGTCCAGGATGATCCGGCGATCCTCGGTGCCGGCGTTGGCGTCGGCCTGCGCAAGGGCGACACGGAACTGAAGGACAAGGTCAACGCCGCGATCAAGGCGATCCGCGAGAACGGGACCTATGAAACGTTCTCCAAGAACTGGTTCGACTTCGACATCTACGGCGGCTAAGCGGCCGGATCACCCTTAGGAAACCGTCCCGCGCCCTCGGGCGCGGGCGGACACTTTCAAAGCAAGGTTGACCGCTGCCGATGGCTGCCCCTTCCGGATTTCTCAATCTCGATCTGCTCGCCCTGTCGCCACCGGGCTGGGGCGGAGTTCTACTCGCCGGCTTCGCAGCCTCGCTGCAGCTCGCCGTCGGCGGTTTTGGCCTGGGTCTGCTGATCGGTATCGGCGGCGCCTTCGGAAAGCTTTACGGCGGCCCGATCCTGCGCGACCTGCTTGAGGTCTACACCACCGTCATCCGAGCCGTTCCCGAGCTTGTCCTCATCCTGTTGCTTTATTACGCCGGAACAGACGCGGTGAATACGCTGCTGATGCTGGTCGGTCTGCCAAGGGTCGACATCAGCGGCCTTGCCGCCGGCATCTTCGTCATCGGCGTTGTCCAGGGCGCTTACTCGACCGAAGTTTTGCGTGGTGCCATCAAGGCAGTACCGCCCGGACAGATAGAGGCAGCCCGTGCCTACGGCATGTCGCCCTTCAAGACACTGCGCCGCATCACCCTGCCGGCCATGTTGCCCTATGCCATTCCGGGTCTTTCAAATCTCTGGCTCATCGCCACTAAGGATACTGCCCTTCTGGCCGTGGTCGGCTTCTCGGAACTGACGCTGGTGACCCGCCAGGCAGCCGGCAGCACCAAGGCCTACATGCTGTTCTATTGCGCCGCAGGCGTGATGTATCTCACGCTGACCCTGGTCTCGAACCGCGTCATCGCCCATATCGAAAAACGCGCAAGGCGCGGCATTGCGGGGCCTGTGTGAGATGAGCGAAACCAAGATCACAATGCCCGCCTATGTGCCGCCGCCGCCACGCCGACTGCTGGAACCGCACAGGATCTTCCTGCTTGCCGTCTTCGCAGGCATCGTCTTCTGCGCGATCTGGTTCCTGCGGTGGGACTGGTTGCCCAAATACCAATGGAAGCTGCTCCACGGCATCTGGGAAACACTGTTTCTGCTGTTTTCGACGGCAGCCGTCGGCTTTCTCCTTGCCATAGGCCTGGGCCTTGTCCAGGTCACCGGACCAAGACCACTCGCCTGGCTGGCCCGTGGTTTCTGCACATTGATCCGCGGCACACCGCTGCTTCTGCAACTCTGGCTGCTCTACTACGGCCTCGGCTCGGTGTTCGCGCAGTATCCGGAAATCCGGCAGTCGATGTTCTGGCCCTATCTGCGCCAGGCCTGGCCGTATGGCTTCACGGCCTTGATGCTGTCATTTGCCGCCTATGAGGGGGAAGTGATGCGCGGAGCGTTTGCCGGTGTGCCAAGGGGCGAACTGGAAGCCGCGCGTGCCTTTGGCATGGGCCGCTTCACCATGTTCCACCGCATCTGGCTACCGCGCGCCATCTACCGTGCCTTGCCAACTTTGAGCGGCGAAACCGTGCTGCAGCTGAAATCGACACCGCTTGTCGCGACCATTACGGTGGTCGATGTCTATGCGATCATTTCAAGAGTTCGGCAGGATACATATCTCACATATGAGCCTCTGCTGCTGCTTGCACTGATCTATATGTGTCTCACCGGGATTCTGGTATTGCTGTTCCGCTTCCTGGAAAACCGTATCCCCAGCCGTGGTGCGTAAATGACCGTTCAGTCGTCCAACTTCCTTCCCGAAATCGTCGCCACAAGGCGCCATCTGCATACGATCCCCGAGATCGGCCTGTCGGAATTCAAGACCTCGGACTACGTCGCCAGTGAACTGGCTGCTATGGGCTACGAGGTTACGCGTGGCCTGGCAAAAACCGGCATTGTCGCAACCCTGCGCAATGGCACGTCTTCGAAAAGCATCGGCATTCGTGCGGATTTCGACGCCCTGCCGATCCTGGAGGAAACCGGGGCGGACTATGCCAGCACCCATCCCGGTGTCATGCACGCCTGCGGCCATGACGGCCACACGGCCATGCTGCTCGGCGCCGCGAAAATCCTCTCGGAACGCAAGCAGTTCGACGGAACGGTGCACCTGATCTTCCAGCCAGCGGAAGAAAACTTCGGCGGCGCAAGGCTGATGATGGACGACGGGCTGTTCGAGCGCTTCCCGTGCGATGCCGTATTCGGCCTTCACAATGACCCGAGCCTGCCCTTCGGACAATTTGCCTTCCGGGACGGCCCGATGATGGCAGCTGCCGACGAGTGCAAGATTACCGTTGTCGGCCACGGAGGCCATGGCGCAGAACCGCAGGCGGCATCCGACCCGATCGTATGCGGCGCCAGCATCATCATGGCGCTACAGACTATCGCCGCGCGCAACATCCACCCGCTGCAGTCCGCCGTGATCACGGTCGGTGCCTTCAACAGCGGTATCGCCAGCAACGTGATCCCCGAGCGGGCGGAAATGAACCTGACCGTTCGAGCTTTGGAACCGGATGTGCGCGACGAGCTGGAACGGCGTATCCGCATGATTGCCGAAGGACAGGCTGCCAGCTACGGCATGCGGGCCGAGGTCGATTATGAGCGCGGTTATCCGCCGATGATCAACCACACGGCCGAGACCGGCTACCTGCGTGACCTTGCCAGGCGCTTTGCCGGCGAGGAAAAAGTCACAGACCTCACCCGTCCCTTCATGGGCAGCGAGGACTTTGCCTATTTCCTGGAAGAACGGCCTGGCTGTTACTTCATGCTCGGCACTGCCAGAACCGATCGCGACCCGCCCCTGCATCACCCCAAGTACGACTTCAATGACGACATCCTGCCTATCGGCACGAGTTTTTGGGTGGAGCTGGCGGAAGATTTCCTGTCGAGCAAGTAACGCAACGGAAATCACCACAATTTGAACCTGCCTGCAAACGGAGCGTCTGGTGAAATTTCACCGGCCAGACGCCTTCATATTGCAACTGGACGACGTTTCCCGAAATAGTGGGCAGGCCACCTGGCCTGCCCTATCCTGTTGTTTTGCGACAGGAAACCCCTTCTCGGCCGGAGCGTTACGCTTCACCTGCGAAATTCAATCGGACACACGTCGGGTCTCCACCGCTTCAAAGCTCTCACAGCCCACTCATGGGACGGCAAGCCCGATCGCCAGGCAGGCGATGGCGCGAATTTTTGCTTCACTAAACCTCTGTACTTGATAGGATGTAGTGAGCCGCCGACAATGCAAATTTTTCAATTATCTGATGAAAGTGTCATAGAACGCTAAGTCAGTTTTAAAAATTCGGTGAAGTATGGCAGAGATTACCAAGCGTAAGATGCTCGGTTTCCTATCATTTATTGCGTCTATTTTGGTGGCCTGGCTAACAGGCGCGACAAGTTCGGCCAAGGCCAGCACCCAGGCCTTGAACGATCCAGTCAGGAATACGTCCTGGCAGCTTTCGAACGCACAGCAGATTTTTACAAGGAGCACGATGCTGCCCTTTGATGAGTCCTTTGACCCGTCAGCCGCAGGCAGCAAGCTGGAAAATCCAAACGGCAAGCCGATCACCATCGCCGCTTACGAAAGCGAATCCCCAAGTGTCAAGGCAGGCTCCGGCAAGGAAGCGGTCAGACCGTTTTTCTTGATTCCGAAAGGCGATGGAGAACCGACAACCGTGGCCCGGGAACGAGCCATTCTCGAGCGGTTCCTGAACAACCGTGTTCGGGTCAATAACGCCTGTGAACGCTGCAAGCAGAAGGTATTGCGCGGCATCGAACCGGTCCGATGCATTACCGAAGTCCTGCAGGATCTGGAAAATCGGCTGGCGCGTGAAGCGGAAAATGGAAGCGCTGTTGCGCAGTCGGCCCTGCCGATTGTTCGCGAAATGGTCGTCAAAGTCGAGCAGGCCGAAAGTGGCGAAGCAGCTCTTGAAGCGGTCCGCGAAGGCATCAGCAAGGTTCAGCGCATTCAGATCGTCCGGTCCCAGGACACCGTCATCACGAACCTGCAGCAGCAACAGCGAGCTGTCCTGACCGAGACCATCGCGGCGGTCGAAGTCAATCTGGCGTCCATGATTTCAATTTGAGCGGAATGCGGTTCCAAACCATGAAATTGCATTTGGTCCGGCAACTTCTCGAGAAGGTCCTGCTTCTGTCAGGCCTGATACTCGTTGTCTCGGTTTCCTTACCTGAAACCTCACGAGCCCAGCAGCTTGTACCCGACACGCGTATGGCGCTGATCGTCGGCAATTCCAACTACAATGGCGAGAAACTCCCCAATGCACGCAATGATGCGGAGAGTATCGCTGCAACCCTGCAGACCCTTCGCTTCGACGTCACCTTGATCCTGGATGCAACGCAGGAGGCCTTCCTGAAGAAGGCCGAAGAGTTCTCCCAGGCAACCATTCGGCGCAACGCGAACGTCGTACTGGTCTATTACGCCGGGCATGGCGTTCAACTGGCGGGCAAGAACTATCTCATTCCGGTTGATTCACGGATCAGTGACATCGATACGCTTGTCAGCGACAGCATTCATTTCGATGAGCTGCTCAAGCTTGTCGGGCGCAGCAGCGCCTTCAAGATGGTCTTCCTGGACGCCTGCCAGAACAATCCGTTTCAGGATCGCATCAAGAGCCTGGAAGTGGGCCTGGCACCACCGCCGGATGTCAGCGGGTTTCTGATCGGCTACGCCACACAACCAGGCAAGGTTGCCTATGACGGCGCGGGTGACAACAGTCCCTACGCGACGGCGCTCCTGTCCTACATGCACTCCTCCGGCCGCGAGGTCCTGTCCGTGTTGGCGGACGTGAACCAGAACGTACGCAAGGAAACCGGTGGCGCCCAGGTGCCTTACGTCCAGTTCTCGGTCAAACCCGATTTCTATTTCAAGCCGGGCCCGGAGTCGGACGGCGACCTTGAAGCGGGCCTGTGGAAGCTGTCGGTGCAGCAGGAAGATCCAAGGCTGATCCAGCTGTACCTGCAGCGCTATCCGGAAGGCAGGTTTGTCGATGAAGCGCAAACGATCCTCGAAAGAGCCCTGAAGGACACGAACGGCGTCCTGCCGACGCCATCGGTCGGCCTCGCAAGTCTGGAAGAGGAAATCTGGTCCAACGCCCTGGCCTCCCGTAACCGGGCCCTGCTGCAGTATTACATCGAGCGATTTCCGGACGGGCAATATCTGGAGCAGGCCAAAACGCTTGTCACCCAGATGATGCCCAACAATCCGAACAATCTGACGCAATCCGAACTGTGCAGGCGGTTCGCCACACACCCGAACGATTCAACCGTCATCTACCGGGGCGTCTCTCTCAACCTTCTGGCAAAGAACTCCGGGGCGGCCATTCATTCCTGCGAGCAGGCCGTCAAGGACTATCCGGATGTGCCGCACTACAAGGCCCTGCTGGCGCGGGCACGGGCAGCCGCAGGCGATACCAAGATTGCCGTCGATCTCTATCAGCAGGCAGCAGCTGCAGGCGACACAAGGGCACTCGTCAGCCTTGGCCTCCTCTACGAACTCGGCCAGGGGCTGCCCAAGGACCTGCTGAAAGCCCGCGAATTGTTCGAACGCGCCTATGCCAACGGCAGCGCCGACGGCGCCATCAACCTTGCAGTTTCCCTCTATAACGGCACAGGTGGGGCTCGTGATGTTCCGCGTGCAATTACCCTTCTGGAATATGCCTCCTCGGAAGGCGCCGCCAGAGCGACCTACAATCTGGGCGTCTTTGCCAAGGAAGGCATTTACAAGACCCCCGAAGACGCAGCGGCCTATTTCGAACTGGCCGCACAGCAGGGATACGCGGAAGGCGCCCTTGCCGCCGCTGCGATTTACGACGAAGGTTTCCACACCGACAAATCACCACAAAAGGCATCGGAACTGTTGTTGTCCGCATTGACGGTGGACAGCGGCGAAACACTTGCGAAGATTTCTTCCGACGCCCGCAGCTGGTCGCGCGATACCATCCTTGAGATCCAGACCAGATTGCAGTCTGCCGGATACTATGAGGGCACGCTGGATGGTGTTCCGGGCCCTCTGTTCAACCGTGGACTGGAGTCCTGGCGGCTCTATGGTGGCTCCCCATCGTGATTTCCGGCAAGATCGTTTGATGGATTTCCTGGGGGGCCGACCGGCACATGGAATTTGACGTCCTATACCTGGCCGACCTGCGCTTTCCCGGCGGGACGTCCACATCGCTCAAATATGATCTTCGCGCCTGCAAGCAAGCCGGGTTGAAAGCCGGTATCATACCGCTGTGTTCCCCCTTTTTTTCCCGAAACCGGACCTTGAACGCATCCGTACTCGCCGAGATCAGGGCTACCGGCACCGTCATTGTTCCGCAGAACGAAAGACCGCGGTCCAGGGTCGCGCTTTTGTATCACCCGACCTTGCTGGACAAACGGGTGCAATGCCGAACCCGTTTCGATGCGGATGCCTGTTACCTTGTCGTGCACCAGACGATACGAAACCGCGACGGACAACGTGCCTTTCCGGCAGATCACTGGTCGGCGCTCATCTCCGACTGGTATGGCCACTCGCTCAAACTCCTGCCGGTGAGCGAGATCGTGCGCGAAGACCTTGTGGTGAACGGCCTGTCCCACGCCGTTCACCAGGGCAGCTGGGCCAATCTGATCGATCTGGCCGACTATCCGGAGAAACAATCCCGGGAACCGAAATCCCCTCTGGTCATCGGCCGCCACAGTCGCCCCAGCGCCGACAAATGGCCGTCTCTATCGGTCGCCACGACCTGCTATCCGCAATCCACTGACTTTGCCTTCCGCATGATGGGCGTGCCGCAGAGCTTCGTGGACCAGTTCGAAGACCTGCCGTCCAACTGGCAGGTTCTGCCCTTCTCGAAGGGACCGATTTCCGGATTTCTTCAAGGGCTCGACATCTACAGCTATTTCCATTCCAAAGCGCTGATCGAGGCGTTCGGATATTGTGTGCTCGAAGCCCTTGCCACCGGACTGCCCTGCGTCGTTCCGCGCTATATGGAAACCAGTTTTTCCGATGCCTGCCTTTATGCCGAGCCGGACGAAGCACCACTGGTCTATGAGCAGCTTCGTACGGATCCTCAGCTTTATGAAACGACCTCCCGAAAGGCACGCACGTTTGTGGAGGAGCGGTTTGGCCTGGACCAGTTCACCGCGAAATTCGAAAAAATCGCCGCCCCCTCTGTCGCCGCCCTGCCTGCCCCGAAAACACGCAGACCCGCCCCTGCCCCGGTCGTGCTTACGATCACTTCCAACGGCGTCGGCCTCGGGCATCTCTCCCGGCAGCTTGCCATCGCCAGGGCGATCGGCCCGAGTGCGAATGTCGTTTTCTTCTCGCTTTCCGAAGCAATCGAAATTGCAAGGTCCATGGGATATCTCGCCGAATTCCGGCCTTTCCGGCAGAGACTGGAATTGGATTTCAAAGCCTGGAACAGCTATTTCTTTCAGGAATTGCGCGAGGCGCTCAGCCACTACAAGCCTTGCCTCACACTGTTTGACGGCAACTTGCCGTACGCAGGTTTCGTGGACGCGGTTGAAAGCTACGGCCGCGCCACCAGCGTCTGGATCCGGCGCGGCCTCTGGCGCACGCCCCAGCCCAACAGCATCTCCCGGGAAGGCTTCTTCGACGCAATCATCGAACCCGGGGAACTCTGCGCGCCTCTGGACGAAGGCTATTCACGCCCCAACCCCAACAGCGTCACCCGGGTCGACCCGGTGTTGATGACGCCAAGAGATCAGCTCTTTGACAGAACCACCGCAAGACGGGCGCTGAACCTGCCGGACGACGCGATCCTTTGTCTCGTGCAACTTGGCTCGGAAGCAAATTTCGACATGTCCCTTCCCCGGGCACGTCTGCTGGAGTTTCTGGACAGGCATCCGCAGGTGATCGCGGTCGACGTCAGGTCCCCGCTTCATTTCGAGGAGTACGCGGATTTCCATGAGCGCCTGGTGATGCGGAAGGTCTATCCGCTCGGGCAGTATCTGAAAGCCTTCGACTTTGCCGTCTGCGCGGCCGGATACAATACCTTTCACGAAAACATTGCCGCCGCGCTGCCGTCGATCTTCATTCCGAACAGCAACCCGATCATGGATGTGCAAGAAGCCCGCGCGGAATATGGCGCGCGCGCAGGGTGGAACCTCACCTCACCTGCCGAGGATCCATACGCAATCGGAGACCATCTTGTGCAGATGCTCGATCCCGATTTCCGCCAATCGCTGGCTCGGTCGTGCCTCAGAAAGTCCGGCTGGTGGAACGGTGCGCAGCAGACTGCACATCTGTTGCAGGCGGTCGCTCAGCTTCCCGCAAATCCCCTGGAGGAGCGTTGAACCGTGTCTTTCAAACGCAGCCTTCGCAAGATCGGACTACGGGTTGCCCTCGGCAGCATCCGGAAACTTGAAACCAACACCAAGCACAGCGCAGCCCTTTTGTCGGAACACCGCAGACAAGGAACAGTCGCGCTTGTCTGGGCGCTCGATGAGGCAGGCGATCACCTGTCCAGCGCGCTGAAAGACCAGTTGGAGAAGCTCGCGGAGTTCGAAACGATCGTCGTCGTGTGCCCGCCCAGGTACTTCTCCGCACTCAGAAGCAGAGGCCTCTTTTTCGAAACCCTGCCGATGTCTTCGGATCTTCCCCGATGTGGTGCCTCGGCCAACTGGGACCTCTATCTCGAACGCCGGATAGCCCGCATCCGGGAGAGCTGGTCGCCGGATTTCGAGTTCACCATCGGTACGTCGCCGGAAGGCTATGTTCAATCGCTGCCGAGCGGGGATCAGACATAACCATCCGCTGAAAAGACGGCGGGCTCGGCAAAGGCATAATCGAGCAAGGAAGCTTGATGAAGAGCGTCCCGCATATGCTCGCCGTTGCCAATCGACCGGAAAGGATCGGCCTCCCGTTCCTGCTTGAAATCCGGGATCAGGCTGAAATCGAAGGCGGACAGCTCGCAGATGCCTTCATACTTCCGCTGCAGGCTGTAAAACGCGGTCCGGGCCGGTTGGTTGAGATCAGCGCCATAGGAAAGGTGTCGAACGTCCAGCCCCGCAGTCAGCGCCCTTTCCGACAGGAACTGAAACCAGTCGTCTGTGGCTCTTGCATCTTCCAGGAACCCTTCCATCGTTATTTCCGGTTTCAGGGACGTGGTATCGACCCACTTCCAGGCCCCGAGCTGCCGCGCCTTTACGAGAGAGACATATCTGGCGAACCTCGGCCTTGTGAGAAAGGTGCAGGAGCAGTCAAACCGGAACAGAATGTCTTCGATCGACCTGCCGGCCAATTGCTTCGGCAGGATCGAATAGCACAGATAGTCCTGACCAAGGCGGTCGCAAACCCTGGCGAGCGCACTCAGCATGAAGACCGGATCGTCCCTGAAAAAGTTGGCCAGCGCTCTTGCCTTGCCCGGGTCGACCTCAATGCCGCTTTCTTCTTCCAGCATTGCGATGAAGTCCGGCGTCTGGGCTTCAAGACCAAACGGAGACGACGGGTTGAACAGCTCGCCAAGAACGACGGCCTTTTCAAGTCCGTTCCGCATCATGGTCTGGTGCAGATGCGTGCCGCTTCTTCCCGATGAAAGCAGGATGAGATGATGCACCATGGACCTCAGCCTTGCCGAACCTGATCAGGCGTTGCGCCTGAGCACGCTGCCCCGGAAAGTTCCCTGTGCCGTGGGGCAAGTCCCAGATCAACCAATTCGACGTCCTGAGCATTCAGAACCGGGTCTTCGAGGATCAACTGCAACGCTTCATGATCAGAATGGCGAGGGTCAGCGACGTCGACCGCAGGACCTTCACCTTCCTCCCGAACCTGCTGATCGTGAACCCGGTGGAACAGAACACCTGTTGCCCCAACCCGGCGTGCAAGACGGACAAAGTCCGGCATCTCTGTGTAGTTTTCCTGCCGGACGACAAAATTCATTTGGAAGGTGTCTATGGCTTTCAGTCTGCGCAAATGGCCGAGAAAAGACAGATTGGGCAGGAGCTGAACCAACTGCCTGCCTGGCCGCAGTTCATTATAGGTTTCCGGGGTCGCGGCATCGACAGACACATGAACGCTGCCGACATGGCTCCAAAGATCGAGCCGGTTCCAGACAGCTTCCGTCAGCAGCAGGCCATTGGTGTGAAGGTCCAGCGCCTTTCTCGGCTCTATCTCCGCGCAATAGGTCTTCAGAAAGTTCAGGAAATGCCGGCTGGCAAAAGGTTCGCCTTCACGGCCGATGGTTATTCGATCAGCTTTGGACAGAAAGCGCGCGTACGGTTCGTTGAAGATCCAGTCGAGCCGGTCGGCATCGTATTTTTTCAGTTGAACCGGTTTTGTCGCCTGCGAAGGACAGGCGGTGTTGCTGCTCAGGTCGTGACCGAGGCTGGCGCACGCTGGAGGCTTGTCCAGTCGGGTCCTGCCAGTCTTGATGATCTCCCGATAGTAGGCCACCGCAGGAGACGGGTCTATTTCCGACAGGATCTCCTCGCGCGCCGGAAGATCGCGCCCTGTGATACGTGGGCATTTCAAATGGCAGCAATGCGAGAAGTCACCCGCAAGGATCGACCGTCGTATGTCCTGGGCTTTGGGCGAGTTCCAGGCGGTTTCAGGATCGTCAGACAGACTGCCGATTGCAGCCGGTTGCCAGGCTGCGGGACAGAAGTGAATGTCCTGGTTCGGCAGGGTTTCGATTCGCTCGAACGGATTGGAACAAAAGCGCTGGCTCAGCCAGGTGTCGTCAGGCCTATCCATGCAGTTTGCCCGGAAAGGTCTTGAATGCGTTCCCGCGTGCGAATGGCGCATTCGTTGACGTGTCAGACAGCATCCGCCTTCTCAACCTCCTTGAAGGCGACGGCAACCCGGTCCTTGTCTATCCCCTTGAACGCAAGATACCTGTCCGAAAGCTGAAGCTTCTCCACCTTCTGCAACCATTGCCGGTCGTCTCCGGCATAGTCGTGACGCATCACTGCGCCGGGCTGATACAGGAACTGCTTCGCATCCGTCTCGCCCAGCATCCGGCAACAAAGATCCATGCCTTCGTGCCCCGCCAGAAGCGGATCAAATCCGCCGTATCTTTCGAAGGCTGCCGCCTGCCAGGCGGAAAACCCCTCCGTTGTGGGCGGTGCGGGTTTCAGACTGTCACCGAGATTGTAGTGGTTGCCCGTCAATCCGGCACCGGACTTCGGCGCAATGCGCCCGCGCACAGCCATGGCCCTGCGCTCGATACAGGTGCCGGCAAGCAGATCAAGATCTGCAACGCCCGTCGATGCATCATCGTCCAGAAACAGAAGGCAGCTCCCCCGCGCGACATAGGCACCGACGTTTCGCGCCGCCGAACAGCCGATATTCTCCGGCAAGCCGAATACCCGCGCCTTGTCAGCATACGGGCCGGATGCCCCCTCAGCGGCTCCAGGCCCATTGCCGACGAAAATCAATTCGACGTCCGGACGGCGGATGAAATCTTCGATACCCCGGCCAACCTCGCAGGCCTCAAGGCCGCTCCGATGGGAAACGACAATCACCGAAACTTTCGTGCCATATATGTTTTGAAGGTTTTCTGTCAGGACGAAGCCATGAATATTCGCGTAGATCTCCTGCAGGCAGGCGGAAACGGCATGCTGCGCCTTTGCAAATTCGCCGTTCTCGAAATGCCCTATTGCCTGCGTGTAGGAAGCCAAACTCACGTTCCCGTTCATGCCCGATCATGAAGCCCGTCGAGTGTGTACACATCCGTTCAACGTTGCAGCACGTGGCTGACTTGATCGACGATGTGGCCCACGTAGGGCTCCCTCGGGCCGTCCGAATAAAGCTAAGCGCCTAACATGGCCTCGTCCAGCATCGCGGGGCATCTTTCGTTCCTGGCAGCCATTTCTATCGGGATCGACAAGACCGCATAAACCCATGCCAGCCTCCTTGGAACTTTGCCCTGAGTTTCGCAGCAAAAGTGTGGTCCTGCAGGCGCTCACAGAAGGAGCCGGTGTAGTCGGCAGTGATGTTGAGGTTGTCAGTCACACCGAAATTCAGCCCCGCATCAACAAGCGCCACATCCCGGTCCAGCGCCGCACCGGTGATCGAGAACGGCGAACTGCCGGTCCTCCCCAATGCCGCAACAGCGCCAGGCAGACGCCGGCGATTGAGCAATTCCGGGACTGCACATCAGCAGAACAGGATCAGCTTTCTTCGGACGGCAAATGCGAGTGGGAGAAAAGAAAAATGGTGGGCCCGGAGAGCCTAGCCAAACTGAAGAAAGTCAATAGCTTAGCAGAAGGTGGGACAAAACACCTACCTGAAGGATTTCAATGGCTTACAATGGCCGTTGTCCCACCTTTTTGCTGCTTTGCCTCACTCGAAATTGCTTTCCAGGCAGGTCTCTGGAGGCACGCATGAGCGAGCGCCGTCCATTCCGGGAAGTGAAGCTTCAGTGGCTGAGACTGCTGAGCTGTGATGCCAATATCAACGACAATGCCAAGTGCGTCGCACTATATATCGTGACCGCACATGTGAACGGCCACACCGAGAAGGCGTGGCCGTCCTACAAGACCATTGCCGAAGCAACCGGCAAGAGTATCAAGTCCATCCAACGCGCCATCCGAGATCTGGAAATCGGTGAATGGCTTTGCGTTCAACGCGGGAATGGCGTCGGGCACAATACGGAGTATTGCCCTACCGACGCCTCGATCTTAAAGGCCTGCGAGCTTCGAGAAAAGACGGACAAATCTGTCCCGGAAGGCGGTCAGATGTGTCTGGCGAAGGTGGTCAAATCTGTCCACCAAACTTAGAGAAAGAAAAAAATAAAAAACCTAACGCGCGCGAGCCGCACGCGAAGGCCGTCATACGCCGCTCCATTCCCGTCGTCGTCCTGCCAACGGCTCAGACCCGGCAGGTCGATGAGTGGAACGCCTGGCTCGCCGAAAAGACCCTGCCGGACCTGGCGCGGTTCAAACTCGCAACCAGCGTCAACGGATCATCCGGATATCAGCTTCCAGGCAGTTGGCCACCGGAAGATGGCTCAGACAAGGAGCAGGATTGCCTTTCCTATTTTCTGAACAGACTGCCGGCAATCGCGCACCAATCGGTTTCACACTCAGCGTACCTCGACGCGGCATGACTTTGGCAGATCCAACAAGCGCAAGGCGCCATTTCGTTGGGGCACAAAACCTCGCAAGGGTCGCAAGTTTCTGCAACTTGGCGCAGGCAGGCGGGAACTCGAATTGCTCAGCCATCTTCTTTTTGGTGAATTGTTGAAAAATGCACTTAAAAGTAGCAGTTCGTTTTCATAAGTCCGGAATACTCATGTTAAAAATCATCACAAGGATTGCAGCTATTGAACTAGTCCGTTCCGTCGCTCTGATCGCCGCAGCAGCCTCGGCATTCTGCCTGGTTATGCTCTCTTTCAACATACTGTCGTTGCCGTACTCGATCTTAGTTGGCGACATCCCTCTTCAGGACTGGCAGGTTTTTGTCCTGGCGCTTGGACTAGCGCTTCTGCCGGCAGTCTTTGTTGCCAAAGTACCGTCAGTCGGTGCAGGCGCTTTCGATATCACCTTCGCTACAAGGCGCCCTTCTCAAAGGGAAATGGACCTGATCAGCAAAGTTGAGGCAGTCCTGCAGGAAAGATCGTCTGTCTCCGAGATCAAATTTCCCAGGATCGTTTGGCGAGTACAGGATTGCGGTGAACTCAATGCCTTTGCCTACGCCCATAATCGGATCTGCTTTACGAAGGGGCTGCTGCTGAAATACGGAGACACACCATCTGGCATCGAGCGCCTTGCCGGAATAGCCGCTCACGAAATTGGACACCTGTGTAATTGGGATACCCGGATCCTGATGTTCCTCCATTATCTCAATCTGCCGGTCAACCTTGGTATTGGTTTGGCAAACGGCACGCTCAACCGAATTCCTTTCATCGGGTTCCTCTTCACCGCCATCACGGCGATTTTGCGCATTCCGGCCAACGCTGCCCAAATGCTCAACAGCTCGGTATCCAGGCTAACCGAATACGAAGCCGACCGCTTTGCGGCCCGGCTTATGGATGGCGTTGGGATTTCTGAGATCCTGGATGACTTCTCGGAATTGGGCGAAAGAAAGAACGACACATTCAGTACGTGGCTAATGCGTTCCCACCCTCCGGCGGAACTTCGCCATGAAGAGGTCTCAAAACGGGTGTCCTGAAGATGCGCAACCAGTCAGCTCTCACGTGACGCGGCTACAGCCCGAAGGACCAAAGCCCCATCAGGCTCATGTCTGGATGAGCATGGTGGAGAGCGATGGAAAGCGGCTGAGTAGGATCAAAACCACCGCGACCGCCAGCAGGAATGGCCAGAGTGCGCGCAGGATACGACCCGGTGAGGTGCCACTCATCGTCGATGCAATATATAGGCCCACACCAACAGGAGGCGTCAGCAGCCCGAGGACGAGGTTCAGGCAGATCACGACACCGAACTGGTAAGGGCTGATCTCATAGTTGTTCATCGCAATGGGCAGCAGGATCGGGGTAATCAGAATAACCGCGGCGATGCCGTCGATCACCATGCCAACGCCTAGCAGGACCACGTTGACGATCAATAGGAACACAAACGGATCGGCAGTGAGCGAAGTAATAAGGCTGGCAAGTTTCTGCGGCAGTGCTTCGTAGATAATCACCCAACCGAACACGTTGGCGGCGGCGATCATGAAAATGATCATCGAGGCACTGACCGCGGTACGCCTGAACATTGCAAAGAGAGTGGACGGCTTCAATTCGCGGTAGACGAGCCAGCCGACCAAAAACGCAATGAGTGAGGCAATGGCCGCGGATTCCGTAGGTGTCGCAATGCCGAAAAGAATGCCGCCAATAATCGCAAGCGGAATGAGGGCTGCCGGCAGACAAAAGAGCAGAGCGGATACGGCCTCGCGGCCCGTGTACCAGGCTCCTCTTGGAAAGCCACGCAGGAAACCGACTGCCGCGATAACCAACGCGAAGGAAACCGCCAGCATCAGTCCCGGCACGACACCTGCCAGAAACATGTCGCCGATGGGGATCTGTGCCAGAACGCCGAAGATTACGAACATCATCGACGGCGGAATGACGGGGGCAAGCAGACCGCCTGCCGCCGTGGTGGCTGCGGCAAAACCCTTGTCGTAGCCCTCTTTTTCCATTTCCGGCGTCATGGCGCGCGCCATCACCGCGATCTGTGCAGTGGCCGAACCGATGATCGCTGCCATGAACATGTTGGCCAGCAGGTTGATATAGGCAAGCCCACCGCGAAAACCGCCGACAAAGATCCGGGCTGCATTGATCAGGCGCCGCGTCATACCGCCTTCGTTCATCATTTCGCCGGTCAGCATGAAAAGCGGGATGGCGAGAAGCCCGTAGTTCTCAATTCCTGAGAACATCTTCTGAGCGAAGCTGTCGTAAAGAATGGTGTTACCGGATTCCCAGATGTACCAGATCGCCGTCAGCGCAAGGACCAGGGCGACCGGAACCGCGAGTAGCAGATTGACGATGAAGATGAGCGGCGTCATTGCGCAGGTTCCGTTACAGCTCCAGGGCGGGAGAACAAATTGGCCAGGCCGTGGAGTGTCGCGCCGAAGGCAAACAGCCACATCACGCTCCAGACCCACACCTTGCCAATACCAAGGGTGGTCGTCGGTTCTGCATAGATGAAATTGAAGGTTTTTGCCTGAAAGGCCAGCACATCAAACCCTTGCTGCCCCAGCATATAAAGGCCGAACCAGCGCCAGCAGAACCAGAGCATGAAAAGCGCGAACACCAGAACGATGACATCGACAAGGATTGCCACGACCCGCCTGGCTCCGGCCGGTAAAGCGTCGGTCAGAACGGTGATGGCAACGGAATGGCCGAAATGGATCGCAGCCGAAGCGCCCAGGAAGGTCATCCATGCCATCGCGTAGATCGCCAGCTCATCGACCCAGTACAGGGCCGAGCCGAGGCTGCGGGTAACAACATTGAGAAGGATGAGCAGCGTCACGGAAACGGCCAGACATGCGGCAAGGGCAATTTCAATCCGCGCCCAGGCCGACGAGATACGCATCAACATGAAGCCCTCCAATAAGAAACCGCGGCACGGGATCTCGCGCGCCACGGTTTCCTGTTCGAACAGGTCAGTTCGCCGTTTCCGCAGAAACGGTACGCAGGTCATTCAGTGCAGAGGATTTTTCGACCCAGATTGCATTCCACTGGTCCACCGCATCGCCGAAAAACTCCGGACCAACCTTGGTGTAGGTCTTGCCGGTACCAGCGATCTGGTCCAGCCACCCTTGTTCCTTGCCGATGTAACTGTCGATGGTGCTGTCCACGTGCTGCGACATGAGCTGCCCGATCAGCGCCCGGTCATCTTCCGGCAGACCTGCCCAGACCTTGGCCGAAACAAGACCGACCATCGGGAACATCATGTGATCCGATTGCACGATTGTGTCGGCATTCTCGTAGTATTTCAGGACCCAGATCAGTTCCGCGTCCATATCGATCGCGTCCACCTGACCATTGGCGAGCGCATCATAGACCGAAGGCAGCGGCATGGGCGTCGGCGCCGCGCCCAAGGCATTGTAGAAATCGAGTATCGGTTCGAACGGTGTGATCCGGAGTTTTAGCCCAGCAAGATCGGCCGCGGAGGTCACTTTGCCCCGACTGACAATCTGGCGCAGACCGGCCATGCCGTAACCGGTCCCGACCACGCCAACGGTGGCGGGAAGCTGGTCAAGCAGACTCCTTGCCGTATCCGATCGCAGGATGCGCCCGGCATGAGCCACGTCGTTTGCCAGATAAGGCGCATAGAATGCCCCTAGGTCCGGCGCGCGATTGGAGACTTCGGCCACGGTCATAAAGGCCATGTCGAGAGCACCGGTCTGCAACTGCTGCAGCATCTCCGCCTCGTTTCCAAGCTGACGGGCTGGAAAGACCGTCAGACTGTGGGTTCCGCCGCTTTTCTCCGCCAGTTCCGCGCCGAAGGCTTCAGCGGCCTTGGTCCAGATATGCGGCGGCGGTGTTATCAGGCCGATGCGGAAGTCTTTTGCAGTGGCGGGCATAACAAAGGCCGACGCGATCGCGGCACCTGCAAGCATCTTGGCGATAAGTTTCATGTTTTCCTCCCTTTACACTGAGAACGCTCAGAGCTGCACCCAGCCCTCGGGCGGTTCCTTACCCGGATGCACCGTTCCGCAGTTCGGGCACGTGCGTGCTTCCTCGGACGCATAAAAACTCTCGTAAACCGGAGGCAGGTCTCTCACGATCGATTCCAGCTGCATCTCTGCGCGATGCACGCGCGTTCCGCAGTCGAAGCAATACCATTCGATGGCGTCGAGCTCTCCGGTTTGGCGTTTGGGCTCGACCACGAGGCCAATCGAACCTTCCTGTGGCCTTTGCGGTGAATGGCGAACGTGCGGTGGCAACAGGAAGATCTCGCCTTCGCGGATCGGCACATCGTAGAATTCCTTGCCATCGTAGATCTTCAGCACCATGTCGCCTTCGAGCTGATAGAAGAACTCTTCCACTGGATCGTCGTGATAGTCAGTGCGCTTGTTGGGTCCGCCGACGACGGTCACCATCAGGTCTGCATTTTCCCAGATCTGCTGGTTTCCAACTGGCGGTTTCAGCAGATGGCGATGCTCGTCGATCCATTGCTTGAAGTTGAATGCACTCAATCTGGACATAGCCACCTCTCGAATAAACCTCACCTCGGCATGGCTCAGCCTAGGTGACATTGAAGCAAAGAAACATTTGTTTCCGGGAAATTGGATATCCGGATTCGTGATACCCGGACGCCCTGAACCTGACCGACTTTCCGGCCGCTGGCCGCATCACAGATGCAGGCCACAATCCTCGAACGCGGCGCAGACCGAGGCCTTTTCTGTCTCCGTCAGTTCCAGCATGGGATGGCGGACCCGGCCGCCGACCTGGCCGAGAAGCTCTTGCCAGTATTTGCCGTGCGCAGTTGGTTTGCCACCTGGCTTCGTCTTGCGGATTGCCTCGCGCACCGGCGCCAGGCTGTCGCGGACCCGCCGGGCCGCGTCGAATTTTCCGGCAAAGGCTAGTTCGGTGTATTCGTGCATCCGGCGGTCGTTCCGGGTCTGGATCTGGTAGGGGGGAGACGAGCAGAGGTAAAGCTGCCATCCCAGCTCCTCGATATTGTCGAGCCAGTCTTCTTCAGCGGATGTCGAAACCAGTATCCTGTCGCCGACCATCCGGGTCAGTCGTGCATACATCTCACGCGGGACGGAATATTTAATTGCCATGATATTGGGCAGTTCGGCGATCCGCGCGCAGGTTTCAGGCTCCATCAGGTAGCCGCTGTCAGGGTGGCTCCACATGGCGATGCCGATATCGAGCCTGTCGCACAGATACTTGTAGTAATTGTACAGAACCTCGCCCCGGTCGTGGCAGAAGCTGAGCATCGGCGCGTGAACCACAACGTAATCGGCACCGCAAGCTTCGGCATGACGCCCAAGCTCCAGCACAGTGCCGACGTTCTGGTCGGAGATCGACATGATTGTTCCGGCCTTGCCGGCGCATTCGTCCACCGCAACGCTCATATTGTGCTTGCGCTCTTCCAGCGACATCGACCAGAACTCGCCTTGCTTGCCGGCGATGAAAAGGCCTCTGATGCCCAGGTCGTCGATCCAGTGGCGGATGTTGCGGCGCAGCCCGGCCTCATCGAATGCCAGGTCTTTGTCGAAAGGATTCAAAGCAGCCGCCCAGATGCCGCGCATCGTCTCGCGGGCATGTGCCTTTGCTTCGTGTTTTGCATAGTCCACTGGGTGTGCTCCCGTTAATCTTCGGCCGTATAAAGGCCCGGGACAAAACGGAAGCGCCAACAGATTGCACGGATATGGCTATCAAAAAATTGTATATCAAACCTCCCTGAAATTCGGATAACTAAGCCCGCATGAAGGGAACCATGAAAATCGGGATCATTGGCGAAGGCGCTATCGCGCGCTATGTCTGCACCAGTCTGAATGCGACGCATGCGGTACTTGTCAGGTCCGAACCGCCTGTCGGCAAGGACAACGACGGCCTCTTGCGTGTCCTGCACGTGAACGAATTGCCCGGTGATGTCGATGTGATGATCGATTGCGCGGGTCACGCGGCCCTGGCAGAACACGGACCGGCCATCCTCGAGCGGGGCATCGACCTCGTCACGGTTTCCCTTGGAGCGCTGGCCGACACCGATCTTTACAGCCGATTGAATTCGGCAGCCGAGCGGGGCGGTGCCCGGCTTCGTCTGGCAAGCGGATCGATAGGAGCTCTCGACTGCCTGCGGGCTGCGCAGGTTGGCGGGCTGTCAGAGGTTACCTATACAGGCCGAAAACCTCCACAGAGTTGGAAGGGTTCGCCGGCAGAAGACCGGCTGGACCTGGACACGCTCGACCAGGCAGCTACACATTTCGAGGGCAGCGCACGGCAGGCAGCGACCCTTTACCCGAAGAACGCCAATGTCGCCGCCGCCGTGGCGCTGGCCGGGGCAGGTTTTGAAGCGACGAAAGTTCGGCTGATCGCCGATCCCGGCATAGCGGCAAACATCCACGAGGTTAAGGCCTCCGGCGCATTCGGCAGTTTCACGTTCCACATAGAGGGACGTGCGCTCCCGGACAATCCGCGCAGCTCCGCCCTTGCGGCGATGAGCGTCGTTGCCGCCATCGAGCGCCAACAATCAGCTATCGTGATCTGAGGTATCGCATTTGGTTACCCGGCATACCCGTATCGTCGACCGTGCGCTGACCCGCCTGAAACTGCGTCAGCTCAGGCTTCTGATTGCTGTCGGCCAGCAGGGCAGCATCCAGAACGCAGCGCAGGATCTCGGCATTTCGCAACCTGCCGCCACAAAGATGATCCAGGATCTGGAACTCGACTTCGAGGTCAAGCTGTTCGAACGCACCAATCGCGGTGTGGTGCCTACGGTCTTCGGCGCGACTCTGATCCGTCACGGCAAGCTGATCTTTGCGCAGGTATCGAACGCCGCACAGGAACTGGACGACCTGAACGAGGGCAACAGCGGCCGGGTTGTTGTGGGCACGTTGCTTGCCGCGTCCCCTGCCCTACTGCCTGCGGCGATCGAGACGCTTCTGAAAGACCGTCCGAAGGTTGCGATCAAGATCGTGGAAGGCACCAACGAGGTCCTGATGCCGGCTCTTTTGTCCGGCGAGATCGACATGGTTGTCGGGCGTCTTCCCAGCCGGCGGCACCGTGCAAAAATCGTCCAGGAGAAGTTTTTCGATGAACGCGTTCTGGCAATTGTCGGCCCCCAACACCCGCTGACGAAGGCACGCTCGGCGACATTCGAACAGCTCATGCCTTTCGGCTGGATCCTGCCGCCGGTCGAAACAACGCTTCGCCGCCAAACCGACCAGTATTTCGTCAAGCAGGACCAATTTGTGCCGGTGGTCGCCATCGAGTCCGTTTCCTATCTGGCCAATCGCTCGCTATTGCGCAGCCATGACTTCGTCGGGCTGATGCCTGCGCATGTCGCCTCGCTCGATATTGAACGCGGGCTCCTCACGCAGGTCGACTGGACCGTACCCTTCGGGGCGGGACCGGTGGGGGTGTCGCACCGCGGCGAGCAGAGCCTGTCACCCGCTGGGGCCGCATTCCTGACCGCGCTGCGGCAAGCCGCAACGCAGATGAGATATGGTCAGACCCTAATCTGATATCAGGCAAACGGATATCAGTATCAGTTCAATTCACTTGAGAGCCGGAGCTGGCGCGTGACACGTTGACCGCAACACACTGATTGCGAGGACAACATGAGCATCTACCCGGACCTGCGCCTTTATATCGGCGGAGAGTGGCGGAAAACGCGTGACGATCTGACGGTTGTAAACCCGGCGACCGAAGAGGAAATCGGTCGTCTTCCGCATGCGCGCATTTCCGATCTCGACGATGCGCTTGAAGCGGCGGAAACCGGGTTCCGAGTCTGGTGCCGCACGGCCCCGCGCGAGCGTGCCGACATCATTTTGAAGGCTTCGGCCCTGTTGCGCGAACGACAGGAAGAGATCGCCCGGGCCATCACCGCCGAACACGGCAAACCGCTGGCTCAGGCGCGTCTGGAGGTCATTCGGGGCTGTGAGTTCTTCGAATGGGACGCCGGAGAAGCCGTCCGTAGCTACGGACGTGTCATCCCTTCGGCGCCCGGCGTGCGTTACCTGGTGCATCACCAGCCGATCGGTGTGACGCTCGGGCTGGCTCCCTGGAACTTTCCCATGAGCCAGCCAGCGCGCAAGGTGGCCGGCGCACTTGCTGCCGGCTGTTCGATCATCCTCAAGGCAGCCGAGGAAACCCCGGCCGGCGCCCTCCATATTGCCCGCGCCTTTCACGACGCGGGACTACCCAAGGGCGTGCTGAACCTGGTCTTCGGGACACCTGCCGAGATTTCCGGTCACCTCATCCGGCAGGAAGCGGTGCGGCTTGTTGCCTTTACCGGTTCCACAACCGTTGGGCGGCATCTGTCCGGGTTGGCCGCACAAAACGACACGCGCGCGTTAATGGAATTGGGTGGTCATGCACCGGTCATCGTCTGCGAGGATACGGATGTTGAAAGAGCCGCAATCAGTGGCGCGGTGCGCAAGTACCGCAACGCCGGGCAAGTCTGCACCTCCCCAACGCGGTTCTTTGTGCATGAAAGCATTTTCGCGCCCTTCCTGGAAACCTTCAGTGGGCGCGCTGCGGCGACCAAGGTCGGCAATGGCATGGCTCAAGACACTGAAATGGGACCTCTGGCCAACGAACGCCGGGTACCCGCACTCATGGACCTGATCGAAGACGCCTGCGCCAAGGGCGCTGAACTTTGCGTGGGCGGTTCGCCCATTGAAGGTCCCGGCTACTTCCTGAAGCCGACAGTGCTTGCCAATGTGCCCGACGATGCTCGGGTCATGCAGGAAGAGCCCTTTGGTCCCCTGGCGGTGATCAACCCTGTCGGCTCTCTCGACGAAGCGATCGCCCGGGCAAACTCGGTACCTTACGGTCTTGCCGCTTACGGCTTCACCAACCGGGCCGACTATATCGATCGGATGACGGATGAGGTGGAAGCTGGCAACCTGTCGATCAACACACTGGAGGCCTCCCTTCCGGAAACCCCGTTCGGCGGCGTGAAGTCCAGCGGAACCGGCCGCGAAGGCGGCACCGAGGGACTGGAGAACTACATGATCGTCAAAACCGTGTCGCACAGCATGTCGATCGTTTGACGGTAAGGTCTTCCGGGACCGAATGTTACCTCTTTTTGGCTTCGAATATTGATGCCATGTCTTTGAAGAACTGGCCCGATGCTGCGTAGACTCGATCTAACGCAGCATCGGGCCAGCAGTGATTTAGCTTTCAGGTCCTTTGAATCGCCAGTTCTCGTCTCCGGTCTCGACGACTTCACTGTGATGGGTGAGCCAGTCGGGAAGAGCAGTCGTCATCTTTGCAGCCCCTTTTTTAGACATTCGCAGGATTTCGGACTGGTTTGCAAAGTGCCGTTAGATAGGGGACGAGCGTAGGTCTATTGAGGGCGGGAAGCGGACTTTTGCTGCGGACGGAACAAATGTCTGAAACGGGGCCGTTTGCGGACTGGCAGATTATAATCGAAATTGTGTAGAAAGCCGACAATCAAACGTCCGCCCTTGCAGCGGATTTCCACGAACGTTGAGCGTCGCGGCGGAGACTTCTCCTTCGCCTTCTGGGCCGCAAGTTCGTCCGGCTCCGTACCGGGTTGTTGCACCGAGTTGGTGAAACAGAAGGAGCGGCCCGATGGACACAACGGTTCTCGGCATTGATCTTGGATGTGCAACAAAAGTCGATTGCTGACCTGTGAGTATCAAGATAGATGTGGTGCGCAATTTCTGACAGTTGAGGAAGATTAGGAAAGGTTATCCTTGAGCAGTTTCATCAAGGCTCCCTGGAGTTTCTCGCCGAACGGCATCTCCTCGATCAGACGTATCGCCTGTTCCGTGCCCACCGAAAGTACAATTGCTAGTCGTGCTAGCCCGGCTTTGGACATGACGAGGCGTGGAGGATGGTCAGGCGCCTTCCACGCAGCAACGACCTTACTTAGTGTCTCATCCCGCCGTTCGACTACATCTGCGATCTTCGCTTTGATTTCGTCGATAGTCGCGATCCCTGCGCGTGACGCGGTCGAAGTGAGTCCGCCATAGGGGTCGCGGGCGTTAGGGTGGTTGGGCGCAATCGCGAAACCGACGTTCTCGGCCTGCTTGACTAGAGCTTCTAGGTCGGCATCCTTTTCGATGAAGATATCGACAGACTCCCGATCAACGGCAATGGTGAGGTCACCTGCATCGACCTTACGTCCGTACTCCTTGCGAACTTCCGCTACCGATGTGGAAAGAGAAGAGAACTCATCGTCAACCAGCTCCAGAAGGGCGCTTACTCTAAACACTCTCCGTCTGAGTTGCTGCGGAACATCAGCGGGATTCTTGTATCGCAGTTTCCAATCAATAGCGGCCCAAGCGTGTTGAAGGATAGTCCGCACTTGGATCTCGGCCTTGAGTCCATTAAACTTGGCATTTTCCATCAAAGATCCGCGCTCCTCAGTGAAACGGACCACAAAGTGCCGAGATCGGTAGCCGAATTGGTTTGGATCTAGTTGATCATTCTTGTTAACTGAGTGCTGGATATCAATCTCATAAAGTTCGGCAAGCCGAGCGCAGACGCGGTCGACATCTTCTTCTAAATAGCAAATTATCCGAAGGCCACTGAGGTCAGTGATCTCGGTGAAGTCCTTGTATTTCTGCTCCTTCTCCGGCTGATCGACCTTGGTCTCAAAGCTAGCCAAATCTTTTGTCCGCGCCTCTATTGCGTAGAAATCTTCGCCCTCAGCTAGTACTTCACGCAGCAATGCCTCGTTTCGCCGAGTGAACTGCTCATAAATGCCTCGAGCGGCTTCATAGCTGGCTCTCAGTTTATCGGAGTATTCGGACATATCTGCCTACAAACATTATCGCACAATATCTGGCCAAATTTTTTCGCCAAATCCTTTAATGAGGCAGCATAACTACTGCCAATATCTGTCCGATATCGACGCTCAAACTCGCTGCAATCGTCGAATCTTTATTGGATTTGGGAAATAGATAGTGAACATTTGTTGGGTAATTCGGTTTCTGTCCCGTTCGATGAAATGTTTCGACGTCGCTAAGGAAAGTAGCCGGAATGTAGCTTCCCGCAGACATATTCCATCCCCCAGAGAATTCGATCTTTTCGCCAGTTGTCATGAATATTTGCCAAGTGCGCACGCCGTCGCCGCGAGTCTGCGCCTCAAGCGGATCCGCCATCGCGTTTTCCATCCGCTCCTCCTTTGGTAGTGTATTTAGTATCAGCAAATAAAGGTTGAGCCGCATAAATTGTCAATTCTCTAAATAGACAAGGGCGCGGCAAGTTGCCACAAAGCTTTCGTGATTTTGAGGTTGGTCGACCTTGAGAATGTCTGCATTTTGGAAGCTTGCTCAAACCCGCAAATGTCCAACTTGGCGCAAACCATTCATTGACCCCAAGATAGGCGATGAGCGTCTCCCGTTCGCAATCCCACTCCCGGTCCGGCTTAACGTAAAATCATATCCACTATCCCAGATGCATATACACGACACCGTTGATCGGATTGCGCAACCAAAGAGTTTGACACTTGCTATTAGATAGAATTTTCGAGAGAAACGGCGTCGTTACCGAGCCACTAAAGCCACCGCCTTCTCGCGAGGATGGTCTGCTAAGAAACGCCAAATGACGAGATCTACCACTTTGACAGGATCACCCCGCACTTCTGCGATGGCTGAACAAAAAGCATGTGGATTTTCAAAGCCGAAGTGTTGAGCTATGCGGATCAAGTGTCGGTCAGGTTTAGCCAAGTTGAAGCCGAAATTCTTTGCTAGATGCCAAACTGTCACGGGTCCGATGAATGGAAATTGACGAAGGGTTCTGATTGGCTCATGTAAGATATCGGATTTCAACTGTTCGAAACCTAAGCGTTCAACAATTCTCGCAACATTTACAACTGCATTGAGTTTCGACTCGTTTCGGAACGCGGATTTTGCTGAAAGCACGCACGCCGTAGATGATTCAACAATGGCCTCGGCTGATTCCCAGTCGCAAAAGCACAATGAGACATAGTCGAAGATTTGACGAACGACTGCTTCACGAAACCCTGAGCATAGGATCACCCAGGCGGTTTCGCGAAGAAAGGCAGATTCAGTCAGAACTTCGGGACACGCAGTTCTTTGCCAATCGATTTCAGATTCTAGACCTGATTCACGCATGTATTTGATCGCATTGCCGTAAATCTGCAGCGCACCCGTAACATCAGACATTCGGATCGTTCTTTCCAAAGCTATCTTGTATCCAAAATCGAACGCGTGTTAAAAGTATCGAAGCGCCGGGACGGTGATCGAGATGCTTACTGATCGCGATTTTTAGCAGATGCTGGCGCTTCTGATGCAGAAAGAGCTTCTCTGGCAAAGCCAGGCCAACGGCGGAAGCCATGTCATATCGTGCCAAAATCCGTCGGTACCCCTGCTCATCGAATTCGTCTGATGCAAGGAGATATCCTGCCTCTCGTTTGACTTCTGCATAGATATCAAACGTGTGTCGGTGAGCGTCCGAACGTGCTTTCCAGTCGCTCTTCAGCTGAACAATTGCCAAGAACAGCGTCGTTACAGACAGCAGTCCAGTCCAGAGCTCTGGTGCAAGATTGAATGGCGTCAATGAAAGGTTGATCGAAGGTGCAACGAACGCAAGCCCTGTCAGCCACGTGGAGGAGCCAAGGATTGCCAAATCCAGTGCGAGTGCCCAGCGAGCATATTTGTCCCTTAATCCTGCATGGCCTGTGCAAAGCATGTCTGAGACACGCCTAATTCGCTTGAGTTCCTGCACAGAACCGTTTTCTGCACTCATGAGTCAATGCCGAAAATGGCGCGCCATTGAGATGTTGAACCCGCAGCTGTCGCGTTGCGCATACGGCGAGCAATTCTGCTCAAAACATGGCTCGCCGCTACACGAAGCTGGCTGTTGGTGGGGCCTAAATACTCGTCGACGTGGACGGATTGACCTGTGCTATCGGTAATGGGTGACATGACGAGCTCACGAGCTCTCTCAAAAAAATGGGGTAACATGGCAGATGTCGTCATTGCTTCCTTGTAATTCTTGAAGGCTGCAATCCCGAGACTCTCCATATGATATCCACTAAGTTGCTGCGCCTCAGGTAACTGCCCATTGATTGCTTTAGCAAGCTTGATAACAGGCACGAGTTTGCCACTACATTCCTGATTGCGTCGAGTTAAAGCCTCTTGAAAAGCAGTCGGGTTGATCTTGGACCATGCTTCGCGACGTGATGAAGGCACAAGCAGTTGTCCATCTGGCGACTTGAGTGCAGGTAGCAACTGGATAACCATGCCATCGTGATACGTCACGGTTACCGCCATGCGGCCGTACCCAACGGTGGCTTCTCCGTTTAGATCCGCCTGAATGATTTTCGCCATTCGATCCAATGCCAACTGAGGGCTTTTTCCTTCCAGATCGGATTCGTTGATTAAGAGTAGCGAGTCGATATCGCTTAGACCATCCACGTAGGTGTGCTTGGCCACTGAACCGCCGAATAATTGGTCAAATGACCCATAAATTGCTCCTTTCATTGCGGACTTGATCTGCAGTAGACGAGCACTGACGGTTGGTGCGTCGCGCGAGTTGAATTCGCCAAGTAACTCACCAAGCATTCGTGAGAGTTCAGCCTCAAAGGCCGCAACGGTTGTTTTTTCTTCCGACTTGCGCACTAGGTCGCGGAGTTCTTCTGGAGTTCGATGTACGAACGCTCCGCCGCCGCCGCTGCCAGCCATTTTACCCTCCTACCGCTTCTCGCACACTTTCCAGTGCCGCGCGGAATTGTTCGCCATGGTACCTAAAGGACGCGAAATCGCCTTCATTCAGAAAACGCCGCATCTCCAACTCGAGATCCGTAATGTAATAGTAGTTGCTATTCCAACAGCGGCCGTCGATGACGTGGGCTGGTGTTTTGACACCGAGATGCAATGCGCCATAGTTTTGCTTGTAGAGCGTCTGCCCCTGATGAAACGCAAATCTAAGCCAGGTAAGCCCGTCGAATATGTCAGCGCCGGCGAGAAAATAAAGTGGTGTCGTTACAGTATCAAGGCTCCCAAATATGTGCAGGGGGACTTCGATGCCAGCCTTGTCGAGCGCCAAGCGAAATCTGGCAATGTTCTGCATTCGCGTTAATACCGAATTGCCAATCTCTTTCTCCGTAACCCCTATGGCCGAAAAATTGGCAAAACCATGAATGTTTTCTATTATGGATTCGAGCCTAATTAATGTTTGGGTTTCAGTCTCAGGCTTCAGCAATATCTCCCGCATCACGTCTGTTCGGCCCGGTGCCATGTTCTCTGCCCGCCGGATTTGCTCTCTGATCGGCAGTTTTTCTTTTGGGTGGTCGTAGCTGATAATTATGCTTGGAATACTTGGCGCCCAACCCGCAAGCACAGCCTCGTGCATTTCTTGCGACCATTCTTGGGGGATGTGTTCTTTGTCGCCATAGTCCGACAACTCAGCATCCTTGGACGCTTCATATCCGCCACTGTCGAGAAACAATAAGGATGCGAAGTCGAAAGGAGGCTTTATCTTTTCGTAGTGGAGATCGTAGGCGCTGACAAGCATAGAACCTTCGATCATCTCGGTGCTGTATTCAATGATCTTGGATACGTCCGGAAAGCCTTTGCTGGAGAACGAAGGCACCAGCAAAGGGGTGCGTTCAACCTCTTGCCCGTTAAGTCGAAGAGAACGTCTGCGCGCTAACATAATAGCGCCTCCCTATCCAAACAGGATGCGCACCGACCGCAAACGGGACTAAGGCCTAATTCACAGCTGTAGGACAGCTCTGTTGGAAGTCCTGCTTCGCAAAAGTACGAAACAACCTCTTGCTTCGTCCAGGTGAGAAATGGGGTCGCCAATACCGTTCTATTGTCGGTTATCTCGCTCACCAGATGCGATGCTGAGTTGATGAATCTGTCCGAACAGTCGTAATACGGGGTTCCGGCATGTAGGCCTAGAGCGAGTAAGTCGGAGCAGCCGCGGGAAAGAAATAGAGCCGAAAAGATCAGCATAGCATTTCGTCCAATCAGTTCGCCTGCGCCAAATAACTGACCGTTCGACACCTCGCATACATCTATAGGAATGGATAAGAAGTCTGCCATAGCCCTACTAGCCGCTGTTTCTGCTTGCAGCGCTGCCTGGCCATAATTGATAAACAATCCTCGGACTTGCACACCCTGTTTAGAAAGGAAATGCGCACAGGCCGATGAGTCCAGTCCTCCGCTCATCAGGACTGTGGCTTGGCCTTGCCTGCCTGATTCCATGTCGCCTCCCCAATTGCATCTAACCTTCGAATAACAATTTCGCGTAAATCTTGAATTAAGGCAATAAAGTAGCCAGAAGTTGCCGCGATAGGCATCTATTGGAATGCCGAACTGAAGGTTAAGCTGAAGCCAGTCATCGGCAAAAACAGGATGACATTTCGGTGTCCGCACGCCTGTAGCTCGTCGTCAATTGTGACGGCCCATGGACAGAAGTGCGATAGCATCCTTTGTGATTGTGTACGCCTGTGGGTACGGACGTTGCCCTTGAGGACATACTGGCTTTGAGAGGTAGAAATTGCTTAAGATCGCGCAGCCAACGAATTTTCGTAGCGACAGTCAATCAGAAATTACGTTCACTACTTGTACTTTAGGATCACATATTTAACAGGTTTTGAAATACTAACTCAGACTTCACTGAGATGATCTTCCAGATCCTGCCATTATCGGGGCTTCCTATGAAGAATTCGAAGCCTCTGCCGCTAGCTGCGCGCTCATCATTCGAAGCGTTATTTGGAAAAGGACCGTTCGATCAAATTCCAGCGTTTCGATCGGAGTCCAGGGAATGGCAGCTTTTGATAATTGGCCCGTACGATCTGGACGGCCGAATTGGGGCGCGTTGCCGCTATTGACTGAGCACAGGTCCAATGGCAGCTTTGGGCCGAAAGTTACTACAGAAATTGTCCTAACGAATGTCGGACTAAGGACGCAAAATTCCAAAACCCGACCGTCGGCTCTCGGCTCCAAACCAGTCTTGTCGCCATACGAAAAATGGTACAGCAAAGCGCGGGAAAATCAGCGAGCGCCCCTTAAAAATCCTCATTTCTCCGACGTCTTCAAAATGGTGTACTCTTATATTTTTTGATAAATCTGGAATAATATTGTCCTTAATGTTTCATTTTTACTGATTGCCGCAGAATTAAACGCTTCTCCCGAAAACTCTCTGCACCACTAGAAAATTAGAGAATTCTCGACGCCTGTTGTCAAAACCCATTTAATTCAATGACTTGTTTGGATGAGTGACTACAACTTCGTACAATATCCAACGTATTTTGATATGTGGCGACAACTTCGGATATTCTTTAGGACAACTGCGGAGTTTTGCGTACTTTCTGGGAAATGAGTAAGAGGGCAAGATAGAGAAAGTGAGGCACTTTCTGGACGCAGAAATTCACGAACTCGTTCATTTTGCTAACTTATTCGCCTTCGGCTCAACGCAAGACCCGCCGCAGCGGGAGGTTTAACTAGGCTTTAAGCAACAATTTAGCGCTGTGGAAAACTCGCCTAGATTGACAGAATAAAAGATGTACAACCAAGTCGACGGATCGTAAAACAGATCCTGTTAGCAGCTCAGGCGGTCCTTATGTGGTAGTCAGGACCGCCCGAGCCTAGCGAACACCAAACTTGTCCTTTGATGTCCGCATAAGGAGACCTCTACAAACTCCGCTTTGTGTCTGTATTGGCCGTATCAGCTTTCGGCAGGCTGATGCGTTATTAGCTGAATCGCGTCAACAGTGCGGCCAATACGACCATCTTTCACATTTAGAAATAAAATTTGTAATTTTGACAAATTTATACTTTCGAAAAGTTACGGTAATATTTCTGAGCACCTTTGATAATGTGCACTAGAACTGCAGCGTGCTCTTAAGATATTCGCCTGACAATCGAGCACGCTGCTTTTTCATTCTGAAACAGTTTCTGAACAATACCCCACAAAAAATATTTTGTGGGGTACCAAAGATGGTACACTTACCCCACAGAAAAAATTATGTGGGGTAAATATGTCCGTGAGCTATCATAGCGCAATCGGTATTGCAGCTTGGACTGACCTGCGACGATCTTTGATTGACCGTGCTGTTTCGGACCTCCGAGGAGTGCCTCGATCCAAAACTGTCGGCGCAAAAACCTATTGGTATGATCACTACCGACTTGGGAACAAAACGGTCGATCGTTACATCGGAGAAGACACCTCCGAGCTGCGCAACCGATTGAATCGGCAAACTGAAATCGCAGATGCCGCCAAGCAGGCAGATCTCGAGCGAGCCAGGTTGATGCGTGTGCTGCGGGCCGAAGGGTATCTGTTCGCGGATGTAGGATCCGGTCAGGTTGTCTCGGCAATGGCGAAAGCCGGTGTCTTTCGGCTGGGAGGTACGATCGTCGGCACGCATGCCTTTCGCTGTTATGAAGGAGAGCTTGGCGTCCGGATTGGTTTCGATCAATCGGCAACAACAGACGATATCGACATCGCGAGTTTTGAGCGCTTGTCCCTGGCTCTCGCTGATACAGTCGAACCGCCGTTGCAAGAGGTGTTTTCCGAACTCCACTTCGATCCATTGCCAACGCTTGAGAGCGGCAAGACCTGGCGTTGGCGGCAGTCAAATCGCCAGACGTTGGTGGAATTCCTGACGCCTTCATTTGAAGAAGACGAAGGCATCCGCGATCTTCCAGCCCTAGGGGTCAACGCTCAAAGTCTGCATTTTCTCAATTACCTGATTGCCGACCCAATTCGAGTACCCTTTCTGTATAGATCTGGAGTGTTGGTGCAAATCCCGAAGCCGGAACGCTTTGCAGTTCACAAGCTGATTGTCGCTGACCGAAGACAAGGCGGACCTGACGCGCTCAAAGCACACAAGGACCGCGCGCAGGCGGCATTCCTGATCGAAGCCTTGAGCGAAACCAGACCCGACGATCTGGTCGAAGCGTACCAGCTGGCGATTGAATCCGGTTCAGCGTGGAGAACGAGGATCTTCGCGAGTCTGCAGCGAATGCCAACCACAGCCAAATTGCTTCAGTCAATTCAATGAGTCGTACACTTGCAGGTTCGATCCCGGAACGCCGGTAATCACGTGGCCGAAGGCAGTTGTGCCAACGAACGAATTGCCGACGTTTCTTTGACGGATTTGGCACGGCACCTCCTTGTGCAGGTAGGATCAGAAGACCCGAGCATCAGATCGATGGCGTATGGTGGAGCTTCAGTTGTTTGCCGGATCCGTTTCGGCCTCGAACGCCAGAATACCAACCCGTGCACAGGCCCAGGCTGTCGGTATCAAGATCAACGCATTGAGAATGGTAAAAGGGACCAACGAAAGCCTGAAATACCCAGCCAACGCCCATAGAATTAGGAACGCGAAGGTGAGGAGTAGCGTGTCTACCAGAACGACTGCAGACACAAAGCCAAACATAGTGCCAAAGGTGATCAACCGTTTCGGTTGCTCACCTTCATTGTCTTCAATTTGAGAGGACATGATTACCATCCAGGAGATATCTGAAATCTAGCGAGAAGGATTTCCTACTTCGCTAAAGTTCAGCATTCGAACAGTCACTGACCGTCTGAGCTTTCAGATAATTCGCTCCAGGCCACGCTTCCATTAGACTAAAAAAATAGTTTCAGCATCATCTGCGGTCAAACATTTGACTTTATTTGGGAGAGCAAGTTTTTCTCTGTTTATTTGTTTTTTACGGAAGTAGGTTAGCGCCCAGTGCAGAGGTTTTTCTCAATTAGCCACTTGCAAAGCCGTATTATCCGTCCCACGTCCTTTCAGCGCGATTTGAGCGCACCCTGCACGACTATCCAGCCCTTTTCCGTGCTCGGTGTCAGTTATTGGCGCTGGTGGAACTAAAATCATGAACCTGTTGCTGACGGAAGTGATGGGGGAACCGATATGGATGTGGGGAACATTCCTTGCACTCATGCTAGGTCTGCTCGTTTTCGATTTGGGCGTTCTACACCGCCGTCCACATGAGATTGGTTTTAGAGAAAGCCTGCTTCTTTCCGCGTTGTACATCAGCCTGGGACTGCTGTTCAGCCTTTGGATCTGGCAGATACTCGGCGCTCACGCCGCGATGCTCTACCTGACAGGCTATGTCGTCGAAAAGACCCTGTCATTGGACAATGTGTTCGTCATTGCCCTTATCTTCAGCTACTTCGCGATACCAAGAGCTTATCAGCACAAGGTCCTGATCTGGGGGATTGTGGGGGTAATTGTCTTGCGCGGTGTGATGATTGGCGCAGGTACGGTAATCATCTCCCACTTCGATTGGGTTTTGTACATCTTCGCAGTGTTTCTCATATTCACTGGCGTCAAGATGCTCTTGAACGGTGATCATCAATTTGAAGTCGCCGACAACCCAGTTCTGCGGCTGTTACGTAGATGGTTGCCACTTTCGTCCTGTCTCCACGGATACCGGTTTTTCATCCGCTCCGGATCGAGACTTCTTGCAACACCATTGCTGTTGACGCTCTTCATGGTCGAAACCGCCGACCTCATTTTTGCAATTGACTCTATTCCGGCGATTTTCTCGATTACGGCTGATCCTTACATTGTCTACACACCCAACATTTTTGCAGTTCTTGGGCTTCGAGCGCTGTATTTCGTACTTGTGGTTCTCATCGCTCGGTTCACCTATCTGAAATATGCGCTGTCGCTGGTTCTGGTGTTCATCGGCAGCAAGGTTTTCCTCGCTGAATTATTCCCTCTGGAGAAATTTCCACCAGCTTTATCGCTGGTGATCACGGTGCTGCTAATCACCGGTGGGATTTTGCTCTCGTTGTTTTCACAGCGACCACCGGAATGTTCTCCAATGAGCGCTACAAATCCGCGACCCACGAGATTGATTAAATAAGCCCCAAAGGCATCCGCCTGGCTGCGCCAGTCATTGACTTATTTGAAGGGGCTCCGCCCCCGACCAGTCAAGGATGAACCGCAACGCGGCCGGAAAAGCGGCTTCCCCATGCTCCGCGGCTGCGCCTTGTGCGCACGGGGATACCCCTCCTCTTTCCGGTCCCTGACCGTCCTCCCCCGTTTCCGGCGACGCGGAAAATGAAACGAGCCATATCGGCGAAGTTTCGGGAAACAGGAGCAGACCCAATGACCAAGACCAAAGCCACCACCAACGAAATCAAAGTCGCTTTCAAAAAGCTCGCGCTCGACCCGAAGAACGTCCGTAAGAAAGCAGATCAGAACGGCATTCAATCACTTGCAGCCAACATTGCGGTCAATGGCGTGTTGCAGAACCTGATTGTCCGCCCGGATGTGAAACGGGGCCACTATCTGGTGACCGGCGGGGGCCGCCGCTATCGAGCCGTGGAATATCTGATCAAGGAAGGTGTGCTGACGATTGACTATGAACTCTCCTGCCAGGTCAGAACCGAGGAGGAAGCAACCGAACTCAGCCTTGCCGAGAATGTCATGCGCGAAGCCATGGACCCGGCAGACCAGTTCCGCGCCTTCAAAGTTTTTGCCGATGAGGGAACGACGGTGGAAGAAATCGCAAAGCGCTTTGGCACTACCGCGTTGATCGTCACCAAGCGCCTGAAACTCGCCCGTGTCTCTCAGGTCCTGTTTGAGCTTTTCGAGAAAGGTGAAATGGAACTGTCCCAGCTTCAGGCGTTCACCGTCAGTGACGATCACGAGGCACAGGAAAGGGTTTGGAACTCCCTGCCACGGCATTACCGCAACGGTTATGACATTCGCCGGGCTTTGACCGATGGCAAGATCCCCGCATCCGATAAGAGGATCCAATTCATCGGCGGTCTGGACGCCGTGCGCAACGCAGGCGGCATCGTGATCTGCGATCTCTTTTCGGAGCGTGACGGCGGTTATGTCGAAGACGTTGCTTTGGTTGAAAAGCTGGTCGCGGAAAAGATCGAAGCAACAACTCAGGAAATCGCAGCAGAAGGCTGGAAATGGGTTCGGTATCAGGCAGAACTTGATTACACGGCTATGCAAGCATTTGGCCGGGAGTATCCGAAACAGCAGCAGTTTTCCAATGAAGATCAGACAGAGCTTGGGCGACTGCAGGCAGAAAGCGACGATGCGGCCACTCGCTACAACGAAACAGGCAACGAGGAAGACCGGGAGGCCTTCGAGGTTGCTGACGAGGCAATTGAGAACCTGCAGGCAAAATACGTCGCTGAGTTTTCCGGTGATCAGAAAGCGGCTTGCGGCACCATCATTTCAATTGGCTATCATGGTGAGCTGCGCGTAGAGCGCGGGCTGATCGACCCGGCAGATGCAAAGGCTAAGCCGGCCACCAGCGACAAGGCTGAAGAGAAGGAATTGGATACCGCGTCCCATTCCAAGGCATTGATTGCCGAATTGACAGCCTGCAAGACCTCCGTGCTGCGCATGGAGTTGGCAAAGAACCCTGATGTTGCACTCGCCGTTGCAGTTCATTCCATGGCGATCAAGACGCTCTATAACCACAGCGCGGCCCGGGACAACGGCACGATTGAAATCAGCCTCGACAGCGCGTGCCTGGAAAGCCAGATCAAGGACGCCGGACGGTGCAAGGTTCTGGATGCGATTGAGCGCCAGCGTGAAAGCTGGAAATCGGTTCTGCCTCTTGATCCGGCTGAACTCTGGAACTGGTGTCTGAACGTCTCGCAAATGACCCTGCTGGAGTTGCAGGCCTTCTGTGTCGCCCAGACCATCAATGCAATCGAGTATGGCGAGGGTTACAACAAAACTGGCGTCGATCACGGCAACCGGATCGGATTGGCCCTTGGCACAGATGTCACCGAGCACTTCCATCCGACTGCCGAAAACTACTTCTCCCGAGTGAAGCTCGAAATCATTCACCAAAGCCTTGTTGAGGCTTGCGGAGAGGAAACAGCGGCTCCTGTTCGCAAGATGAAGAAGAAGGAAGCCGCAGCCTATGCCTACGACAAGGTAGCAGGGACCGGCTGGGTGCCAAGTCTGATGACATTCTTTGACGGCACTCCTGTGCCTGAGGAAATTATCGAAGCGGCAGCGTAACGCTGCCCGGTGCGGCCAGCCCTGTGATAATCCCCGCGTGGCTGGCCGCTTCCATAAGGAAACAGTCCCGCAAATTTCATTCTTGTTTTCTGGGAGAATGAACCGGCCCTGACGGGCCGGGCAGATTGTCAGCTGAGGGGCGTTGCCCCGGTGGGGAGCGGTCCAGGTCCTCCAAAAAACAGGATCGCGCCGGTAAACCGTCCCGATCGCGTTCCTCTCCCGAACCTGACCCGCTCCCCTATCGCATAATGTCCGGCTGTACACCGGTCACTTCTCTTGTAAGGGGCTCCGCCCCCGGCCGATCAAGGATGAACCGCTAGGCGGCCTTTAGCCGGGTTTCCCCACGCTCCGCGGCTTCGCCTTGTGCGCGCGGGTGATACCCCTCCCCGCTTCCGGTCCTTGACCTGCCGCCCCCGTTTCCGGCGACGCGGAAAATGAAACGAGCCAAACGGCCAAGTTCAAGGAAACGGAGCAACCTCATGAGCCAAGACAACTACACCGCAACCTATAGCCCGGAAGACAACAAGCTACGTCTTTACGCAGATCGCAGGCTAGACGCCGAAACATACGCACACGTCAAAGAGATGGGGTTCAAGTGGGCACCGAAACAGGAGTTGTTTGTTGCTCCCAAATGGACCCCGGCACGCGAAGACTTCCTTATAGAACTGGCTGATGACATCGAACCGGAGATGACCACGCTGGCGGAGCGGGCTGAGGCAAAGGCCGAACGCCTCGATGCCCTTGCTGATAAACGGGACCGTGAATCAAACGCCTTCATGCGGGCCGCCGACGATCTTTCCCAGGCATTCTACATGGGCCAACCAATTCTTGTCGGGCATCACTCCGAACGCAAGGCACGGAAAACCCAGGAACGCATGCACAATGCCATGGACAAGTCGGTCAGGGCCGCAAAATCGGTTCAGTACTGGCAATGGAAGGCTGCGGGCGTTGAACGTTTCGCCAACATGAAAAACAATCCTCGCGTCCGTGCCAACCGCATCAAAACCCTGCTGGCCGAATTGCGCGACCATCAGCGCGCGCTTAATCACGCCGCCCTTTGCGTGAAGGTTTGGGAGAAAGCCACAAGCGACGAAACAATCGCCAAACTCTCCGGCATGCGTCTCAAAACTGGTGATCTCTGTTACTGGGACCATCAACGCGCCTTCCGTGATGGCTCCATGACTGCTCAGGACCTGCGGGAAACCTCAATGCGCAATGCTCAAAAGATCCTGGACAGCGAGACTCGTCGCCGCTGGATCGATCACATCTTGAACCGGCTGGCATACGAACGTGATTTGCTGGGACCGGTTGAGCGATACGAAGGAGAGATAACGTCCGTCATTCTGCAAGGTTTTGCCCGCGAGCACGGCGCGCACAAGCCTAATGCCGAGGTCAACGAGACCGGCTTCAAACTAACGAGCTCGGCACCCTTGCCGCTGCATATTGCCAATGCGGAATCGCTCGACCTTAGCGCGGACGATTGGCGCGACCTGATGCAAGCAGTCGGTTATGTCGTTCCGAATAAGAAACCGACACTTCCGCCTATCCTCAATTTCAGGGCCGGGAACCGGAAAATCGTCGCGGCGACAGGCAATATCTACGGTCGGAAGGACGCCTTCCGCCAGATCGAACTCACCAAAGACCAATATTCCAAGGTCTGGCAGGACCTGCGAGGCACCCGAACCAGCGCGTGCGGTTTGTTCCGGTTCAAGATCTGTAAGGATCCGACCAGCACAGAAGCCTATTACATGCGCCCATGGGTGGCAGTGTTCCTGACAGACTCAAAGGAACATCCGGCACCGGATGGCTTCAAGGAACGGGCCGACAGCGTTTGACAAAAGGACTGCCGAGGGGGCCTACCCCCTCGGCTTTGACTAGACGCCAATTCTCCAACAGGCTTGCAATGAAAAAATCCGTCTATTCGCGCCCGAACAAACCCTTCTTTGTCTCCGTTCAGCACCGGGCCAGCCGCGACATTCCCAAGGCTCTGGACATCAAAAAACCTCTTGTCATCGACAAAGCAAGCGAGTGCCACGTGACACCCTGCAGCGTGGCCCACCGCATGGTCGAATACCTGGGACCGCCAGGAGATTTCTGTACCCTGGAACCGAGTGCAGGCACTGGCGCACTGGTATCGACACTGCTGGCGAACGGATACCCTTCAGAGAAAATTTGCGCTATTGAGCGCCACCACAAGCTCGCCGCCCACGTGGAAACGCTTGGTGTCCCGGTCATTCAAACCTGTTTTCTGACCTATGCCGAGGAGGTCAAAGGCAGGGCTGAGTTTCAGAGAATTGTCATGAACCCTCCATTTTCGAAGGTTCTTAGACATATCGAGGCCGCCATGTCGCTCCTCGGGCAGAACGGCGACAGCTTGCCAGCTACGCTTGTCGCCTTGGTTCCGGTCACATTCGATCATGATGAAGCTGAAACGCTTGAAACTTTACCGGAAGATACGTTCTCGACGTGTCGGGTGCGGACCAAAGTTATCCGTTTCATTCAAGATGTTGACGAAGGCAACAGACGTGAACGCAACAGGTGATGTATTTTGGCAGCCATAGAGCCAATCTGCAGCACTGAACTTTCAACTGTAACGCGATGCTTAAAAAGTTGAAACGGGGCCAGGAACGGATTGTCGGCTTACGTGGCGCGTACGGGGTCTAACTGACATTCGTTGATCCAGCCTTCGTTGGCAATTTCGGCCCACTGCTGCCGTTCGTCAGTTAAGCAGAAGTTGCACTGCGGCTTCGCATAGCAGCCATTCGCTGCGGCTGCGTTGTCTGCCTCGCTGCCAAGGCCCACTAAGCGGACAAAGTTGCCATTGGCCGAAGGTCAGCTATGAACTGCTTTATCCAACGGGCCTACAGCCTTAAACACACACTTCATCAACTGTCCATAGTCCATCAAGTTCAAAATATATGAATTAGATGATTGCAATGCATTTGCTCCAGAAGTGAAGGTAGATGTAGTCACCAAGGTAGCGCCATTGCACAAATCCTTGGTCACGGTTCCAAGCAAACTTCTCACAATTTCCACTCCAACTGGTCTATCAGGACCAAACCTTTTGCACTCGAAAATCTGAGCCTGTGTCCCTAACACTCCCTTCGCTCGTACAAATACATCAAAGCCACCATCTGATGAAGACGCCGTAAGTTCGCAGTCACAGCCAAGTTCTGAGAAGACAGAATAGACAAGTTTCTCGAAGTTTCTTGAAGACATTTTGAACAGAGACGTCGGATCTAAAGCAGCGCTTTCCAATATTTTTTTCTGAGCCGACCTGCATAATTCTGCTGACTTCTCGTCATTTACAAGTGCTGCAATCGAGTACTGGTCAACACAAGCATCCAGCGTCTCGTATGCGTCAGAAACATCAGTATTTGATAGGCTTTCCAAAGTCTCATTATTAACTTCACCGAAGTTACCGACAAGCTCACTGGGGTCAAAATCGTCGGGTAAGTTCTGTGCGCAAATTTCGCTTAGGGCTTCGTGTCTCAATTGAGACGTGGTCTTATCGGTCGCTTCAAAAAAATCTCCACGTGCCGTCAAATGCACCTCGTTCTCTATGTTGAAAAATGCAGCCAAGAATTTCATAAACGCCTGCGGAAAAGTAAACGAATTCTCGTTGAGAAGAACCTCCGCAGGCAGGCGAGATAGCAAACGCTGAAGCCGCGAATTATTCAGCCCGGTTTCTTCCATGAGTTTCGCCAAGAGGTCGTGATTAACTACGTCCTTGCGTAAGAATCTCACGGACAAATTGCGAAAGCTCGGATGAACCACCAAAGGTTTATTATCAATCACTCGTCGAAAAGCGTCGGGAACCGGAAGGGTATTTTTCTCTCCGAGTTTCTCCAGATGATTACCCTGAAATCTACGGGTCATGCCCACCACCCACTCGCTACCTTAACCGGACTTTAGCCGCACTTGATCTAACTAGCAAAATGGGCTCCATGCAGCCGTTGTCCGCTTCACCAGGAATGGACATATCATAGCTTGCTCGAATGTCGCGAGTGTTGCGGTGGGTAGGAGTGGTTCGGAGGAACCGCTATGTCTACTTTCAACCTGCCGATGGTGGTGCCCGCCAAGAAGGCATGGAACCACGGTCGCATTATCGGTCAGAAAAGGCCACTGCTCCCAAAACATGTCTGGGCGATCCGCGTTCGCCTCGAACTGGCCGGCGCCGTCCGTGATCTGGCGCTTTTCAATATGGCAGTCGATAGCAAACTGCGCGGCTGCGATCTGGTCCGACTGAAAGTCGCGGACGTCTTCTCGGCTGGCGCAGTCAAGGAACGAACCTCGATTTTGCAGAGCAAGACAAAATCGCCGGTGCGGTTCGAAATCACCGATGGCACCCGAAAGGCCCTCATGGAGTGGATCAGCAATCCGGTGATGACCGGTCACGAGTACCTCTGGCCTGGCCGTTTCCATGACCGCCCGCATATATCGACGCGGCAATACGCTCGTCTCTTGAAGGACTGGGTGCGCTCGATCGGCTTGGAACCGAGCGCGTATGGCACGCATTCCCTGAGACGGACGAAGGTCGCCCAAATCTATAAAAAGACCGGCAACCTGCGAGCGGTTCAGCTTCTTCTCGGCCACACGAAGATGGACAGCACCGTCCGATACCTCGGCGTAGAACTCGAAGACTCGCTAACGATCTCTGAAGGCGTAGAGATCTGACGAAAGGGCCGGTGGTAGCACCGGCCCGTTGCGGTCATTCAACACCAATTGGTCCAAGGGCAGCTTCGGCCCCCATTCGGGTTTACAATGACTCGCGCTCAGATTCGAAAACCGGATTTTTGTTGCGTGGAGAACAAAAGAGCGAAATGCGCCGCCAATTCAGCCATCGCACGCGTTCGCCCGCTACGTCGAAGCGGCCGACTGTTGAATGGATCCAGATCCATATTTTCTCTCGGCTGAGGTCTGCGACCGCCCAGATGGTCTGACATAGGTCGGATAATCACCCAGGCGACTGAACTTTACGCAGGCGTCAGCCGGCCGTCGTGGACAAGGTGCTTCCGTTTGCGCACACGGCGGACGCCCTGGCCTGTGTCGAGACCGGACTAGCTGAGGACTAGGTTGCGGTCATTCTCAATAGGCAGCAGCACGACCATGCGTCATGACAACTTCAGGCCTGACGTGCCTTTCGATTTGCGTAGCGCCGGTCACGTTCAGCTTTACGAGCTGCGTCGTCCTGCAGGACCCGCTCGATACGGGTTTTGTCAGCCAGCTCGCGCGCATCGATTTCAGCTCTGGCTGCGGCAGCAACGGCGGCATCTCTTGCTGCTGCTTCAGCGGCAACGCGATTTTGTTCTTCAAGTTTCGCCTGCTCGCGCTCGGCTCGGCGCTGTTCACGAGCTTCGGCGATCATACGCCGCTCCGCCTGTTTGGCTTCGCGGGTCGGTTCGGCAGCCTCCTTGGCGGCACGAAAGGCCTCAACAAGGGCTGCCTTGGCGTCCTTCGCAGCGCCGCGGCGGTCGGTGTGTTCGCTATTTGTAATTCTTTTCAAATCTCAATTCCATTTGACGGGATACGTATAGCGGCTTCAGGACTTTCGTGCCCGTTTCGAAGCCGGCTTGGTTCCTGAGGCCAGACTGTCTCGCAATTCCTTGGCGAGCCGGGCCTCCCGCAATCTCTGAGTCTTTTCGTTGCGGGCAATTACGATCGAGTTCAGGTCTTCAATCGCACGTTGGCGTTCGAAGAGTTGCGACTGGGCTTTACCAAAAGCGGATTCGGCGTGCTGGCGAAGTTTGCTGTAGTTCTCGGACATGGCTTTCCTCGTAGAGGCCGCTCACCAGTGAGCAGTTACGAAAAAGGCCAGGCAACTTGCCTGGCCTTGCTTGGTCTCATGCTTTCGACAGTGCCAGTACATCCGTGGTCAAGGGAAAGCAGATTCCGGATCTATCAGGCGGCCTGCAGATTGCAGGCAGACATCTTGCCCGACTTGGTGTCGCGCTCCATGTCGTAGCCGATTTTCTGGCCTTCAACGATTTCGTGCATGCCAGCACGCTCGACAGCGGTGATATGGACGAATGCGTCCGGGCCGCCGTTGTCAGGCTGGATAAAGCCGAAGCCTTTGGTAGAATTGAACCATTTTACTGTGCCAGTGGTCATGATGAACCCTTTCATAGCATAGAGAGAGGAACCGGCAAGCAAAGGGCTCGCAGGTGGTGATAACGATGCTTTAAAGGGAGGGTTCGTTAAGAACGCGGTGCCAATCGCGTTGTAACCAAAGCTCGGCAAGAAAATATCGATGCCGCATTTCTATGGGTTTTAAATGAGAATGTCAACTACTGGTTTTGGTCTTCTAACGCTGAAAATATGGACTGTTTCACTACGAAAAGCAAAAGTGAGCCATACGGCGCAATAAAACCACATGATAATTGTCGCGTTATTTTATCATGTTTTTTTGAAAATAAAGAGGGAAAGAGATTTATTGAATTTATGCTTGCGGACACTTTGCCCTTGAGTGGCACCGTGTTGCACGGATTCAACAATATCAGCATCAAGCAATGTCCAGTTGTACTCGCGAAAATTCACGAGCGACCGCTGCCCTCCTCAGAGCTGTCTGCTAACAACGCGGAGTGGATCGGCTGCCTGCGATTGAACTCGCTCCAGTCGCGCGATCCGATGAAAGGCTGGCGCCCGCGCACGCTCTTCAACCTGTACCCGTGCGACCACACTAGTGTGGCGATTGGCGCAGCTTTCGAGGAAATGGACGAGGGCGAACCAGACATCACTACCACGCGCAAAGTGGAGCTGGCCGAGTCTTTCCGGTTCATGGTCCCATTTTACCCCTGAGAAGACGCACATCCGAACTGACATGCGTCGGTGTGCAGGCGAAGCGGACGCGGGAATTCTAACTCTGTTCGCCATCCCGTCTCTGTAAGCAAAGAGCTTCAGCTTGCTCAAGCACGAAAAATTTAGCGGTATTTTGCAGGCCAGCATCTTTCCTCGATCACGCCAAAGTCACTTTTTCTTGTTACCTGCGACAGTTGCCGAAACACCCCTGGTCAGGGCTGGTGTCGCTGGTTGTGGCGTTTCTGTTTTCGTTTGCACCTTCTTAGGTTTCCTTATTTCGCGATTTCCGCGTTTTTGCCCTTTGGCCATATAATCTTCTCCTGTTGAGTGAGCCGAGTTTGTTCGAACCATTCGATGGGTATGGCTCTTTCCCACTGAAATTGGCGGAATGTTGTAGTGCGAGATTTCCGGTTGCGTCTGACGACCTGTGCCGGATCCCGGGCAAAGGGACGCCTACTTGATATCGGCTTTCGTGAGCACGACCGTGGCCCTGCGTCTGCGCGAATAAGTCTTGCTGGTATGCCGCTCGATTGCAGCTCGCAGGCCATCGAATGCTGCCAGATAGTGTATCTCTTCGGAAAGCCGCTCTTTTGTCATCGCCTGGAGAATAGCGACCTCAACGAAAACCGAGATTTCGAATACACCATCGTATCCTGTGAAGCGTATGGATTGCTTCCCTGGATCGTAACTTCGGCTATGATTGGGAAATGTCAATGCCATTGGTGCAGCTCCTCCGATGACTGTGGCGTGTGAACTATCCAGGTCGCAAATGCTCCGTGTTTTGTGGGCAAGGTGTGGGTCTTCACGATGAATGGAGACGTCATGGCGCGCAGCAATGCACTGTAGTTGAGCCTGAAGGTTATCTCGGAACCCACGGTCGCCCCATGCTTTCCGGTGTCCAGTATCAGATGGTCGCCGCTTGCCCCAAGAACCTTAATTTCCGGCGCAGCAGTCAAACCACAAGAGTCGATGTCCTGACGACCCAAGGCCAGTATAGTCCGCAACGCTTTTCCGTCACGTTCATCGGCCGGCGGTGTGCCGAATGCCGACTGAACGATCTCTCCACAGAGCGTGAATTGCTTTGTCTTAGCCTCGATGACTTCCGCAACCAGAGAAATGGCATTTGTATAGAGGCCTTCGATCGGCTTTCGATTGAGAGGGGCCAAGCCAAGCAGGATAGATTCTCCGAGGCGACCCGAAAGCCCTGTTGGTGGGATTGAATGAAATCCAGCCTGCTCCTGGCACGAAAATCTCAACCCACCCATAGGCCCGAACCGGGAGTGCCGTTGTTTTCCAGTGCCATGGCAATTCTTTCCTGAGAATTGCATACGCGCCAGCTGACCGGGACGAAATGCTCTCGTTCTGTAAGGTGGATTATCAGAAGTTCGTATCGCCCGCCTGACCCCGAGAAACGCTTTCTCCCTAGTTATTTGATCAATTTCAGCCAAGATAAGCCGCAGGGCTTCGTTGTTATTCCGGTTCGTCCAACATGATCTGCATGCCTTCATTTTCCGCTGCCTGGATCGCAAAAGTCTCCCTTCGGCTATTTCGCGGTTTGTGACGAAAAAAGTCCCTGAGTGTCGGGCCTTCCTTCACATAGAAAGCAACAGTATCCACTGCGGCATGATTGTGAAGTTGGAGATCCTCTGCGGACGCCGAACCAGGTTTGTTTTCTGACATGATGTGCTCTCCCGATCATGACTTGTCGAGTTCGAGTGCATCCAGGCAGGCTTTCGCCAAATCTCGGTCTGAGCTGTCCGAACCAGGAACTATCGCCCACCCAGTTTCCATGAGTGCATTCCAGCGCTGGTACGCAGCGGTTTCACGGATCTTTTCCAGCTTTGCTACACGTTCTGTGTCGGTGTGGGATAGGTCGATGCAAACCGGTACCAGCGCTGCAATCACTTCGTCTCGTGACTGCGTGTTCGCCATTTTTGTTGCATTTCCACCCGTTACCCAACCACCCCAGGAAAATCCTACCGCGCTCACTGCAACGGCTCCGATCAATACGCCAAGCGTTACAGGTTTCAGCCATTCGGGAGTATTCATTTCAGGTCCTCCTGCGGAGAAACGTCCGCTTCGCTTCGTTAATTGTCTTGAAATGCAAGTTGATCCAGACTGAGTACGGCTGCCAAATCTTCGCCGGAGATTTCACGCATCTCGGTCTTGCCCCGTCTCATGACGATCAAATAAGTTGCCGTCTTTCTGTAGGCCAGAAAGCTCACTCCTTGCAGTTCCTCCTCCTCGACCAGCACCTCGTAGGCGCCGGCTGGTAGAATTTCTGAACGGCCCTTTAGTGTGAAAGGATGGCAGAAAGTCACCGTCGACCTTGTCGATCGCATGTTCATCTTGGTTGCTGCCGATCTGTTTGATAACTGCGTTGCAAAATCGAAATCGTAGTCTTTTCAGGGGGGATGTACCCTTAGACCCGATCTTGCTGATAACTTTACACGGCGCTTCGATGACGCGCGCTGATCCAAGTTAGCCTGAAACCTTTTATGCCTTCGTGTCCGCTAGCTGTTAGCGCTGCTTTTTTCGGCAATTTTTGCATGCCGGTCTGTTATGCGCGTGAACCAACTGTTTGCAGTCAGGTTCCCGTCGGCTTGGCAGATCTCGATTGTCAGCCGAAAGCTGGGCTAAAGGAGAGATTTAGCAAAATCACAAGCAACGCGCGACAGATTGGAAGAGATCAAGTAGCTGCCGGTTTTGTTTTATCTCGTAGCTATTTTAACAATGGACCTTCGTGGTCGAGATATGCCTCGTCGAACTCTGCTATTTCGACGAGACGAAGCCGATTATCGAACGTCACGTGACCGTTTCTAAATGTGAGCAATCTATCTTCGCGCAATTGTCGTAGGACACGATTGACATGGATTGCGCTTAGTCCCAGTGCGTCAGCAAGATGATACTGCGTCAAAGGACAGTCGAAACCTGCCCTGCTCCCCATGCCGACCAGAGCCAATCTGGCGCCGAGTTCAAGCAGAAAATGCGCAAGGCGTGCACCTGCGTCGCGACGACCGATATTCACCAGATGCTCAACCACCATTGCCTCATCTCGCGACGCAGCCCACAGGATGGCGTTTGCCAGGCGAGGCGTTTGCGAGAATGCTTGAAACAAATCGCCTGCCAGAACCTCGACAGCCTGGATGTTGGTTACCGGTTCAAAGCTATGGTCGGAAGTGCGCAAGAGCACACTGCGCAAGCCTAGAAAATCACCTGGGATCTGGAAGTCTATGATCTGGCGCGTCCCATCCTGCTGAATCTTATAGGAGCAGACCCAACCCTCTGAAAGAATGTAGGCTGCCTGCTCCGATTGACCTTGCTGCACGAGGTCTCGCCCCGCTGCAAAAGACCGGCGACGTTTATGCAATTGTTCCAAAACCTCGAGCTCAACCGGTGACAACGTGACGTATCCGGCCAACTTGCGGGTAAAGGGACTATCTTGGATGTCGTTCAAGTGGCACCTACCGGACCGGTAGTGATTTCTTGCAATGGTCTGTGCTGAGACTGCTTTCGATCAGTCCAGCTTAGGGCACTTCCTGCGACAATGGTAATTTCATGAGGCCTCAAGCCTATTTTGGAATTCAATTCCGACAAAGGAAAACTGCAATGTCTGACCACGCAGACTATTCGGGAATGGCCGCTCTTTCGATCTGCGAAGCACTTCTGCTTGCCTTGAGCGATCATAAACTTCTCCCCGAACACGAGATTGTAGGCGTCCTGCATGATGCCGCAGCCGCTCACGAGAATGCCCTGGGTACAGAAGCCGAAAGAAAAGCGCACCAGGCGGTTGTGAGCTTGATAAGGCGTATCATCGCCGGAGGAAACTCGGTTCGGAGCGTCTAGCAGAGGGCAAACTTTGTGGGACCTTCCATGCTTATCGTCAACGAATGTCACCCTCTATGTAGCACTTTTTGAATTTAGAGAATGCAATTGCATTGTTATGCATTGAGCTTGAATTACCAAAATTTAGAAGGTTTTATATGAAATAAAAATCAACATCGTTATGTTATGCCAGTATTTTTATTAAAAAATGCAATACTTAATATTGAAAAACCATAATGTAATTCAATTTCATTCAAAATAAAATTAGCAAATACAAAAAATATTCCTATATAATACAGCAGCGGCAGCAATTTTTAGGGCATTGCCGACCGAAGCCATCATACTTCGCCCCAACATCGAGGGCAGAATGACGTTCAACAGATCTACTTTCCAAAAACGCTTGGGACCCGACGTCGCCACGACGTGTTTGGCATTTTTGAGCTTTGCGATGATCATTTACGTGTCGGTGGAGGGTTATTTTTAATGAACCATGATTGCCCTGGGTGCTGGCTTTGCGGTCAGAAGACTATTCGTCGGCAACTTTCAGCTTGTGCTTCCTATGTATTTGCAGGTCTTGTGATGTAGATTAGTCGATGCCGAGGAGAGGAACAGGCTGTCTCACTAAGCGTAAGATCTGCTTTTCTTGATCAGCTGTGTACTAGTCGGAATTCCTTGGATCATAGGGCTCGATACTCGTCTTGACCTCAACATCCATTCCATAAAAGACCGCTCCGGGACGCGGGTCGTATGTTCCGCTGATAGGGATTGCCTGTCGAGGTGTCCGGGTAACGGCAACCCGGATGAGGTTTGGGCTACCGATGATGCGATTGGTGGGATCGAACTCGACCCAGCCTTCGCTAGGCAGATATACCTCCGCCCATGCATGGGTTGCCCCGCCGCCAGAGTGCACGTGTCCGTCATCCAGGACATCGTTTAGATAACCCGTGACAAAGCGGGCTGCGAAGCCAGAACGGCGCGCCGCTTCCATAAATAGGAAAGCAAAATCGCGGCAACTGCCGGTTCCTTTCTTCAGAGTTGTTCCTGCACTCTGCGTGCCGCTACGTTCCCGTCGAACATAAGTCACATTGTGGTTGACCGTTTCTGACAACAAACGCAAAAAGTCGAGGACCTCATCCGGACCGGAACCGATTTCAGCCGCCAGCCACGCATCTAGTACCGGACACTCTTCCGGGTTCTCAAGCGATATGAACGGCGCGAGGTCTATAAGATCTTCCGTTGGGTACGTGAATGGATAGGCGCTTCTACTTCGCCCCGGAGAGGCAACGAAATCATCGTGGGAAAACCGCCGGATCAGCAATTCACTGCGGAATTCAAGTCTGCTAGAGGCCTCGGAAAACTCCGCGGTAGCGACCGAATTGCCAAACGTGTCGAAGTGCCAACTCAGCTTGGGTGCGGGAGAAATTGCAATTGCAGACGAGAGCAGTCGCAAATCATGGCCGTCTCTGGGGCGCAGCAAAAGCCTGTGAACACCAAACTTTACCGGCCGGCTATAGCGATATCGTGTAGTGTGAAGGATGCGAATAGCGGTTGTCATCTAAACCTTGTCGCCACCGCATGCCGTTGTTGGTTGTTCCTGGCTCGGAAAGCGCTGCAGCCTGGACCTTATTTCACTCGCGCACAAGGAAGAACGACATGCTCATCCGAATAGGGTTTGAGATTACCGTCACGTGCCCGGCGCCTGTACCAATGCTTTTGGCCTTGAGTGTTCATAGCGATTTTGCCAGCAGAATGATCGGCTCCGATCGCGTACGGAACATCGACATTCCCGATATCCGGGAATACACCGACGGCTATGGCAATCGCATTACCCGCCTGACCGCGCCTGCAGGTATCTCCACATTCTGGTCCGACTGCATCGTCGAAGTGGACGGTCAGCCGGATGAAGTTCAACTTGCCGCATCGCAAATCGCCCTGCAGGACCTGCCCAACGAAACATTGACCTACCTTTTCGCAAGCCGTTACTGCGACTCAGACCTGATGGGGGATTTTGCCTGGAAGAAATTCGGGCAGACGAAGGAGGGATGGTCGAGGGTTCAGGCGATCTGTGATTTCGTTCACAGCCATGTTTCCTTTGGCTACGAATATGGCCGGCCGGATAAAACAGCCGCGAACGTATTGAAGGAAAAAACCGGCGTTTGCCGGGATTTTGCCCAACTGGCGATAAGCCTGTGCCGGGCAATGGGAATTCCGGCTCGCTATGTCAGTGGTTATCTGGGGGACATAGGCGTCGCCGACACGGGCTTCGATGATTTCTGCGCGTGGTTCGAAGTTTATCTGGACGGCAAATGGTACACATTCGATGCTCGCTACAATGTGCCAAGAGCCGGACGAGTTCTGATGGTCAGGGGGCACGATGCGGCAGACGTCGCAATGATAACGTCTTTCGGTGCCTATGAGCTTACCGGCTTTCGTGTCTGGAGCCTGGAGCTGGCCGACAATGAGGACGAGGCCGCTTTGCTGCAATCCCTTGAAACCAGGCCTCATCCCCTGCAACGTGGATTGGGAAGTCAGCCGGGATTGACCGCATGGCAGATCGACACCTGACTTCTTCGGTAATCAGCGTTTCAACATTGACGACCAAAACAGGTGGGCGTTCCTGTCAAAACGGAATCTGTAGCGGACGCACTCGATAGACGTCTCCCCTGGATGGAACCTTCTGGAGGCTCGATCAAGGACCATGTTGCTCCACGCCGATGCGTACAGGACAGTTTTCAAGACTGGCTGGTGGGCGTGGTTCCTCAATAAGGTCGACACAAGAAGAATATGGCAAGTGGTCGTTGCATCGGATAAATCGTCGGTCATTTTCATTGCAGACGCAGCATTCGAGCAGTGCAAATTTTTGTTGGGTATACGAATATCGAGAATCCGATCAACCATATTGGCGCCACCCAAAGACGGGTACATTTCGCCTGACGGTAATAAATAAATGTCTGGGCTCTTTCTGAAGTGGCTAAGACATTTCAAGCTCAAACCATCGCTGGTTTTGAAAATAAAACCCTAGAGCCTGCAGACGATCCCATTGGCTCACCATGCTCGCATATCTTCCGGACGGCCAATATTGGCCTAAGGAGTATGGAATGCTGGTCGAATCGTTGGAGTTAAGAAGCCTCTCAGGCAACGCCAGATCTGGGCGATCCGCTTTTTCCTCGATCGGGAAGGACGGACGCGCAACCGGGTGCTGTTCGATCTTACAATCGACAGCAAACTGCGAGGTTTCGATCTAGTAACGTTGAAGATCGGAACGGCGGTCGGTGGAGCTGCGATCCGTATAAGCACAGTGGTGGTTCGAAAGAAGACGGGCCGCCCCAGTTCGAGATATCTGCTGACGTCAGAGCAAGCCTGTTAGCATGGCTCGATCAGTCTGCGGCGGGAGGACTATGGCACCCATTCGCTGAGCAGGACAAAGGCAGCACTGCCGCCACCCAGAAATGCGCCTCCATCCCAATCTTTCGAGGACAGGCGCTATGAATCTGGAAGCCGCAGTTAATCAGATACCGTGCGAACCGCAGCTATCCCACTATTTTGGCCTCTTAACCGACAGTCTCCTGTCGGCCCGGAACTACCGTTCAACACCTGTTGGTTCAATGGCTGCTTGGCGTCCCATTCCAGTCGTTCGGACTGAAATGTCGCGGCCTGGAAGCCGACAAAATCCGCAAACTTTGGATCGACGTGGGTGCGCCCCAAAAACGACCCTTAGATCAATTTCGCGATATTCTTAAAGTCGCCGTTAGGTCATGCGCCTTGTGAGCTGTCGACATTGGCCGAACTCAGCGATGCATTGGTTAACTACTCAGGACGCCCGACCGTGCTAGAATATCCTGCCGGAAGTATTCAGGGCAACAATCGAGCCGCTGCAGTTGGCCAGCCGTAAACCGGGGTGGTTTTCGTCGATCTCTACTTAAACGCGCGGTCAAAAGTTTGCATCACCACCGCCGATACGGTTCAGAGACCCGCAACCGAATATCTGGCTGCCGATTAGCCGAAAATGTGACGATACGCTAACCCACATCAGCATGCATCGCCACCACTGCTACTATGTTGTCACACAGCTTGAATGATGGGCGACGCCGTTAAACCCGGCACCAAACAGCTGCTGACAAGTCACTTTTGCCTGTCTGGCAATTCTGATCGGGCCTGCCGCCTGTCGCGCACTCCAGCCATACCCAGGAGGTCCCATGGACCATTCATCACATAAGCCCCTTCAGGCCGGCGAGATCATTGCCGCTAACGTCAAGGGGGCCGATATCTACGGACCCGATAATAAGGTGATCGGCAATGTCTCCGAAGTGCTCGGCAATGGACAGTACGCAAAGGCAGTCATTGAAGTTGGCGGTTTTTTCGGAATCGGGGTCAAGCAAGTTACCCTTGATGTGTCACGCATCGCCTTCATGCGCGATGAAAACGGAAAGATCCTTGCTTACACCAAGATGACCAAGGTCGAATTGAAAAACTTGCCGCAGCATCGAGGCTGAGCTGTCAAAGACCAAAGCAACTGATCGGAACACTATCCGAAGCGCGGATACACGCCGGAAAATCGTCTTCCGACGCGAGAACAGGAGAAAGAAATGGCAAAGGGCAAAAGCCGCCGCGGTAGAGAAGACAGAAAACCAAAGCAGAAAAAGACCAAGCCTGTCCCCTTACCTTCGTTCAGCAAGAGTTTGAGCATCGAGACATCGCCGAAGGCCAAAAAAGCCTGAACCGGACTTGTGGCAGGGCGGTTGCCGATCCAAGCGGAAATTAAACACTGCTCCCAATACTGCCCGCGTGAATTGGCGATAGGTTGTGAACCGGCTCTGATGGTGCCCGCAGATATCCTGTGGCGTCGCCTCACATTCAGCACCTGCATACCGCCGCTTGATATTCGGCCGAATTTGGCATCGGAGGTTCCTGATGATCGTCGGGTGTCGCGGTTGGTTGCCACTTCGACGGGCAAACAAAGTACCTTGGAACGATATCAATCCTGTACGTGCGGAGTTGTTGTTTGGGGTCTAACGTCTGGAGCAGCATGCGACCAGTCTGGCAGCACAACAATACGTCACCCGTAAGCCACCGCGTGTGTTGCCATTGCAGCGCCGACCGGAAGAAAATGCAATTGCCTTCCCGGTCACGCGCGAGGCCTGCAATCTTGATTTCCAGCCGGTCACACGATCGTACCTGCTGCTCGGTGGTTTCTCGTTAGCTATCATCAGGTCGTGGCGCAAATTGGCGAAAGCGGAACCGATCTGCCGGCCAGTTACTAACGAACGCTGCCAAAGCTCGCAGATGGCGCGTTTCGGGGTACGCCCATGGGGCTTCGGTCTGGTTTTGGCCTTTATTGCAATACAGACAACCGCCTGGATGCACCGGGCGGCGATTGAGTGGATCCTCGGCATTACCCGTGAGGGCAATCGCCTGCGCGTGGCACCCAATATCCCAGAGGACTGGTCAGGCTTTTCGGCACGTCTGAAAGTAGCGGATACATTGTGCGAATTTGTGTGGCCCATACTGAAGATGCTATGGCGCGGCTTGACGGGCAGGCGATCGCCACCGCCGGGCCGGAGGCCTTCATGCCGCTCGATGGTGTACCGCACGATCTGGTGCTTGGCCTCAGTCATGTCGAGCCAAAGACGCCTGCCGTGTGACAGAGCCGGGTTATAAGGCGGCTGCGGAAAGAGAACGCCCCCTCCTCTCTGGCTCACGTCGTGTCGACATCAGTTTGCCGGCTGAGCACTGTGAGCGTGCGCCCTTCTTGCTTCAAAAATATCAGAGAGCCCCTGATGACAACGCTGAGCACATATCACGCAACGGTATACCGTTATCTGCAACCGGTCTTACTTGGACCTCACCGGATGATGTTGCGGCCGCGTGAAGCGCGCGACCTGCGACTCATTTCGCATGAATTGATGGTGTCGCCAGAGGCAGAAATCACCTGGGCCCATGATGTCGCGGGCAATGCTGTCGCGACTGCCGGGTTCAGCGCGCCGACGGATCAATTGCTCGTCGAAAGTCGCGCAACTGTTGAACTCACCGCGTCGGCCTGGCCGGTATTCACCATTGCTGCCGAGGCCATCAATTACCCGTTTTTCTATTCCGATGACGACGTGACCGACCTAGGAGCGCTTGCAACGCCGCAATATCCCGACCTTGACGGACGACTATCCAGATGGGCCGATGGTTTCGTCCTTGGGCGTCCAACCGATACGTTGTCCTTGCTGAGGGACATCGCGATCGGTGTCTCGTCCAGCGTTGCCTATCTAAGCCGTGAAATGGAGGGTACGCAGATGCCGCGGGACACGCTTTCGCGTGGATCCGGATCGTGTCGTGACATCGCGGTCCTGTTCGCGGAGGCCGTTCGAAGCCTTGGTTTCGGAGCCCGTATCGTCTCCGGTTATCTCTTCGATCCCGATAAGCGTCTCTTGGGTCACGAAAGTACAGGCTCCACCCATGCTTGGGCGGAAGTCTTTGTACAAGGTGCGGGATGGGTTGCTTTCGATCCCACGAACCAAAGCGTCGGATCCAAAAATCTTATCTCCGTTGCCGTCGCTCGCGGTATTCATCAGGTCGTCCCGGTTGCTGGCAGTTTTGTGGGACCCGGGAACGCTCTGGCAGAAATGTCAGTCGAAGTGCATCACACAGTGCTCGATGATTGAAGTTGGAATGCCGGCCGGGAATTCATTGGACGCCGTGGTATCGGGAAACGTCGAACAGAGCACGGGACATATCGCGACGAGGACCGGCTCAACCCATGCCAAGCCAAATCCGCTCCGGTCCTAGCTGTTCCGGTTGATGCTTGTACGTGGCTTGTCCGGGTTCAGCGTCCGGTCGAACACGGCGCTGGCACTTGCCAACGTCAGTCTCGCGGTCACGCCGCTCTCATTTGATGAATAATCGATCGAGCTACCGATTTGAGCAGACAGCGCCTTTACCAGTCGTGTTCCCAATCCTCCGTCGGTCTTGCCGGTGCCGGCACTCCCAAGACCTGGTCCGTTGTCGCTAACCGTAATCAGGATCGATCCGCTGAAATCTTTTCGACAGGCAATCCCGATCCGCCTGACAGCACCGGCGCGATGACCATACTTGAGAGCGTTTGTGACAATCTCGGTAAAGATCTGCGCAACGGGGAGCACATGGTCGAAGTTCAAGGCACAGTCAGGCGCGTAGGTTTCGGTAAAATTGACGTCGTCCGCAATGCCCGACCTGAGGGTTGTGCAAATCAGGCCCAGAAGATCCCCCAACTGAACTTCGTCTTCGGAACCGCTGCCGGCAAGTATCCGGTGCAGGTCCGACACGGCCTGGATATGTGCACGGATCGCGTTCAACAACAACGCAACTTCCATGGCATCCAATGGGCCTTCCTGTCTCGTGAGACCGATCCCCTTGAGGCGTACGTAACTGGACAGCAAGGCCAGGTGATTGGCGATCCGGTGGTCGGCCTCGAGGGAGCCGGTGGAGCGGGCTTTGTTTCTGAATTTTCGCATTTTGGGACTCGTTGGTTCCTTTCTTTCACAGGACCGGGCGCAATTGCAGAACCCTTGCCGGGACGCGTCCACCGAACCCTGCGCACTGCTCTTCAACCAGTGAATGTGCGTCTTTCACCGACCTTACGCTCTCAGGTATTCAAACGGCACTGATACAGATCAGGCCAGTGGGCTCAAAGACGCGCAGGGAGCCCGCACAGCTATTGTTGAATCGCTTCCGATGCGCGACTTCACTGAACCGAACCCAATCCTGTTGTCTGCCACTCGCCAGCGGCTGCGTGGATACCAGTCATTCATTGAACGGTCAGGATGACGGCATGTGGTTTCCATCAACGTCGCAATGCAGAGTGCTGTCACTGTAGCTTCAGTCAGCGTAGACAGCAGTTCTGCTGCAAGTGGTTATCACGCGACGCTATTCCGTCAGATACCGCACCGTTGGCTTTCTTGAGAAAGAACCGAATTCCCTGAGCTGCATAGTCAACCGTATGCGCGACCGTGCCGACTATTCAGACTTCCCCGGTTGTTCCGCTTCGGCGGAGGTCAGGGCGCGTCACCAGCCACAAGAGCGCAAGCAAACCAATTACTGCTGAGACTGCGGATCCCATAAGAATTCCAAGCTTTGCGGCTCCTAGTAGATCAGGATCAAAAGCCAGGTTCGCGATAAACAGCGACATAGTGAAGCCGATGCCCGCAAGAAAGGCTCCGGCTGTCAAGAATGGCCATGACAAATGAGGGGGCCTGGTTGCCAGGCCCAGACGGACGGCTCCCCAGCTGAACGCGAGAACACCGAGTGGCTTGCCAAACACAAGTCCGGCGACAATGGCGATGGAAACCTTCTGACTGACGTCGCTCAATTCGATCGTTACGCCCGCATTCGCGAAAGCGAAAAGCGGCATCACGACAAACCCCACCCAAGGATGCAGCGTCAATTCGAGCCGCTCGACCGGGGAAAGAGACTCTGAAACCGCCCGCCCGGCCTCGCGAAGATCACGGCGGTCCGGGGTGTCACCGCTCCAGTGCTCTCCTCCCGGATAAGCAAGCACCCGTCCGAGGATTGCACGCAGACGTGTATCGCTCACCCAGACTTGTGTCGGTGTCATCAAACCGAGAACAACCCCGGCAATCGTCGCATGGATACCCGATGCGTCGATGCACAACCAGATGGCGCCGCCAATCAAAAAATATACTGGAATGCTCCTTACTCCGAGTCGTGCAAATCCCGCGACCAATCCAAGGCCGAGAATTGCAAGCCCGGTGGCGGCCCAGTTCAACGGCTCACCGTAAAAGACAGCCACCACCAATATTGCGCCCACATCGTCGAAAATCGCCAGCGACAACAAGAACAACCGAAGTACGGTGGGAATTCGCTGTCCGAAGAGCGCAAGACACCCGATCGCCAACGCCGTGTCTGTCGCCATGACTGTTCCCCAACCATGCGTCCCGGACTGTCCTGCGATTAAAACCAAATAGATTGCGACTGGAACGACCATCCCGCCGAGAGCTGCTGCTAGGGGCAGAGCCGCTTGTCTCGGTTTCCTCAATTCGCCCAGGACAAGTTCCCGCTTGAGTTCGAGAGATATCACGAAGAAAAAGAATGTCATCAACCCGTCGTTGATCCAGTGCCGCAACGAGCGGGTGAAGTCCAACGGCCCGAAATTCAGACCAACCGGTGTCTCCCAGAATGCAAGGAAGGTCGATGCCCAGTTTGAATTGGCCAGCAAAAGAGCCACCAACACAGCCACGAGCAACAGTCCGCCAGCCGCGGATTCGATCTTGAGAAACCTCGCGACGGGTTTAGTGAACCTGTCGGCAATTTCGTGTGGCAGATTTGTGTTGTTCTGGACAGTCATGGCAAATGTGGCACCGATTTACTGCGGAGTGGATTGAACCCTGATTGAGGGAATAGAACCAAAATTGCTTTCCACAAGGATCAATCGGACTGTGGCCGCCGAACCGAGTTTCCTCCCGCAATGATCCGTTTGATCAGGTCCGCGACCCCCCGGTGCATTTCCATGTCGGTTTGGGGACCGATTGCATTTTCGTGTGTTGTGGCGGCGTCGCGCAATACCCCCACGATCTCGTGCTCGGGAAGAATTTTATGGTCGTTCAATGCGAGCAAAAGCGCTTCGCAGATCGAGAGCGCCGCCAGTCCGGAATATTCGTTCTGATCAGGCATCTTGGCTACCCCTTTCAAGAATTAGAGCCCAAAGTCGGGTGCCAGTCCGATAAACTTCACCATACTGACAGAAAATCAGTATGCTGGACTGATCGAAAGCAGTGTTGGCCCAGACATTTCGGATAATGGATTGTTGCCTGGGAGAAACGCCTTTGAAACCTATCGAGAAAAGTCCGCTTGCCCGCAAGCTTTCAAGCTTCGTGGCCTTGTCCACGAACGAACTTGAAGTATTGCATCATCTGCACCGGCGCCGCCGCTCATTCGTTGCAGGGCGTGATCTCGTTCAACAGGGACAGTCGGAACAGGCCGCCTATATTCTTTCCGAAGGTTGGGTTTGCTCCTACAAGCTCCAGCCGGACGGTTCACGGCAGATCATCGATTTCCAAATCCCGGGGGATTTCCTGGGATTGCGAAGTGTTTTATTGCGCACCTCGGACCACAGCTTCGAACCTGTCACCGATATTCAAGCAGCTGAAGTTCCGTCCGATGATCTGCTTGCAGCCTTCGCACAAACTACCCGCCTGGCGACTGCCATTCTGTGGGCAGCGTCCCGGGACGAGGCGATGGTCGTCGAACATCTCGTAAACCTGGGCCGCCGCGATGCCGACGTCCGTATGGCCCATTTTCTGCTCGAACTTGGTTCCAGGCTGGCGCTGGTCGGCATGGGTAGCCAAACCGGCTATGACTGTCCGCTGACACAGTATCACCTCGCCGATGCACTTGGATTGAGCGCCGTGCACGTCAACCGCGTTTTGCGGCAACTGCGTGAAAACGGGTTAGTCACGTTTCGAAACGGCAAGGTGATATTCGACGATCGTGACCGCCTGGTCAAAATTGCAGAGTTCGATCCCGAATATCTCGACCAGACCGGGCCATTGCTGACATAGGCCCCTCGCTCGCGCCTACGCGATTTTCAGACAACTTCGTTTCTTCGAAATGCGACCGGAAAGAACAAGAAGTTACAAGCGCTGGCGCGCTTGTCCACATTCTACTTATGCTTGAGGGTCGCAAGATAGAAGCTGTTCGCGAGACAGTATGTTCGTAGGTCATGATCTTGACTGCAACGGAACGAAATAACACCGAGGACTAACCTCGATCAGGATGCGCACCCAGGGCAGCATGTAAGATCAGCAACACGGTCGGAGTCTCGATCAATTCCTGGGTAGTCGTTTCAAAGCTTCGACAAAGACAGAAAATAGCGAAGCGGCGTTTCCCTTGCACAAGGGGACCTGCGATGGCCGGCTCTTCAAGAGAAAACATCTCGGGACAGTCTTTCTAGTGAACCCGGCTTTGAAAATGCCGGCTACCGGTATCCGTCTGCATGCCAAAGCGTGTGATCCCGGGCTTTGAACGATCCATGCGCATTTTGCGAGGGAGTAATTTGGCTATGGAAACACAATCAAAGAGAGATTGCCCCAAGCCAGATTCCACAGATCTGGAGAGGAGGGTTCTAGCGCATGAGAGAATTCTGCAATCTCTCATCGCATACATGTCCCATTCGGAGCCGCGGTTTGTCGAGCATCTCAAGACACGCTTTGTCGACACCATGTTGATGGCACGCCGGGAACAGGACTACAGAGACGTTGACGACTATGCTGAAGAATTCATACGGGCGGTAATGAACCTTGAGGAATCATGCGCAGATACAACATCGAACGTTTCAAAATCTAAAACGGTTGCCAAGCGACCGGTGATAAAACGGGTGCTTGCTACCATGGACATGCTTCCGCCGGAGGGGAAACCGGACCGCGTCCAGGTCAGAGAAAAAAATGGAATATGGGAGGTAACGGTAGATGGCGCCTTCTTAGGCAACTATCATCAATTTGAACACGCCAAGACAGCCGCGGCGCTGGCCAGGTATTCACTCAAATGAAACAGGGCCGTCCATCGCTTGTCCGTTTGGGGCATTTAGATCGGAAAAGAAAAGCAGATCTCCGGATCAGTCTGGGATGCCGTCTTGAGTTCGAGTTTCCGAAATCCACTCCGCTAATTGCAATGCTTAATGTCGATAGCGCACGATATCGTGACCTCGAGCGACTGGATTATTTGACGACGTCTCCGTGCGTACCGATCGAGAGCTATCGGGATTCCTTCGGGAATTGGTGTTCCAGGCTGACGACATCTCCGGGCACCTTCACATTGGCGACGCATGGCATCTTCCTGGACAGCGGCAATAAGGATCCGGTTTTTTCTGATGCCTATCAGCATGCCGTGGAAGACCTCCCGTCCGATACGTTTGTGTTTCTTTTAGGAAGCCGGTATTGCGACACGGATCTCTTGTCGGAAGAAGCTTGGCGGCTGTTTGGAAATTCAAAGACTGGCTGGGCCAGGGTACAGGCCATTTGTGACTACGTGCACCAACATGTGGTCTTCAGCTATGAGCATGCGAGAGCGACCCGCACAGCGACCCAGACACTAGCTGAAGGACGAGGTGTCTGCCGTGACTTCGCCCACCTTGCGATCAGTTTCTGCCGCTGCATGAACATCCCGGCCCGCTATTGCACGGGATATCTGAGTGATATCGGCGAGCCGGAACCGCATCCTCCAGGTGACTTCGCAGCCTGGATGGAAGTCTTCCTGGCCAATCGATGGTGGGTCTTCGATCCGCGCAACAATCAACGCCGCATCGCACGATTTCTGATTGGTCGCGGGCGGGATGCAGCCGATGTTCCCCTGACACAGACCTTTGGCGAAAATATTTTAAGAAAATTCGAAGTTTGGACCAAGATTTCTGATTGAGACTAACTTCGATCAGTACACGATCGTTAGGGTTTATCTATAGTTGCTTAAACATTCTAGCTTCAGAGAAAATTATTCGCCCAAGATAACTTCGGAGACTTGCTTGAAAGCCAATCAACAGACGCGGCGGACATAACCATGAACACCCGCTCCACCAGGTCGACAGTGAAGTTCTTCCATCCGTTCACTTTGAAGGGGCAATCGGAAGTACTGCCTGCCGGAGATTATGAAATTCTTGTCGAAGAAGAACTTCTTCGGGATATGAATTTCCTCGGATACCGAAAGACGGCAACGTATCTGATCGTTGCCGACAAGGGCAAGACTGTGATGCGGGAAATCTCCGGAAAGGACCTGGAAGCGGTGCTTAACCGAGACCGGGCCGCCAACGATGACGGACTAAACAACGAGGCGGCGCTTTGTCCGCCGGAGAACTTGTAATGAATACACCCGAATGGCTAAAACCTGTCGCGCTCGGCGTTGTGATCGGCGCGGCTGCCGCTAGCACGCTCGGGTTTTCGTGGGGCGGCTGGGTGACTGGCGGAAGTGCGGCGAAGATGGCGAATGCGCTTTCACATGACAAAGTGATTGCGGCGCTTGTCCCGGTTTGCGTCGACTTGTCCCGCACCGACACGGAGCGCGCGGCAAAGCTGGCGAAATTCGCGAAACTTCAGCATACCAGCGCAGAAACGCCCTGATGGGAACTGGATGGGCGACGATACCTGGATCCGACACCGCGGATCGGGATTTGGCCCAAGCCTGCCTTGCGGCACTTGAGCCTGACTTATCTTGACGAAAACTCGTTCAAATGCCTGCAACCGGGGTAGTAATCATGCCTGATGAGACACTTCCTTATCTCGAGTCAGAATTAGCGGACACTGTTGCGTACTACGTGAAACAAGACTTGAGACATCAGGGCTTCTTCCGCCGAAAGATGCGAAATCGATGGGAGAGTACATTCTCTATCCATACGGCGGAAAACCAAGGCATGCCGGTTGGTACGCACAAGACCAGTTGAAAGCAGCCCCTCGTGAGGTATCTCTGCGGACGGCCTGTATTCACAACCGGACCATTTTGCAATCTGGCCTGATAACCAGATGCGGAATATCCCTCAAACTCAAGCTGGGAAGGCCTCCGCCCAAGCTCATGGCTCTTCCGGAGAGGAATAGCTATGAACTCTGATAACACTGGTCCTCCCAACTCAGGGCCGTGGGGAACAGGTCCAGAAGACCGGTCAGCGGACATAGATGCCTTTCTGCGACAGGGGCGGCGGCAATTTGGCGGAATGTTACCGCAAGGCCCACCATCGTTGCGCGGACTGCTCATCGCTGGCGCGATTGCCGTCACCGCATTAGGGATCTGGTCTTCCTACTACACTGTGCCCAGTGATTCCGTCGCGGTGATTCAGCGTTTCGGCAAGTTTGTTGCTGAAGTGCCACCTGGACTGCATTTCAAGTTACCGATGGGCATCGACACCGCCACGATCGTACCGGTAAAGCGCCAACTGAAACAGGAATTCGGTTTCACCACACCAGGTGGCAACGATCCCTACCAGAGCCCGACCGACGGACGCCGTGAAACCGAAATGGTGACCGGTGATCTGAACGCCGCCCTTGTCGAATGGGTCGTTCAGTACCGTATCTCCGATCCGGTCAAATTTCTGTTCGAGGTGCGCGAACCGGCCGCCACGCTTCGCTACGTCTCGGAATCCGTAATGCGTGAGGTCGTCGGTGACCGCACTGTCGACGAGGTCATCACGATTGGCCGGCAGGAAATCGAAAGTGAAGCGCTGCTAAAGATGCAAGCCCTGGCCACAAAATACGCCATGGGTATCAGCATCGATCAGGTGCAGCTCAAGAATATCAACCCACCTGAACCCGTTCAGGCCTCGTTCAACGAGGTCAATCAGGCCCAACAGGAAAAGGAGCGCCTGATCAACGAAGCCCGCCGGGAATACAACAAGATCATCCCGCTAGCCGAAGGCGAAAAGGACCAGCGTATCCGCGAAGCCGACGGCTATCGGCTGAAACGGATCAACGAGGCCGAAGGTGACGCCGCCCGCTTCACCGCGCTCCTGACGGAATATCTGAAAGCACCGGATGTGACCCGGCGGCGGATCTACATCGAAACCCTTCAGGATGTGATGCCCGGTATAGGGTCGAAAATCATCGTTGACGGATCAACCGGCAGCATCCTGCCGCTACTCAATCTCGATCGCCAAAGGGAAATCAAGCCATGAAAGTCGTATGGGGCATTCTTTCGGGGATTGCCGCAGTTGCGGTTGTGTCCGCTTCCACCGCCGTCTACACGATCAGCGAAGTCGAACAGGCGATCATCACCCAGTTCGGCAAGCCCGTTGGCGCGCCGGTCACGACATCGGGTCTCAAATTGAAACTGCCATTCATCCAGGAGGTCAACAGGATCGACCGTCGGGTTCTGGAGTGGGACGGCAATCCCTCGGATATGCCGACAAAAGACAAGCTGTATATTTCCGTCGACCTGTTTGCCCGTTGGAAGATCACGGATCCCTTGCAGTACTTTCTTCGTCTGCGTGACGAGCGAAGCGCTCAATCGCGGCTCGACGACATCCTTGGCAGCGAAACACGTAACGCGGTTGCCAAGCACGAGCTGATCGAGATCATCCGGACGACAAGAGGGCGCACCCCCTTAAGGGATTCTCTCCTCACAGATGAGGAACTGGCACAGGACATCGGATCCCTAGTCCCCATTCAAAAGGGCCGGGCACTTGTGGAGCAGGAAATTTTCCAAGCTGCCGCCGAGAAGGTCCGCGTTTTCGGCATTGCACTGCTCGACATCCGGTTCAAGCGCATCAACTACAACGAAAGCGTCCGCCCTAAGATCTACGACCGGATGGTCTCGGAGCGGCGGCAAATCGCCGAACGCTTCCTGTCCGAAGGCAATGGCGAGGCCGCACGTATTCGTGGCAATCGTGTGCGAGATCTGAACAAGATTCAGTCCGAGGCCTATCGTGAGGTGGAGGAAATCCGCGGAGTGGCCGATGCCGCCGCTGCCGAAATTTACGCCCGGGCTTACAACACCACCGCGCAAGCCGTGGAATTCTACGAGTTCACGCGCACCATGCAGGCCTACAAGGACATGATCTCCACTGGAACGACCCTTGTCTTGTCGACAGACAGCGATCTCTTCAAGTTCCTTGAAGGGATGCACTCCAGCGCATCAAACTCGGGCGACCATCCGCCAGACCTCAACGTCGAATTCTTGAATCAGGCGACCACACGCATTCGATGAACCGATCGCAACTGAATACTAGCTGCTGCACTAGACCCAACGATACGCAAAATCCTGACCAACGGGAACTGCAATTCGCTGCTGAAAACAGATACTGAACATTCGCACGCCAGCTCATCTATCAGTCACCGTTAAACCGCAATCACAGTGTTATATGCATCTGCAGAGGCTGCCCCAAACCAAAGACTTTAGCCGCTGGCATAAACCCGGTTTCAGCCTACCATCCAAATCCTACGTGTTTGAATTTATAAAGCGGACAGTGCCAGTTTCACCAGTCGTGTGCACGGCTGCCGCGTGCTTGTTTGTGAACGGATACGATCCCTCCTGAGGGTGGCGCCATTTGAGAGAACGATTAAATGCGGAACGAAATCAGAAACCGGCGCACCCGTTCACAAAGGCGAGACTCCCATCCTGTTCCCCGTAAATTCGTTCTGCGGAGATATCAAAAAGCCTCTCAGGACGAAGAAACGCTCATCACAGTGCCTGGTGTCGCACCATATGGCAGTTGCTGGCCGGTACCTGACGGTGCACCTCCCGCAGCAAGCCCGAAACTGGTGCGAACCCGTTTGCCGGATCCCTTTGATTTCATGGTTCGGGCGCATGCAGTCTGGGACGATGAGGGCGGTGCCCCCAGACAAGACTCAATGCATAGTGAGTATGGAAAACGGATCGAAGCAGATGGCTCTTGGACGATCTATCATGTCTTTAGTGGCGTTCCTGCAACGATCGGTGGAGACTTGATGCGGGGAATGAATTCGAATGACGCTCTGGATCAAATGACAAAAACGAACTTAGACAATTCCAGGCGGCGGGCGGTTCCCACAGGCACATTGAAAGGTCGGTTCCTGGCTGCCTGGTGGGTCAGATTATGCAAACACTTCTAATTTGCCGTATTTATTTGCAAGTGAGATCAAGCCCTTTTTCACCACTCCGTCATGGCAGAGACCGCAAATTTCGTGAATTGATTATAGTTGCGTTTCGAGTTGAAACTTGATTGTGACTTCTAATTCTTCCGCAAGCGCGAGCGAAGACTGAAGAACTTTCGTTTCGTTCAAGGCATTAGATCCTTGTTCAGTGATGACAATAGGCAATTCAACCTTTCCCAACGCCGTGTTTACTCGGACATAATACAGAAGTTGGCCGCCGGGCCTTACTTCAACTTTTGTCAACTTGATTTCCGACATTGTCAGTCTCCTGTGTAGACATTCACGCACCGCTAAAACTGGCTGGGTCCTGGGCTTTCTGCCTTGCAGTGCGCAAACCGTTATCTAAGGTCAGACGTTTTCGTGATTAGTAGCGCGTTGTCCTGGGTTGTTTCGGAAATTCCCACGGGTTCGAGCTCGTCCCGGATGACCATACATTCGTGCAACTCCAGATCATTGCGGGTCCGGTATTGCGGTATGTCACCGGTGCGGGGCATCAACGCGGTAATGTGGAAGGATCCGCCTCGACTCGTGGAAACCATTGGCGGGTCGTTCCTCATTCTGACAAATTGTCCGACCGCGAAACGATGTTCTGAAAAAGTTGGTGGCTTTCGGGTGCGCCAAGTTTGAAGGTGAAATTCGTTGATCATGACCCTTCTCCTTCTCTGGCTCGATCTTCTTCATCTCGGAAAAGCTATCATTCGACACTTGTCCATGTTGTTAAGCGGTCAGGGCCACAGAACCATGAGCAGCGAGAGACACTGGGCCAAGCATTCGATGAAAGCTTGAGATTGTTGCATGAATCGCGTCGATCGAAACTGATGCATGTTGGTCAGCGCGGAAAAAGCTGAAATCTCTTTGTTACGGTCCCCTGAGCTAGCGTGAAAGGGTAAGCGTGACCATCGGCGAGAAGGACTGGGTCGGGGTATCAAAATGTGTATTCGCTACTGCGTTGACGATTAACAGTTCCGAAACTCCGTAGTACGGGCTGTCAGCGACAAATGTTCATGTTTCGTTTGAGTTTCGCGTATCGACGGAAACAGCTCTTGCTCTACCCCCGCCTGATCGGCGCTAGGCGAATGGCAAGTTTCGTCAATCGACAGCCAAAACCAGACTGCCTCCTCTCGGCCAGGAGTTGCCGATCAACACCTATTGGTTTAATGGCGGCTTCGCGTTCCCACTCCGGCCGTTCCGTGGGTATAGGTCTGATCTGCAAAGCTGCCGTTCGTTGCGCCGCGAGTGAGGCCAACACTTGAATCCGCTGCGTAATGAGTGTTTCATGGAAGGGATTGTATGGGCTTCTCTTACGACGCTGAAGTTGTTCCCGTAGACCGCCGCTCGCAGATCCGTTCGACCGTCTCACTCTCCAAGTCAGGATGTCCGGCCATGAAATACTTGCCTTATTTCCGCATTCTCTGCATCGGCTTTGCCTCGACGGTGACCGCACAAAGCGCCATGGCCCAGACATCGGAAGCGAACGCACCGGTCAATCCGCTGAAGGAGGCCTATTATGGCGAACAGCACGTCCATACCGGCGTGTCGATGGATGCCTTCATCGCCGGAAATCGCCTGACACCAGACGATGCCTATCGTTTCGCCAAGGGTGAAGAAATGATGGTCAATGGCAGCTTGCACAAGATCAAGCGTCCTCTCGACTGGGTGGCAGTCACCGATCACTCTGAGTTCATGGGCGAAGCCTTCAGCTTGATGAACGAAGGTGCGCCGGGTTATGACAACGAGGTCGCGGTGGCTTTCCGTGAGGCGCCAGATTTGAAGACGGCGCTTGAGCTCTATAATCAATATGTTCTGGTACCACTGGCCGGGGGCGGCGATCCTCACCCGCAATTCTTCCAAGGCGAGGAGGCGATCAAGTCAACCTGGCAGAAGAATTTCGAAGCCACCGAAAAGCACTATGAACCGGGTGTCTTCACCACGATCCACGCCTATGAATGGACTTCGGCACCGGGTGGATCGAACCAGCACCGCAACGTCTTCTTCCGAGATGCCAACGTGCCGGACCTTCCATTTTCGGCCAATGAAGGCGACGATCCCGAGGAACTCTGGGCCTGGATGCAGACGCAGCGCGATGACGGCAAGCGGGTCTTCGCCATTCCACACAACTCGAATGAATCCAAGGGACTTCATTTTGCCGAGGCGACGCTTTCAGGCGTGCCAATTGGCACGGATTATGCCACGACCAGCGCCAGCATGGAGCCGCTGGTCGAGATGATGCAGGTCAAGGGCAATTCCGAAGTGGTGCCTAATTTCTGGCCCAGTGACGAGTTCGCCGATTTCGAAAACGCGGTCTCGATCCAGCGCTTCAGCGGCCGCGGTTTCCTGAAGGAGAACTTCGTCCGTTACGGGCTCGGGCGCGGCATCAAGTACAACGCCGATATAGGTGTGAATCCGTTTAAATACGGCTTTGTGGGCGGCACCGACAGCCACAACGGCACTCCCAGCAATGTCGAGGAGGACAATTACTCGGTGGGAAGCCACGGCTACGCCGATAAGACGGCTGATGTGCGAGCAGTGTCGGTTTTGGAAGGCGAGATGTTGATTTCGGATTCGAACCCCGGTGCGCTGACCGCAGTCTGGGCGGAATCCAACACCCGTAGCGCCATCTGGGATTCGATGATGGCCAAGGAGACCTTCGCCACCTCCGGGCCGCGCATGAAGGTACGCGTCTTTGCCGGCCAAGGCTTTGCCGAGAACTACGACAGCCATGACGCGATGGTCGCTGACGGTTACGAAAAGGGAGTGCCGATGGGGGGCGACTATACCGGAAGAGAGGCTCCTCAATTCCTGGTCTGGGCGATGAAGGATCCGATCGGGCCAAACCTCGACCGCATCCAAATCATCAAGGGCTGGTATGAGAACGGTGAGATGAAGGACAAGGTTTACGACGTCGTGGCTTCGGGCGACCGGTTACGGGCAGATGGAAGCGTCGTTCCGATCAATGCGCCAATTAACATGGAAACCGGGGAGTTTGATACCGCGAAGGGGGATCCGGAACTGATGGCGGTCTGGACCGACCCGGACTGGAACCCGGAGATCGAGGCTTTTTACTACGCCCGCGTCCTGCAATTACCGACGGCACGCTGGACACTCTATGACGAATTGCGTGAAGGGGTCAGCTACCCCGAGGATGTGAAGCGTGAAATTGTCGAAAGGGCCTGGGCCTCGCCGATCTGGTATGAGGTGAACTGAGTGGGCGAATGCTGAGACTGATCGCAAGGGAGCCACTCGTCCATTTCGTGGTGCTCGGCGGGCTACTGTTTGCAGCATGGTCGTGGTTGGTCCCGCAGCAAAAAGCGGAGCCGGGTGATGAGGTGATTATCCTCGACCAGACGCAAATGGACTACCTGGAAACGCTCTGGAAAGCACAGTGGAAGCGTGAGCCTTCACCACAGGACGTGGCGGCAATTGTTGACCGGCACCTGAGACAGGAAGTGTTCTACCGAGAGGCGCTGCGCCTGGGGCTCGACCATGACGACCAGATAATACGTACGCGACTGGCCCAGAAGATGGAGGCCGTGGCCAGTGATCTCGGCAGGCTCACGCGGCCGCCGACCGAAGACCAGCTACGTGCCTTCTACGCCGAACGACCCGACCTCTTCACCCAGCCGCAGGCCTTTGCTTTCCGCCAGGTTCTGTATCTGCCAGCCGAGGCGGAGGAGACGGTGCTGGAGGCTACACTTGCCTCGCTGCGCAAGGGCGGCGCTGTGCCAGAGAACAGGCGGAACAAACTGTCTGTTCCGCTGGACTGGGACCTGACGCCAGCACAGGTGGTGGAAAACGCCTTCGGCGGAGGGTTCGCTGCATCACTGTCCGAACTGCCAGTCGGAAACTGGTCCGGACCGGTACGCTCGGGGCTGGGCCTGCACTTGGTGATGATCACGGACAGCCAGCCTGAAAAGCTCGCCCCCTTCGAGGAGATCCGCGAGTTCGTCGCACGGCAGTATGAATACTACACCGTGCTAGATACACAGGAATCCATGTTCCGCGAGCTTCTCGACCGCTACGAAGTGCGTATTGAGGCCGAGGGTGTACCCGACACAGTGCGGCAGGAGTATGTCCGGCCATGATCCTGCGCCTCTTTGCCGCTCTAGCTCTCTGCCTTTTGACGTCGTGCCAGGTGGCCGCCCACGAAATTCGCCCGGCCTTCTTGCAGATCGATGAGATTGCACCGGAGCGCTACGAGATGCTGTGGAAGGTACCGACCCGCGGTGGCATGGTGCAGGACATCCGCCCAGCCTTCGACCCGCGCTTAACCCTGACCCAGAGGCCAGGAGAAACCATAGTCGATGGCTTCGTGATTTTCCGCTACTCCCTGACCGGTGCGACCGGACTACCCGGTACCACGCTGCGCATCGAAAATCTCGACCGCACCACCATAGACACACTGGTCAACGTCACACTCATTGACGGAACGCAGAACAGTTTTCTGCTGCGACCGCGTGAGAACAGTGTCACCTTACCCGAGAAAGCCTCGCCCTGGACCGTGATGCAGACATACACATGGCTCGGCGTGGAGCACATTCTCGAAGGCTTGGATCACCTGGCCTTCGTTGCAGCCCTGATGTTGGTTGTGCGCGGCTGGCCTATGCTTGTAAAGACGGTCACCGCCTTTACGGTCGCCCATTCCATCACCCTGGCGCTGGCCACATTCGGCTATGTTTCGCTGCCTCCGCCTCCGGTCGAGATCCTGATCGCACTCAGCATTCTGCTGGTGGCCGTCGAGGCAGTTCACCTGCAGCGAGGCTGCGACAGCCTTACTGTTCGCTGGCCGTGGATCGTCGCCTTCGCTTTCGGCCTGTTGCATGGCTTCGGGTTCGCCGGGGCGCTGGAGGAGATCGGACTGCCCCACCGCGACCTACCACTCGCTCTGCTTTTCTTCAATGTCGGTGTGGAGCTCGGGCAACTTGCCTTCATCGCGGCGGTCCTGGCGATGGTGGGAGCGTTACGGAGACTGGTCAACGTGCCGCAGTCCGCATCCATCGGCGCTGCCTATGGAATAGGAACTCTCGCCGCTTTCTGGATTGTTGAGCGGCTGGATGCTTCTTTTTTTTAAGCGGCAACGTCATAGTCCGATGAAAGTTTGCAGAGCAGCGGATTGCAAATAACGGCTCCGGGCTGGAATCGGTCACGCCGAACGACAGCTTTCGCGAATCCAAGTGGCCAAAGCCGCCGGTCCGTTCCCGGCCCCATTTTGATCGTTCGTTTCGGCCGCAGCGAACGACCGCTTCCCGCCCATACGGACTTTTATGAGTCACACAATGAACGGCAGATCTAAAGATCATGCCGAAGGTTTGCGATTGCGCGCATGTTGCCGGTCGCAAGATCAAACAATGCACGATCTCTCAGGCATCCCTCCCGATCGAGAAAGAAGCGGATTGCCCAGATCTGGCGTTGTTTCAACGACTTGTGACGCCGTCCTTTCGACCGGCATTCCAAGCTGAGCGCCCCATAGCATGCGGATCAAATTGTGCAGTACCCATCTCCATTCTCCCTTAACCACCGTTGGTCATCTGGAGAACACTTGAGTTCAACGTGGGGACCGATAGCGAAATCCCTGCGATCGCGCCCGGTGCAGTGAAGCCTGTCTTTCTGCATCTTCAAACTTAACCGATGCTCAACATTATTTTTCTTTCACACCAGTGATTTAGCCTTGCAGGCAGGAAACACGCGACCGTCAAAGAGCTTTCTCGCGGTTCGCATGACGCCGGCTCCGGTGACGCCACCGGAGGCATTCTGTTCGATCAGCACTTCCGCGGCACCGCTCGGATGCTCAACCTTGAAAACGCCGTCGTTCGGTAGCATGGCACAGTCCGTGGCCGGGCCGGTTGCAAGCATGCAGGCAGTGGCAGCAGTGACAGCGCCAAAAACTCCGATGGAGGCATGGCATCGGTGCGGAATGAGGCTGCGGGTCGAGATCGTCCCTCCCCCCATCGGAGGTGAGACCAAAGTCATTTTCGGCACGGATTTGTCAGTGACATCGTCGAGGTTCATCAAGGGTCCGGCCTTCAGGCGGATTGCCTCGATGCGGGCCTTCAGCGCCTCGTTGCCGTCGATATCCTCACGGCTTTCAGTTCCCGTCAGGTCGAAATCGGAGGCGCGGAGGATTACGCAGGGCATGCCGTTGTCGATCAGCGTGACTTCGACCCCATCGATAGTGTCGGTCTCGTTTCCTGTCGGCAGCAGAGCGCCGCACATGGCGCCGGCAATGTTCTGGAAGAACAGTGGTACCGGTGCGTGATGGCCGGGGACACCGGCAATCGACGTTGACCCCGCATAGCTGACGCGGCCGCCAGGCGTTGTCACTCGGGCAACCGCCGTCTCGCCAGAATTCACCATATGGATACGGACCGGCGTCTCACCGTCTTTCGCCTTTACCAAGCCACGTTCGATCGCGAAGGGGGCAACGGCTGCCAGTATGTTTCCGCAAGCTTGCGCATCGGTGACGACTGCCCGGTCCACGAAAACCTGTAGAAACAGATAGTCAACATCCGCATCATCGCGTGTCGGCGCACTGACAATGGCCGCCTTCGAGGTCAGCGGATCGGCACCGCCTATGCCGTCGATCTGGACCGGGTCGGGCGAACCCATGATACGAAGCAGAAGTGCATCGCGTTCCTGAGGGTCGGAGGGCAGGTCGGACGCCAGAAAAAAGGCCCCCTTCGAAGTGCCCCCACGCATCCAGAGACAGGGGATGCCGTCGATTTCGAAAGCTTCAGACATATTTCAGGCCCTTCTCTGCAAGCCGTGGTCGCATGTCATAGATATCGAGCCCAAGTTCCCCCGCCGCAAGCCGTTTTCGCTTGGCTTCTTCGGCTGCAAGACGCTTTTCGGCGGCGGCGAGAACGATTTCCGAGTCCTCTCGGCGCACAACACAGACGCCGTCCTCATCGGCGACGATGATATCGCCGGCATCGATTGCCTGTCCGGCACAAACGATGGGCACGTTCACTGAGCCTAGGGTTTCCTTGACCGTTCCTTGCGCCGAGATCGACTTAGACCAGACGGGAAAGCCCATCTCCGCCAGATCGGCAACATCGCGTACGCCGGCATCGATCACCAGTCCTCGGCAGCCCCGTGCCATGGCCGAGGTTGCCAGGAGATCACCGAAATAGCCGTTATCGCAGGGACTGGTTGGAGCCAGCACCAGGATGTCACCCTTGGCGAGCTGTTCGATGGCGACGTGCAACATCCAGTTGTCGCCCGGAGGCGCGGAAATGGTAACGGCAGAGCCTGCAATTCGGGCACCCCGGTAAATGGGGCGCATGTAACTGGCAAGACACCCGATGCGTCCCTGGGCCTCGTGCACGGTCGCAACGCCTGCCGCACCGAGAGCCTTGATCACCGCGCCATCGGCACGTTGGATATTGGTTCGGACGATACCCATGACGAAATCCTATTTCCTGGTCGGCGGTGTGCCGTGGGTGTGAAAGGTTTCGATGGTCTTCAGACCCCAAGCCTGTCCTTTTTTACGGTCCGCCTCTGTCCAGCAGACCGGTTCCCAGTCGGGTGCGAGGATCAGCCGAGCGCCAGCATTGGCAAGCTCGACCCGATTGCCGGCCGGTTCCCAGACATAGAGGAAGAAGGTGCCCTGGATCGCATGTTTGTGCGGCCCGGTTTCGATATGAACGCCGTTCTGAAGGAAGATATCGGCGGCCCGCAGAATGTCTTCGCGTTGGTCGGTCGCATATGTAACGTGATGCAGCCGCCCGGCGCCACCGCCATGTTCCTCCGTGCAGGCAAGATCGTAAGTCTTGTTGTTGACCGTGAACCAGCAGCCACCGATCCGGCCATTGTCGAGCTGGATATATTCCGTCACCCGGCTGCCAAGGCAGGTTTCCATGAACTGGCGGAACTCGCTGACGTCTTCGGACAGCAGGTTGAGGTGATCAAGCCGTCGCGGCGCTGCGCCGGTAAAGGCGGAGGCAGTGTTCTTGAGTGCCGCCTTCTCGGTATCCTGTTGTGGCTTGAACCATTTGGTTTCGTAGTAGATTTCGAATACGTGGCCAAACGGGTCCTCGAAGCGAAAAGCGCGGCCGTGGCCAAGATCACCGGACACCCAGCCGTGCACCTTGTAACCGGAGCCCTCGATAGCACGGACACGCCGGTTGAGCGCCTCCGGTGAGGCAGTACGATAAGCCACGTGACCGATGCCCGTAGTCGAGTGACGCGTCAGCTTCAGCGAATGGAATTCGTAGTCGTCCCAGGCCCTCAAGTAAGCGGATGTCTCGTCCTCACCGGAAAGCGTCAGGCCGTAGACATCGGTGAAGAAGGCTAGGCTTTCCTCGTAGCGGTCGGTGTACATCTCGACATGGCCCAGATGGGCGACATCATGGCAATGATCCGGCATTGGAGACCTCAGAGTTCGTCTACGGTGCGCGGAAAGATCGACTGAAAGCCTTCCGCATATTTGCAGTCCCGGCCACCTGACTGGCCGCCGGAATTGCGTTTGAAATGGTTGGCTCGGTTGACCGCGACGCGGGTGTAATAGTCCCAGAGATGTTCCTGGCCAGCCATGCTTTCGATGGCCGCGCGCTTCTTTTCCCAGACGGATGTGATGTCCAGGAACGTGTCCGGCTTCCAGCCCATCTGCTCCGTCTGGTGCGGTTCAAAGAGGTAAAGCTGCGGCGCACCGAGCACTTTTTCACCCGGGTTGTGGCCCCAGGCCTGTGCGATCATCCGGCATTCAAGTGCGACCTGGGTCGCGTACATGTGATCGGTGTTGTAGGGGTCATATTGCGAGTGGCTCAGCATGAAGCTCGGTTGAACCTTGCGGATGACATCGACAACGCAGGCCTTGTCTTCCCGTGTCAGTTCGAGCGGGTAATCACCTAGATCAAGGCAGACGAGATCATGCACGCCGAGTTTTTCGGCTGCGGTTTCCGCCTCCTTGCGGCGCACGCCCTTGACGCGATCGAGTGTCATTCCTTCCTGCTTCCAGAGCTTTGCGCTTTCTCCGCGCTCGCCGAATGACAGGCAGAGGACGGTGACGTCGTAGCCGAGCTCGCCATGCAGCGCGATGGCGCCGCCACAGCGCCAGACGAAGTCGGCTGCATGGGCGCTGATGACAAGTGCAGTCTTGGAAGCTGGCATATCCGGTTTCCCTGTAATTGTTACTTGGCCGGATATTCCCGTCTCTTCCCGCAGAAGGCCAATTCAAAGGGACGCAACGCCTCATAAGTTTTGGCTATAAGGTCTTCCGTCAAAGCTTCTCTGCTGGCAGTCTATGAGGCAGGATCGTTGCGCTTACACAGTGCGTAACAAAGATGCCCGCGAGACGCCGACAGGAGAAAACGTTGGAATTCAATCTCCGTCATCTGCGCGTTTTTCTGTCCGCATCGCGCAACTCATCCATCACGAAGGCAGCGGAGGAATGCCGCCTGTCGCAACCGGCGGTAACTCAGGCCATCAACAAGCTGGAGGACCTGTTGGAAACGGCACTCTTCCAGCGGTCGGCTCATGGCGTGTTCGTCTCCCAGGTCGGCAAGGTGTTCGGACGCCGGGTTGAACGGGCGCTTGGCCTCATCGACGCCAGTTTTCTGGCGACAGCTCCCCGTTTGCAGGTAACTGCCACCGCAGCCCAGCTTCGTGCCTTCGTCGCCGTTTGCGATTGCGCCAACTTTACCCTTGCCGCGCGGCGGCTCGGCATTGCCCAGCCGACTGTGCACCGGGCTGTCAGTCAGCTTGAGAAGGAGGCTCTGAAACCGCTTCTGGAGCGCACATCGAACGGAATCGTGCCGAGCCGTTCAGGACAGAGCCTCGCCCGCGCAGCCGATCTGATGTTCGCTGAGCTCGCCCAGGCCGCGATGGAAATGTCGGAACTGAAAGGTCGGGAAAGCGGGCGTATAGTCATCGGCGCCATGCCCTTGTCACGTGCTTATATCCTGCCATCGGTGGTGGCTGCCTTCCGAAAGGACTGGCCGCGGATCGAGCTGCAAGTCCTGGACGGGCCCTATGATGAGCTGATCCGGGAATTGCGGCGCGGTGCTGTCGACTTTCTCGTCGGCGCCTTGCGCAATCCGCTGCCGATCGAAGACGTCGAACAAAGCGCGCTCTTCAATGACAGTCTGACGGTGATGGCTCGCAAGGATCATCCGCTGGCCAGCAGAAGGGGCCTTATCGTTGACGACCTCAGGTCCTGGCCCTGGGTCGTTGCCGCCCGAGGCACGCCGACCCGCGGCCACTTCGATCGCCTGTTCAAGGAGAATGGCGGCCAGTTGCCGGAAAGTGTCGTGGAAAGCGGCTCGATGATCTTTGCCAGGGAGTTGCTGGCGTTGAGCGATCATCTTGCCTGTGTCTCCAGCCTCCAGGCAGGCCGCGAAATCGCGGCGGGCCGCATCGTCGCCTTGCCGTTTCGACTGCCGGACACTTCCCGTCCCATCGGCATCACCACTCGCACGGGCTGGGAGCCGACGGCCAGCCAGAAAGCGCTCCTGGCGCTGCTTCATCGCTACGACCACTGAAAACAAAGGCGAAATTCTATCGAAGCTAGCAGCATTATCTTTCAACTATAGCAAAAACTGATGGCGGCGGGATTGCTTTCAAATGGTGCACCAACCTCTCCGGTGAGAAGGAAAGAGCGATCCGGAACCCCTTGCGGTTCCGGCAACGCTCAACGGGAGGATCCGTCCATGAAAATATCCAAGGCACTTACCGGGGCTGCGCTGGCACTCGGCCTTTTTGCAAACGCCGCCCAGGCGAGCGAGCTGAAATTCGCCAATTTCATGCCGCCGGCCAACCCCTACCAGGCAGGCGCCTTCGAGCCCTTTGCCGAGAAGCTGGCTGCCGCCACCAACAACGAGATCACCGTTCACATCTATGCTGGTGGTGAACTCGGTCCGGGTCCGGTTGAGCAATTCTCCCGCGCCGTGGACGGTGTAGCGGATTTTGCGGTCGGCCTGCCTGGCTATACCGCCTCCCAGTTCCCGGTGACGCTGCTGACCGAACTTCCCGGCGTCATCGACGAAGAGACCGGCACGGAAGTCATCTGGAAGAACATCGCTCTCTTCAAGCCCGAATTCAAACGCGCCGTTCTCGTCAGCCTCTGGTCCAATGCCGACAACGTGCTCTACACCCGCGAAAAGCCGGTGCGCACACCAGACGATGTCAAGGGTCTGAAGATCCGTGTGCCTTCACGCAACGCGGGTCTGCTGGTCGAGGCCTGGGGTGCAACGCCTGTCTCGATGCCGGTTCCGGAGATCTACAATGCGCTGCAGACGGGGGTTATCGATGGAGCACTCATTGACGGGACCGGCACCAAGGCCTTCAAGCTTGGGGAAGTCTCCAAGTATCTCACTGTCGGCTTCGATACGACCATTTCCCCCTTCTTCATCGTCATGAACCGCGACAGCTTCGCCTCCCTGAACGATGAACAGAAGGCGGCTATCGAGGAGATCGGCAAGGAGATTTCCGTGACCGCGAACGCGGTACAGCTGGCCGCGGCTCACAAGGGCATCGACGCCTTTGCCGAGATGGATGGCAAGCAGGTCATTCGCCTGTCCGACGAAGAGGCTGCTGCCTTCAACGCGCTTGCCGACGAGGCTCGTGCCAAGGCTATCGAAGAAGCCACTGCCAGCGGTATTGCCGCCGGTGATGTCGTCTCCGCACTGCAGGCGCAGTAGCGGCAATGTCTCCCATTTCCAAAAAGGCCTGGCCGGCACTTGTCGACCGGGCCACTCTGGCCCTCGCTGCGCTCGCCGGTCTGTTCCTGCTCTTCCTGGTCGGTCTTGTCTTCGTGGCGGTATTGCTGCGCTACGTGGCTCAGAGCCCGATCCTCGGCATCAACGAGATCGTGCAACTGGTTGCAGTCGCCATCGTCATGCTGGCGCTACCCTGGTGCACAGATCGCAATGGGCATGTGCGTGCCGATGTCTTCGATCGTGCCATCGGACGTGCCGGCCGTTTCTCCGGCGACCTCTTCTCAAGATGTTTCAGCACCTTCGTGCTCTCCGTACTGGTCTACCGCTCCTGGCTGAAACTGCTTGATGCGCGCGAGTTCGAGGATGTCACCAACATGCTCTCCCTGCCGATCTGGCCCTTCTACGGGATGATGGTCGCAGGCATGGGCCTCTGTGTTTTCGTGCTGGTTCTCCAGATCGCCGTCATTCTGATGACGGGTGAGGAAATGAAATGACGGATCTGACGCTTGGTGTCCTGGCCTTCGTCGCCCTTTTCGGCCTGATGATATTCCGCACGCCGGTCGCGTTTGCCATGCTGATTGTCGGCTATTTCGGGATGGCCCTTCAGGGAGGGTTTCGCACCGCCGGTGCCGTTCTGGTCACAGAGACCTACTCCTCGGTCACCAACTATTCGCTGATAGTTGTGCCGATGTTCGTCCTCCTCGGCAATGTGGCTTCCGCGGCGGGCTTCAGTCGCGGGCTTTACGATGCCGCCTATGCCTGGGTCGGCCGGTTCCGTGGAGGGCTCGCTTCGGCCTCCGTGCTCGGCTGCGCAGCCTTTTCCGCAGTCAGCGGCTCTTCCGTTGCGACCGCTGTCACTATCGGTAAAGTCGCCCTGCCGGAAATGCGCCGCCTTGGCTATGCAGACGGTCTCTCCACCGGTTCGATTGCTGCCGGTGGCACGCTCGGTTTCCTCATCCCGCCCTCTACAGGCTTCGTGCTCTATGCCATCCTGACGGAGGAATCGATCGGCCGCCTCTTCATGGCTGGCATTCTGCCGGGCCTCCTGATGACTGCTCTATTCATGGCGGCCGTCTGGCTGACTGTGCTGAGAAAGCCGGAGGCAGGCCGCCCAGGCGATCCGATGGCCTTTTCCGACCGCTTGCGCATTCTCAGTGCCGCGCTGCCGCTGATCGCTGTCATGGTGCTCTCCATTGGTGGAATCTATGCCGGGGTTTTCACCCCCGTAGAAGCCTCAGCCATCGGCGCCGGGCTCGTAATCCTGATCGCCCTTGCCACAGGGGCGCTCACGCTCAAGACATTCACAGGCGCAGTCCTGGAAACCGTACAGACCTCGGCGATGCTCTACATGATCGTCATCGGCGCCAATGTGCTCAATCCACTGCTCGCCGTCACCAAATTGCCGGTCGCCTTCTCCGATCTCCTGACCGTGCTCGGCTTTGGTCCCTATGGAACGCTGTTTCTGATCCTGATGTGCTACGTGGTGCTCGGCATGTTCCTGGACGGGCTCGCCATGCTGGTGATCACGCTGCCGATCTTCTTTCCCATCGTGCTGCAGCAGGGCTTCGATCCGATCTGGTTCGGCGTTGTCGCAGTGATCGTCATAGAGATGGGCATGATCACGCCGCCAGTGGGCCTCAACGTCTTCGTCATTCGCAGCGTCGCCCGGGATGTGCCGATGGCAACGATCTTCAAGGGTGTTGCTCCCTTCCTGTTGGCGATGATCCTCTGTCTGTTGCTGATCATTTGCTTTCCGCAGATTGCATTGCTTTTACCAAACAGCATGTTCGGATAACCGACCCGCACATCGGCAGAAAAACAGTAACTTAACTCGGAACATAGCGGGAAAAGACTTCTACTCCTTGCAAGAAGCAACCGAGCATCAAGTTGAAGGCGTCCGCAACTAGGTGGCATTCTGCTGCATGCGAACGACCAAAGTGAGAAGGCAAAGGCGACATTTGGCGACGGCAGGTTATCGCGAAACAAGAATTGCCCGGAAGTCGTTGACGTTCGTCAGGGTTGGGCCTGAAATAACCTGGTCGCCTAGCGCCGCAAAGAAGGAATGGCTGTCATTCTGGTCGAGTGCTGCGTGCATTGACACTCCCAGTGTCCGGGCACGGGCTGGCGTTGTTTCGTCGATTATCGCACCGGCGACCTCCGCTGCACCGTCGACACCGTCCGTATCGCAGGCAATGGCCGAGATGCCCTTCGCGCCTTCCAACGCGCAGGCGAGTGCGAGGCAGAATTCGGCGTTCGGTCCTCCGGTTCCTCGGCCGCGCCTAGAGACCGTGCATTCGCCTCCCGAAAGCAGCAAGGACGTCTCGCCCGGCGCAAGGACGGCAAGTTCTTCGAGTGCCGTCTTCGCGTGATCGGCTGCGACATCACGCGCCTCGCCTTCGATCGCATCTCCGAGCACCCTGACCCGAATGCCCAGCCGGGCCGCATGTTGCCTTGCGGCGTCGAGCGACATGGCAGGTGCGGCGATCATGACATTTTCCACCCGCGACAATTCGGGCACAGCCCAAGGCCACGTGCCCGCAGGACTGGCAAGAACGGCATGCATCGACGCGGTGAGCCCGATCGACCAGTGCGCGGCAATCTTCCTTGCGTCTTCCGGTGACGTTTCATCGGCAACCGTCGGGCCGGAGGCGACCATTGCTGGATCGTCTCCCGGAACATCGGAGATGATCAGCGACAGCATGCGGGCAGGCCAGGCTGCAGCAGCAAGACGACCTCCCTTGGCACGGGAAAGGTGCTTGCGCAGGGTATTCATCTGCGAGATCGGCGCACCCGAAGCGAGCAACGAACGGGTCAGCTCCTGCTCTTCTTCGAGGGTAATATCGCCAGCCGGACACGTCAGAAGGGCGGAGCCTCCGCCCGAGATCAGAGCCAGGACGAAATCATCCTCTTCGCAAGTATCGAGAAGCTGAAGCAGACGCCGCGTTCCGGCTCGCCCGCGACGGTCCGGGACCGGGTGCGAGGCGCAAACGACTTCAATCCCCTCCAGCTCCCGGGTGTATCCGTCGCGGGTCAGGATCAGGCCTTCACAAGCCCCCCAGACCGCCTCGACAGCCTCGCCCATCCTGGCGGAAGCCTTGCCGGCACCAATGACGACGACGCGCCCTTTCGGGCGCGGCGGCAACACGGAAGGTACGACGCGCATCGGGTCCGCAGCGGCGACAGCAACATCGAATAGTTCCTTCAGGACGGCGCGGTGCCGGCGGCCTTCGGAACGTTTAGCCACCCCCTTGTCAGGAAAGTGCATCGGCGACCGCCTTGCCGCAGGTTATCGTATCCGCCGTCCCGCCCAGATCGCGGGTTCTGAGCACCTGTTCGGCCAAGACCCGTTCGATTGCAGCAACAATGTCAGACGCGGCTTCGCTATGGCCCAGGTGGTCCAGCATCATGGCACCGGCCCAGATCTGCCCGATCGGGTTTGCAATTCCCTTGCCCGCGATATCGGGAGCCGAGCCGTGGACAGGTTCGAACAGCGAGGGGAATGTCCGCTCCGGATTGATGTTCCCGGACGGAGCGATGCCGATGGTTCCGGTGCATGCCGGGCCAAGATCGGAGAGGATGTCGCCGAACAGGTTGGAGGCAACCACCACGTCGAACCTGTCAGGGTTCAGCACGAAATGCGCCGTTAGGATATCGATGTGATACTTGTCGACACCGACATCCGGAAAGGCCTTGGCCATCTCCACAACCCGCTCGTCCCAATAGGGCATGGTGATCGAGATGCCGTTTGACTTGGTGGCCGAGGTCAGACTCTTGCGCGGACGCTTCGCGGCCAGTTCAAAAGCGTATTTCAGGACCCGGTCCACACCGATCCGGCTCATGACAGTCTCCTGCAGGACCACCTCGCGCGGGGTATCGGCAAACATCTTGCCACCGATCGAGGAATATTCGCCTTCGGTATTCTCGCGCACGATCCACATGTCGATGTCGCCGGGTGCACGCCCCGCCAACGGGCAAGGCACTCCGGGCATGAGGCGGGCGGGACGCAGGCTGATATATTGGTCGAACTGGCGGCGGAACTGGATCAGTGATCCCCAAAGCGATACGTGGTCTGGAACGGTTTCGGGCCACCCCACCGCACCGAAATACAAGGCGTCGTGGGTTTCGATCCTGGATTTCCAGTCGTCGGGCATCATCTGCCCGTGCTTCGCGTAATAGTCACAGGACGCGAAGTCGAATTCGTCGAAATCAATGCCGATGCCGTGCCGTTTGGCGGCGGCTTCGAGAACGCGGAGCCCCTCCGGAACGACCTCCTTTCCGATGCCATCTCCAGGAATAACTGCGATTTTCAAATGATTGTTCATGGCGCTTCCTAGTCGTTGCGGCCGCGGATTGCAGCGATGACTGCGTCGGTGACCATGCGCGTGGTGGCCTTACCGCCAAGATCGGGCGTGTGCAGCGATGGATCGGCGGTGACGGTTTCAACCGCTTGCATCAGCCGTTCGGCTGCCGGCTTTTCGTTGAGGTGCTCCAGCATCATCGCGGCCGTCCAGAAAGTCGCCACCGGGTTGGCGACGCCCTTGCCGGTGATGTCGAAGGCACTGCCGTGGATCGGCTCGAACATCGATGGCGTGTCCCGTTCGGGGTTCAGATTCGCTGTCGGCGCGACTCCGATCGAACCGGAAAGAGCGGCGGCAAGATCGGAAAGAATATCTGCGTGCAAGTTGGTCGCGACGATCGTATCCAGCGAGGACGGGTTCATCACCATGCGTACGGTCATGGCGTCCACCAGCATCTTGTCCCAGGTTACGTCGGGAAATTCTCGTGCGATTTCGGCGGCGATCTCGTCCCAGAGCACCATGCCATGCCGTTGCGCGTTGGATTTCGTCACTACGGTCAGCAGCTTGCGTGGGCGGCTTTGCGCCAGCCGGAAGGCAAAGCGCATGATACGCTCAATACCGGCACGGGTGAAAATCGAGACATCCGTTGCCACTTCCAGCGGCAGGCCCGGGTGGGACCGACCACCCTGTCCTGCATACTCCCCTTCCGAGTTCTCACGAACAATAACCCAGTCGAGCTCTCCGCCGTTCACATGACGAAGGGGCGACCGAATGCCGGGCAGGACCCGGGTCGGGCGGACATTTGCGTACTGATCGAGCGGCTGGCAGATCGACAGGCGCAGTCCCCAGAGGGTCAGGTGATCGGACACATCGGGTGCGCCGACCGCACCGAAGAGGATCGCATCGAAGGCCCGCAACCGATCGGCGCCGTCCTTGGGCATGAATTCGCCCGTGCGTTTGTAGCGATCTGTCGACCAGTCAAAGCTCTCGACCTCGAATTCGAAGCTGCCGTCTCGGCCGGCCAGCGCATCCAGCACCTCCAGGCAAGCATCGACGACTTCCACACCTATCCCGTCGCCGCCGATGGCGGCGATCTTGTGCGTTCTCTTGCTCATGATTTACTCCAGTTCAGAAAAGCAGTCCGGCGGGCATGCGCAACAGCAACACATTCGCCATAAGCCACCAGAAGCCCGTACAGATCGCTATGCCGGCGACAGACCAGATCAGCCAGACACGAACCGCCGGACGGTCGTAATCCGCGATCGCCATGATCAGTCCGAAAGCAACGAGGCTGGTGGCAAGGAAGCCGATCCCAGGCATAGCAATGACCCACGCCATCATTACCGCGCCGAGTGCCGTCCTGCGGCGGGTGCCGCTGTCAAAGGCCGGGTTTGTACTTGCTGGGCCTGTCGGACGGCGGATGTGCTGGACGATCAGCATTGCGGAAAAGACCATCAGGGCGACGGATATGGTTTTCGGAAACACCGAGCCCAATGGCGACATGCTACCGGCCGCGGTGTAGGTCCACACGCCGAGCGCGATGAGGAGGGCGGCGATGACCATTGATGGCAGGTTGCGGGTCTTTCCTTCGGGCTCGATCCCAGCGCCGGCGTCCTCCACCACCGCACCGGCTACCTCGAGCTGGCGACGGCGTTTCGCCTTCCATTCCGACCAGATCGGGAAAAGGAGCGTCAGAAGCGCGACGCAGATAATACCGATGCTGATCGGACGCCCGAAGAACATTTCGGGAATACGGCCGGATGCATTGCCGATGAGCCAGGTCTGCACGAAGCCCTGTTCAGCGATCGAGCCGAGTACCAGACCGAGCACGATCGGCGAAGGCTGAAAGCCATAGCGGTTCAGGATCCAGGCGAGGATCCCGAGCGCGACCATGAGCTGAGAGTCCTCCACGTTGGAATGGATCGCAAAGGAGCCGATGATCGTCAGGAGAGCGACGGTCGGAGCAAGGACGGACTTCGGCACCTTGATGATGGAATTGTAGGCGTAGCGTCCGATCAGAAGTCCCACCGGCAGCATCAGCACCGTGGCTATCAGCAGTCCCCAGATGAAGGTGTAGACCACTGGTGCGTCGGTGGTGAACAGTGTCGGGCCTATCTTGATCCCCTGGACCAGGAGAGCGCCCAGGATGATCGCATCCGGCGGTGTTCCCGGAATCCCGAGGACCAGTGTCGGGATAAAGCCACCTCCGACAGTCGCGTTGTTGGCGGCCTCCGTCGCGATGACACCTTCGGGGTTACCCTTGCCGAAGCTTTCAGGCTCGCCCGACGAACGGCGAGCTTCGGAATAGGATACAAGACCTGCAATGGAACCGCCTGCACCCGGCAGAATGCCGATGACGGTACCGATGATGGAGGATCGCAGGATATTGAACTTACTCGCGATCGCCTTGCGCGTGCCTTCCATTAGCCTGAGGCCGCCGGTGGCAGAGGGTTTCAGGTGCGGGTCCGCGGTCGCGACGAGATCAAGGATCACCGGCACGCAATAAAGGCCGATGATTGCAGAAGTCAGATCGATCCCCGACAAGAAGCGCTGCATCCCCATGGTATAGCGAACGTCTCCGCCGACAACGGCAACGCCGACCATCGACAGGAACAGGCCGATACAGGCGCCGATCAGTCCCTTTATCGTATTGCCGACAGACAGGGCCGCAATGAGGGTCAGTCCAAAGACTGCCAGCCAGAAATATTCCGTGGGGCCGAAGGCAAGCGCGACTTTGGCGAGCGGCGGTGCAAGCATCAGGAGTGCAAGCGCTCCGATGATGCCGCCGGAAACCGATGCGATGGTTGCCAGCGAAATTGCAAGCCCGCCATCGCCACGCTTGGCCATGGGGAAGCCATCGAACGTCGTCGCGATCGCCGAGGGTGTTCCGGGCGTATTCACAAGGATTGCGGCAAAGGCGCCGCCGTAAATGGCGCCCGTGTAGATCGCGCCGAGGGCAATCAGGCCCGCGGCGGGATCCATGGTGAATGTGAAGGGGACAAGCACGGCCACCGCCATGGTCGCCGAGAGTCCGGGCAGTGCGCCAATCACCGTTCCGAGGACCACGCCGACAAGCGCGAGCATCAGGTTGAACGGCGTCAGGGCGTCCAGAAGGTAGCCGAGAATGTCCATCTTCGTATGCCGTTACTGAATGATACCCAGCGCTTTCGCGCCCTCGGTATATTCCTCGACCCGTTTGGCGACGAAGTCATCCATCTTGTCATAGCCAATGTCGGTCAGAACGAAGCCGCCGTCTTCCATCTTCTTGACGAAATCCGGCTGCGAATTGATCTTCGACACGATGTCGGAAATGCTCTGGCGCAGATCCTCGGGGGTCGAGGCCGGAACCGCAACGCCGCGGTAGGCACCGCCGACGATGTCATAGCCAAGTTCCTTGAAAGTTGGCACGTCGGGGAAGGCGGGCAGACGTTCTTCCGCCGCGACCGCAAGCATCCTGAGCGCATCCCCCTGGCTGATGCCGGAAGTCGCATAGTTGAAACCTGCCATCGTCGAGCCGCCAAGGACCGCGGTGATTGAAGGGCCTGTTCCGGAGAAAGGAACATATGTCGTCACCACGTCAGCCTGACTGTTGAAGCGGATCGCAGCGAGATTGTTCGACGAATTAGAACCCGATCCTGCGAAGGTGACGAGGCCCGGATTGGCCTTGGCGTATTCGATCAGTTCGCCAAGCGTGTTGAATTGGCTTTCCGCGCGCACGAAGATTGCGTCCGGCGTATAGTGGAAATAGTGCACTGGCGTCAGGTCCTCAGTGGCATATCCCACCGAACCGGCAAGCGGCTGAAGCACGGTATGCGGCATGTTGATGCCCATGATTGTGTAGCCGTCGCCCGGTAGCGAATTCAGCTGGGACCAGGCCTGCGCACCGCCCGCGCCGGGCTGATACTGGATGACGACCTGCTGACCGGTTACGTTCTCCCATTCGGACTGCTGGAACCGGGCAGAAATGTCGGATTCCCCGCCTGCATTGAACGGAATAATGTAGGTCATCGGCTTGTTCGGGAAATCTGCCGGCGACTGAGCGGCAGCGGAGCCCGCGGCCCCCAGCAACGCGACAAGAATGGTTGCGACTGTTTTCTTCATGGTTTCCTCCTCTTGGAATGCCGCGCGCGGCACACCGAAAATTGAAGCAGCACGCCGCATAGGCCATGGCCTGCGGACACGATCTGCTTACTACCCTGCGGAAAGGTTAGTTACGCCCAGGGTCCGGTCACTCCTCACAGACCGGCAAAAAGAGCCTAGACTGCTGCTCTAGAATAATTAAATTCAGATTTTGCACTTCATTATTGCGTAGGGGTAATCAATGAATGAGGGCGATCTGGGATTTTTCGTGCTTCTCGCAAGGCATGAAAGCTTCGTTGAGACAGCGCGGGAAATCGGGGTGACGGCATCAGCTGTTAGCCGGAGGCTTGCTCGACTTGAGGAGAGACTGGGTGTTCGCCTCATGAACCGCACGACACGCAGGGTCAGTCTTACAGGCGAAGGTGAAGCGTATTTCAGGAAGGCGGTTCGCCTGCTGGGCGAGATAGAGGAACTGGAAAACAGCCTCCGCGTGGGACGGGAGCGTCCCAGTGGTCTGCTGCGCATCAACGCCACCTTCGGGTTCAGCCGGGCCTACATAGCGCCGACCGTCGCGGAATTCTCGGACCGGTATCCCGACGTCGACGTGCAGCTGGTGGTGACCGATGCGCCGATGAATATCATCGAGCAGGGCTTCGATCTGAACATCCGGTTCGGCAATCCGCCGACAAGCAACCTGATCCAGCGTCTTCTGCAAAGGAACCGGCGTTTCATGTGTGCTTCCACCTCTTACCTGGAAACGCATGGGGAACCTAAATTATTGAAGGACTTGAAGGATCACCAATGCATCGTGCTCAGGCAGGAGCATGACATCTACGATATCTGGAGGTTCGACGACCTTGGGGGAGAAACCGTTTCGGCGCGCGTGAATGGCAGACTGAGTTCGAACGACGGCGAGATTGCGCGCGAATGGATGCTGGCAGGCCATGGCATCATGCTCCGGTCAGAGTGGGATATAGCCAGTCATGTGCGGGAAGGTCGCCTACGAGTAGTTCTGCCTGACTACTTCCAGACAGCGAATATCTCGGCCATCTATCCGGAGCGTCACAACCTTACCGCAAAGGTCCGTCTCTTCGTTGACGCTCTTGCCGAGAGGATACAGAAAGCGAATGCAGCCGAACCGTTCCAGATCTCCAGTCAACATCTCAGCCGCGGGCAATAGGCATCGCGTTGAATGCGGCAACCTGCTACTAATGCAGAAATCGCATGGATCGCAAGGAAGGTCAGTCTATGGACCTGGCGCTGCTTGAGGACTTTCTCGAACTGGCGCGTGAAATGAACTTTTCACGCGCGGCCGAAAATCGGAACCTCACCCAACCTGCATTCAGCCGCCGCATCCGCACACTGGAGAGCGCCATCCAGACCCCCCTTGTTGTTCGCACCACGCGGCAGGTTGCCCTGACGCCGGCAGGCAAGGCGTTCCAGTCCCGGGCGGAAGTCATCGTCAGACTGCTTTCCGACGCTCGGCTGGAAGCTCTCGAAGCGGCGGGACAGGCGAAACGTTTCCTCAATCTCGCTGCCACCCATGCCCTGTCCTACACATTCGTACCCCGCTGGCTGATGCAGGTGGCGGGACCTGGCGAAGTCGGCACGCTCAACATGGTTTCGGACACGCATCGCCAATGCACCCGGCTGATGGAAAGCGGCGATGTCAATTTCTTCATCTGTCACAGAGGCCCTGTCGGCCCTTCAGTTCTGCCGGAAAGGCAATTCACCTACCATACGATCGGAAGAGACAGTCTCGTCCCGCTTTGTGCTCCAGATTCCGGAGGACACCCAATCTGGAACCTCGAAGCCGGTCTGCCGGACATCCCGTTCATATCCTATGCTGCCGCCTCAGGGCTGCACACCATCCTGGAATCCTACTGGGCAGTTTACGGACGCCCGCCCTTTCATGTTGCCATGAGCTCCGTTCTGGCCTCGGCCAATCTTGAAATGGCAAAAGAAGGTCAGGGCGTCGCCTTCCTTCCGCTTTCGCTGGCAGAGCCGGAACTCTCCCGTGGAAGTCTGGTGCGGTGCGCAAGGAAAGACAGTGACATCCTGGTTGAGGTCGTTATCTACCGCCCTCGTTCGCGCCTGTCTGCGCACAGCGAAGTATTCTGGCAGAAAACGGTGAGTGCCGGCGTTATGTGATTTATGCAATTTTTGCATAATTATACCCGGAAACGGCATTGGCCGGTTGAACCGGTCTTCGTCTAATTTTCCAGTCGACACCAACGCATGCAGCAAAACAGGAAAACACCAATGCGGATCGTCGACATCTGTGAGGTCACGAAACCGATCTCCTCACCAATTCGGAACGCCTATATCGATTTCAGCAAGATGACGGCAAGCCTTGTGGCCGTTGTGACCGATGTCGTAAGGGACGGACACCGGGTCGTGGGCTACGGCTTCAACTCCAACGGCCGCTACGGACAGGGCGGTCTCATCCGCGAACGTTTTCGCGGCCGCGTGCTTGAAGCCGAACCAGCCTCGCTTTTGAACGACGAAGGAACGAACCTGGACGCCCACCGGATTTGGGCTGCGATGATGCAGAACGAAAAGCCGGGTGGGCACGGGGAGCGCTCGGTCGCGGTCGGCACGATCGACATGGCTGTTTGGGACGCGATTGCGAAGATCGAGGGCAAGCCGCTGTTCCGTCTGCTCGCCGAGCGAAAGGGCGTGGAGGCCAATCCGCGCGTATTCGTCTATGCCGCCGGCGGATATTATTATCCCGGCAAGGATGACAGTGCCCTGCGCAAGGAGATGCGCGGTTATCTCGACCGCGGCTACAACGTGGTCAAAATGAAGATTGGCGGGGCCACACTGGCAGAAGACCAGCGCCGGATCGAAGCGGTGCTGGCTGAAATTGACGGCGAGGCCCAGCTCGCCGTGGACGCAAATGGCCGGTTCGACCTTGAAACCGCCATCGCCTACGCAAAGATGCTGCGGGAATATCCGCTGTTCTGGTACGAGGAAATCGGCGACCCTCTCGACTATCAGCTACAGGCCGCGATGGCGGAATTCTATCCTGGCCCCATGGCAACGGGAGAAAACCTGTTCTCGCACCAGGATGCCCGCAATCTGATCCGCTATGGCGGGATGCGGCCGGATCGGGACTGGCTTCAGTTCGACTGCGCCCTTTCCTACGGTCTTGTGGAGTATCTGCGCACCCTTGATGTACTTGATGAGCTTGGCTGGTCACCGTCGCGCTGTATTCCCCACGGCGGACACCAGATGTCGCTCAACATCGCGGCGGGGCTGGGGCTTGGAGGCAATGAAAGTTACCCAGATCTGTTCCAGCCCTATGGAGGCTTTCCGGATGGCGTTGCGGTTTCAGATGGCCATATCGTGATCCCCGAACTCCCAGGTATCGGATTTGAAGGCAAATCGGACCTGATAAAGGTGATGCACGACCTGGCACGTTAAATTTTCTCAACTGCACACTGGCGCGGTCTTCAGACTTGGTTTGACATTGCCACAATCTCTAAGCATGGCAATCGGTTACTACCGCGCATTGTTAACAACGCATACCTTGGGGAGAGTCATGAAAAATGTCCGCTCTGAATACTAAGAGCAACAGACCATAATGTCCGGAATGGGGGCGCTGATCTGATTTGCAGCTCTTCACACTTACAGTCGGAATTGCAGACTCTCCAACTATTCAAGAGCTCAACGAAATTTCCAGGTTGGTTGGTTGAAATCGTTCCACCTGGGCGCAGCTACGAAGTCGCGTGAACTTTTGAAGGTGCTCAATTTAAAATAGTATGGCAACCTAAGTGCGTTGAATGTGACGGTTCCGTCAGGAGGCCAGAAATGTTGAACCAATTCGTTCGCCAAACCATGCAAGGTGGTATTGTTGCGCTGAGTGTGAGCGCATCGAGCGTGGCATTTGCCCAAGACATGCCCCGTGATGGATCTGTTCTTCCGTTGCCACCTGCGCCATTCGAAGGGACGATCACGGAGACGTTCGAAGGTTCGACGCAGGATTATCCGCAACCCGTCACACCTCCTGAAGGTGCTCCCAACGTTCTAGTGGTTCTCATCGATGATCTCGGTTTCGGACAACCAGGCACGTTCGGTGGCCCGATCCCAACCCCTGCAATGGATGCTTTGGCAGATGAGGGACTCCGCTACACACGGTTTCATACTACTGCCATCTGCTCCCCCACACGCGCGGCGCTGCTGACTGGACGCAATCATCACCAGAGTGGCTTCGGTACGATCACGGAGCTGTCTACCGGATATCCGGGATACAACAGCATATGGCCACGCTCATCCGGTACGATTGCGGAGATCCTCAAGGATCAAGGCTACTCCACTGCAGCCTTCGGTAAATGGCACAACACACCAGATTGGGAGACTTCCCCAATAGGGCCGTTTGATCGCTGGCCCACTGGTCTGGGTTTCGAATACTGGTACGGTTTTCAAGGTGGAGAAACTAGCCAGTGGGAGCCTCAACTTTTTCGCAACACCACGCCCGTCGAGCCCGCAACGCGCTCCGAAGACGGTTACAATCTCAACGTCGATTTGGTCGACGATGCGATCGCCTGGCTGGACCGCCAAAATTCGATCGCACCAGACAAGCCCTTCTTTCTTTATTTCGCGCCAGGAGCCGTCCACGCCCCCCTGCATGTCAGCAAAGACTGGATCGAAAAGTTTTCGGGTAAGTTCGATCAGGGATGGGACGCGGTACGCGAACAGACCCTGTCTAAACAAAAAGACATGGGACTCGTCCCCGCGAACACGGAGCTGACACCGAGACCGGATGAAATCGCTGCATGGGACTCGCTTGACGCGGATGCCCAAACTATTTTCAGCAGGCACCAGGAAGTGTTCGCCGGCTTTCTTGCCCAAACGGACCATGAGATAGGCAGGTTGATCGAGAAAGTTCGATCAACACCTGAGGGCGACAACACGCTGATCATCCTCGTGGCAGGCGACAACGGGCCGAGCGCAGAAGGCAGTGTCACTGGTACTCTCAACAATATGATGACCCAGAATGGCATACCGGACACGGTAGATGCGCAGTTGCCGGAGATCGACGAAATCGGCGGCCCGCTGCACGAAAACCATTACCCCGTTGGCTGGGCGTGGGCAGGGTCTTCCCCGTTTCAGTGGATGAAGCGCGTGCCCTCCCATTTCGGTGGAACCCGGAACGGCATGATCGTTAGCTGGCCCAGTCGAATTTCAGACAGTGGAGGAATCCGGACGCAGTTTCATCATGTCGTAGACATCGCCCCGACCATCTTGGAGGCCGTCGGCGTTCCGGAGCCCAAGGTCGTGAACGGAACAGAGCAGACACCCATGGCGGGTGTCAGTATGGATTACAGCTTCGCCGATGCTGCGGCACCCGGCACCCGACAGACCCAGTATTTCGAAACCGGCGGCCATAGAGCGCTCTATCATGACGGCTGGGTCGCCGCCTCGTTCCATGGCGCTCCATGGGTACTCACAGGCTCGGTGGGGTTCGAAGACAGCGTCTGGGAACTCTACAACATCGAGGAAGACTTTTCGCAAGCGCATGATCTAGCCGCCGAGAACCCTGAAAAGCTGGCCGAACTTCAGGCACTCTTCGACGAGGAGGCGCAAAAATTCGATGTCTACCCTCTGGACGACCGCTTTGCCGAGCGTGCGACAAACCCTGAGCGGCCTTCTGTCACGAAGGGCCGAACAGTGTTCACATACACCTCCGGCACAGTCCGCGTGCCTGAGGGTAGCGCTGCTCCAGCCTACCAGCGTTCTCATACGATCACTGCAGACATCGAAGTGTCTCAAGAAGGCGCTAGTGGCGTGCTAATTGCCAACGGCGGCTCCTCTGCGGGCTATACGCTCTACCTCGACGGTGGCGTTCCGGTCTACGAGTTCAACTTTTTCGGCAAAGAACGATACCGTGTCGCCGGAGAAACGCCACTCGAACCTGGCACTCACAGCGTGAAGATGGTCTACGAACAGGCACCGTTTAACCCGGGGAAGGAAGTCACAGGCGGGACCGCAACCCTACTTGTTGATGGAAATGAGGCCGCGACTGGAGAGGTAACGATGGTAGTTCCCGCGCGATACTCGGCAACGGAAACCTTGGACATAGGCATGGATCTTGGATCAACGGTTTCTCGTGCCTACGAAAAAGAAGCCCCTTTCCCGTTCAGCGGCACCATCAATAAGGTGACCGTAGAACTTCAATAACTTGATGGTGGTCGGTGATCGCATGCGCTTCAACATAGCGAGTGACGAACCTTAGCAAATGTGGGTGATTTCACTTTAGAGCGACTTTCCTACATCCCGTCTACCTGTCTTTAGTGTGAAAAATAAAGTTCGCTACGCCTGCATTGCAGAAGCAGACAAGCTCTCCAGAAGTCCTGTCGCGAACTTGACATCAAATACAAGCGGCCATTTTCCCTATAGCTTCAACTGTCTCAAAAAATTTCTCAATGAAAAGACTCTGTCATTTTGCCTGCGTATTTTTCGCATGTGTGTGTGTCTGGAGCTTCGAATGGCTCTAGATTTGACAACCCGTCGGTTGCAGTTAACCCAAGTTCGCTCCGAGGACTGGGAAGAGTATTATCCGATCATATCTGCTCCAGAGACATCGGCACACTCCGACTTACCTCGCGCGCCAACCGAAAAACGTGCAAGAGGATTTGTGGACTGGATGGTTCGCTTATCTCAGCAAAGCAAGGGTTTCGCCTGGATGGTACGTGACGTCGAGACCCGAGAACTCCTTGGCTGCATTCGCTTGAACTCAATCGACAAACGGGCGTCAGTAGCAGTCATCGGCTACGAGTTCGGCAAGCCTTTTTGGGGGAATGGATACGCTACAGAAACGCTGATCGTAGTCACCAAACATTGCCACCAGGTAATGAACCTCTACCGGCTGGAAGCTTGGACGTTGGCTGGAAATTTAGCCTCAGGCCGCGTTCTAACCAATGCAGGATTTAGATACGAGGGAACTCAAAGGCGGAAAATGATCATAGGGCGCCAGCGCTTCGACATGCGGCTATTCGGGCGATTGGCAGATGATTGACGCAACAATTTCTCTGACACAGGCATTTTGCGTAGAAACGAACGTGTAGCCCGAGTTTGAGCGACCCAAGCCGTCAGTCACCCTCGACGACAACCTCTCTGTGCAACTTGGCAGACCCCAACAGACTATCAGTTGGTGCAGCTGAGCGGTCTAGCGCCTCGAAAAATGTTGAGTGATCGTCCGGAGCCAGTACTGTCCTTTCATGAGCTGCAATGACATCTTGCGCGCGCAAGAATGCCGCAGTGGTCACGAAGGTGCTGAGACCCATTCCCGAAAGTTCTGCCGCCTTCATAATAGTCACCTTTATGAATGGTTTTGTGCGGATATACAGCCTGGCATCGCTCTTCTCTTGCAGAGAAGTTGCAAGATCCGTTGCTTCCGTCATCTCCGTCTCCTTTTCGCGCATCGAGTGAATGGGATTTTCCAGAAAACCGCATGTCAAACGGCTGGACACTTCAAGATCTGGATTGCAGTTCGCAAAAGCACTGGATCAACAAGTTGCAAAGTTAGTTTGACGATCCGTCCGCTGTGTCCAACGGAGTGTTGGCCCTAAAGGTCAGTTCTGAGGCATCGACAAACTTCCATGCCCTTTCTCCAGATTTTCGCGATTTCCTGAACGAGGCGGCTCTCCAGGTTCCGAGCAGCCTTTCGAGACCATAAATCAGAACCAGCTGACAGAACGCATAAATCGTCAAACCACCGAGACCAATCCAACAAACCACAGTCGGCTCCAAAACCCCGTGGAACAAAAGAAAAGCTGCAAAAAGAGGCAGGACGAGCGCGCATAAGGATATGACCTTGCTTCTGACCACATTCCGTTTCCAGAATTGAAGAATTTCTTCTTCGCTTAGGATCCTTCGCTTCTTTCTGTAGAAAGCGAGCCCACCAAACAAACCGTCGCTGCTATCGTTTTCGGAATTCTCAGAGAACTTCTGATTGAGTTTTGTTAGAAGTGCTTCAGAAATCACTTCTGCCTTTTCATTTTTCATAGAGATCTCACAAGACCGTATTAAATATTCGCCTCAGCTCTTTATCGCCGAAGTCTCTTCCTGAAATTACCTCTTCATATACAAATCGAATTAATTTGGCTTTCCTCTCTAGTGGCGGCTCCAAATCATTCATTTGCGCAAATTTTTCCACAGCAAGAACAGCGGCTTCGACAAGCTCACCATTCATCTCACTTTTTATCTGTCCCTCACCCAGCAAGAGCCATGCTGGCGACACATCGTATTCCTCGCAAATCCTGCAGACCAAGCCGACGGGAACCGGCGAAGCCCCGCGTTCGTAGTTCTTGTAGGAGCTCTGGGAAACACCGAGTTTTTCCGCGAACGGGATTTGCGAATATCCGGCACTTTCTCGAACAACCGCTAATCGTTTGCCAATTTCAGACACTTCAGGGTTGACCTCGGTACAGATTTTTGTACTAAGTAGGAAATGATAGCTTCCTACGTTGCTAAAGCTAAGTTTTTCATACCAGTGGAGAAAATTCGATACAATGGCTCTGGGATTGGAATCAATTAAAGAACTGGCAAACCGGACAGGTTGGCCAATAAGCCGTATTCGCAAGCTCGTTGAAAATCGCGAACTGCGACACGTAAGGATTGGTGGTGGAATTTTCATTCCAGATGGCGCAATCGAGGAATTCATCAAGAATAATACGATACCGCCAATCGGCGAAACGGCGGCCCACACTTCTTCTAGAGCTTGAGGGCATTGGTGGCTGCAATGACCCTTTCGCAGAAACACACAAGGTCTATAAAGCTGGCTGTCAGCAGATCTACCGCCGCCGACATGCTGGACATTTCACCAACAACTTTCGACACGTGGGTCGGTCGCGGCTGGATGCCAAGAGGGTATAAGATTGGTGGACTAAGAAGGTGGTTTGTCGATGACCTCCGATCGAGCCTTCATGACCTGACCGAAGCGACGGCAACTGCAGAAGATGAAGACGCCGAAAACCCGTTCGACTATGCCGTCGGCTAGTCGAAAAAAGATACCCTTTAAATATTGTTCAGCAGATGTGGATCGGCACGGCAACGTCCGGTTTTATCTGCGTCGGCCAGGCTTGCCCAAATACCGTATGCAGTCCGCATTCCTCGACGCGAAGGGCAATATCACAGAGGTATTCGTCGCCGAGTATCATCGGGTTATGGCAGGCAACGTCAACCAACCAGCAGCCAAGAAGGCTGATGACTGGGATCCAGGTTCAATTGGCTGGCTATTTGCCCAGTATCAGCGATCCAAGGCGTTTCAACAGCAGGATCAGACCACTCAACGAGATAAGTACAGCGTCTTGGGGCGCTATTGCGCGGCAGTCGGCCACCTGCCGTTCCAGAAGCTAAGAAAGTCCGATGTGGAAGCCAGCCAAATGAAACGCCGTGAAACACCCGCGGCAGCGGACAAACTCGTAAAATATCTGAAAGCTCTATTTAATTGGGCGATGAATGACGTTGATCTCATGGCGCGGTTTCCGTTGCCACGAAATCCAGCTGAAGGAATTTCGAAGATCAACCGCTCAGACGGATTTCATACCTGGTCCGCAAGCGAAATAGCGACGTTCCGGGAACATTACCCTATCGGCACCACAGCCCGTTTGGCGTTCGAGCTACTCTATAACCTGGGAATTCGCAGGTCAGATTTGGTTCAGCTCGGTCCGGACAACCTTGATGGCGACACAATCAAGCTGGTACCGCAGAAAGGAAGCAAGAATGAATTGCTTGTCTTGCCAATCACAAGGGCCCTCATGGACGCGCTCCGCGACGTCCCAGAAGGCCATGATACCTTTCTGACGACAGAGTACGGCAAACCGTTCAGCTCGAACGGCTTTGGCAACAAGATGCGGGACTGGTGCAACGCGGCGGGGCTTAAACAGTGTTCTTCTCATGGTCTACGAAAGTCGGCTGCGACCGTGCTGGCAGAAGCTGGCGCTACGGAATACCAGCTAATGGCCGTCTTCGGCTGGACCGATTCAAAGACTGCTCGGATCTACACCAAAAAGGCTGAACAAGTACGTCTCGCCAAGTCAGCGTTCGAGCACCTTGAAATATCAACGAAACCGAAAAATGTCCCACTTTCCTCCACCATCAAATCCAGTGGGACAAAAAGAGGAAAAAATGCAGGAAAATCAACACCCCGAAAGTGGAGTGGTGGGCCCGGAGGGACTCGAACCCCCAACCAATCCGTTATGAGCGGACGGCTCTAACCAATTGAGCTACAGGCCCACGGCAGGGCAAAGCCTTTGCAAGGCCCTGCGTCTGGTTCCCTATACCATGGCCAATCTCCGGGGCAAGTGCTTTGCAACGGCAGGGTGAAAAAGGTTGGGAAACTGGCGCGGTGGAAGCGTTTCTCAGGAGGTCTGGATCGCCTTGATGGAAAAAGCGGTTCCGTTCGCCTGCGCCATCGGGTCTAAATGAGGCAGCCGGGCCTTTGACGAGTCGCCCGGGGAACAGACCTGCCAAACTCGCCCGCCGGAGCCACCATGCGATCACCGCTTCTCACCGCCACGCTGAGTGTCCTGCTTGTGTGCATGATCGGCTGGCTGCTGGTGGTCGGGCGGTCCCTCATCCTGCCGTTCGTGATCGCGCTGATCGTCTGGTACATGATCAACTCGCTGGCACATGTCTTTGCGCATATTCCGCTTGGCCGCTGGCGCCTGCCCCGTTTGGTGTCGTTTTCACTGGCGTTGCTGACGATCTTCTTTGCCAGCACCGTGGTGCTCGACATCGTGACCGTCAATCTCACCCAGCTTGCACTGGACGCACCAACCTATCAGCGGCGGCTGGAAGAACTCTTCAACCAGGCATCCACCCAACTGCACCTTAATGACCCGATCGAGTTGAAGGACCTTCTGCCCGATTCCATCGTGCCGCGCATGGTGACCGCGGGGGCGAGCCTTGTGACGACGCTGGCCGGGTCGGCCAGTCTTGTGTTCATCTATGTCCTGTTCCTGGTGCTCGAGCAGTCGACATTCGACCGCAAGTTCGAACGCCTGTTTCCTTCGCCCGAGCGGGCGGAAGCCGCGTTTGCCATGCGGGCCGAGATCAACCGCTCGATCATGCATTATTTCTCGATCAAGACCGCCGTCTCGGTTGCCACGGGCGTTTTGACCAGCCTTGTTCTGATCGCCATCGGCCTGCCTTACGCGGCCTTGTTCGGCTTCATCGCCTTTCTGCTCAACTACATTCCAACCATCGGTTCGCTGATCGGCGTGATCTTTCCCAGCCTCCTGGCGGTGGTCTATTACGACACGCTCGGTCCCTTCATCGCAATTGCGACGGGCCTCGGCCTCATCCAGTTCACCATCGGCAATCTGGTCGAACCGCGCCTGATGGGATCCAACCTCAATCTGTCAGGCCTCGTCATCATGTTGTCGCTGGCCTTCTGGGGGGCGATCTGGGGTGTTGTCGGCATGGTTCTGTGCGTCCCGCTGACGGTGATGATCGTGATCGTCTGCGCCCGTTTCGAAGGTTCCAGGCCGATTGCGATTCTGTTGTCGCAGACCGGCGAGGTCGGCGGCCTGTCGGGCAAGACCGGCACCACGGGTTAGGCCTCCGGGAAAGATTTTCAAACAACTTTCGAGGACATCTGCCGGGTTTTGCCGATGAACGGCAGATGAACACAACCGTCATTACGCCGCCGCAATCACAAGCGAGTGTCCGGCCATCGAACAAACTGTTTCCATCAAGGATAAGTTCATATGAATGCCCCTCTTTTCCCCTCCGTCTCCCTGCTGCGCAAGGCTGTTCTGGCCGCTGGCCTCAGTGCCGCGCTCGTGAGTGCCGCACCGGCTGTCGCGCAGGATTCCCCGGCACCGGCCGGCACGATCACCATGCAGGGCCGCGGTGCTGTTTCCGTTGCCCCCGACATGGCCGTCATTTCCGCAAGCGTCGTCACCACCGGCAAATCCACTGCCGACGTTCTGGCTGAAAACAGCGCCGCAATCGCCAAGGTCATTGAAGCGGTGAAAGCAAACGGCATCGAAGCCAAGGACATCCAGACCAAGGGGTTCGGCATCTATCCGCGCTATGATCACTCCAAGAACTCCAGCAGCCAGCCGGATATTGCCGGTTATGAGGTTCGCAACGGTGTTGAGGTCAAGATCCGCGATCTGGCCAAGCTTGGCGGGCTGTTGACGCTTGTCGTCGAAAGCGGTGCAAACTCGGTCGATTCCATCCGCTTTGAAGTCAGCAATGCCGACGAGATACTGGATGAAGCCCGCAAGAAGGCCGTAGAGGACGCTCGGCACAAGGCAGGCATCTTTGCTACCGCTGCCGGTGTCGATCTAGGCACCATTGCCGACATCACGGAAACCGGCACCGAAATGCCTCGCCCCTACATGATGCGCGCCGAGGGCATGATGATGGCCAAGTCCGCCGATGTGCCGATCGAGGCGGGCGAGGAAACCATCAGCGCGAATGTCACCATCCGCTGGACGCTGAAGTAACCACGCGCGGGAAACAAAAAACCGGGGCCTGGTTTCCAGGCCCCGGTTTTCTTTTGTCCAAAACTTCGTTCACCGGTCAGCGGCTGCCGCGTTCCCTCAAAGGTTCCGGTGCCAAACCTGCATCGGCTTGTCGGTTTCTTCGTTCTCGCCGACATCGCGCCAGGGAAACGTCACGACGACACCCTCCAGCTTTTCGTAACCGCGTTTGCGCCAGAACGGATCGAGCGGGGCGTAGTCCGCCGGCTTCAGCGGGTGCGTGTCCGGGCGGATCACCGCACAGAAGGCTGCTTCACCGAAACCGAGCCGCCTGGCGTGCGCTTCGCGCTCGTCAAAAAAGCGATGGCCGATGCCCTGGCCACGGTAGACAGGATCCAGAACGGATTCGGCCATGTAGAAGACGTTTTCCGGATCCAGTCCCTGCTTGAGGAAAGGGGTCTTGAAAGCCTCCAGTTCGGCACCGAGCGGCTCACCTGTCGCCGCGCCAACCAGCCGGCTGCCGTCATATGCACCGACAATCACCGCCCCCTCCGTCCGGGCATAGCGTTGCAGGTATCCGGCCTCGTACTCCAGAGACCCCTCATAGAGATATGGCCAGCTGCGGAAGACGGATATCCTCAGGCGCGCAAGATCGTTCAGCGCAGCTGTCAACTCCTCGCCCGTCAGCGTTCTGATCTCAGCTGGCATGATGCCTCCCGTCCTTCAAAAGCCGCCTGCCCGCTGGGCACAGGTCTGTTTGTTCCAATTGTCGCAAAACCGCCTGGGCCTGTTACCAAATAGTACAAATCCCCGATACCTCTGCCTGCCCTGGCGTGGCACTAATATTTGGCATTTCTTTTCTTTGCGAGGAGCCAAAGCGCGCCATGTCCACGACACAGCCAGCGTCCTACAGCCCGATCCATATCATTCTGCATTGGGTGATCGCCGCCCTGATCCTGTTTCAGCTGATCTTCGGCGAAAGCATGGGCGATCTCAAACACGTGCTGCGCGACGGCGGCGTGCCGGATGCGGCAACCGCCTTTCTGGGCAATGCCCACATCTGGGTTGGCATTGCCGTTCTGGCGTTGACTGTCATCCGTCTTCTGGTGCGGGCAAAATTCGGCGTCCCTGCCCCGCTCCCCACTTCAAGAGCCCAGGAACTGGCCGCCAGGGGTGTCCACGGCCTGCTCTATCTGCTGATGTTGCTGGCACCGATCACCGGACTTCTGGCCTGGTACGGCGGCATCCACACTGCGGAAGAAATCCACGAATTGAGCAAGCCGTTCTTCATCGTGCTGATCGCACTGCATGTGCTGGGAGCGCTCTACCATCATATCGCCCTGAAGGATGGCATCATGATGCGGATGGTCTCTTCCCGGCACTAGCCGAAACAGAAAAGGCTCCGGCAATCTCGCAAGCCGGAGCCTTCTTTTTTACACCGAATGACTTAATCGCGTGCTTCCAGCCAAACGCGCGCAGCGTCCATGTCGTTGCCGGTAAAGCCTTCCGCAAGTTTCTGCCCCACGACGGCACCGAACTTGTAGCCATGTCCGGAACAGGCCGAGACGACAGTGGTCTTGCCTTCGCTCATTGCGAAGAAATGCTCATCGGAGGTGAAGGTGTAGGCACAGGTGACGACGTCATCGACGCGGTATTCCTTGATCCGGCCGAACGGCGGAGAGAAATAGTCGCGCAGGGTCTCGCCTTCGCCTGCAACCGGCGTCCGATCCTGGTTCGGCGGAGCCTTGTACTTGTGAATACCCGCCCCGAACTTGAGGCCGGTTCCGGCGACCGGAGGCAGGATGTAACCGTCGATCGGCCCGCCCGGATCGAGAATCGCCGGCGATCGTTCCCAGGCCTCGCGCAGATCTTCAGGCGGCGTCAGATAGACAACCGCGGTCCGGTAAGTCGTCAGGCTGATGTCCAGCTTCGGGAAGAGCCCCAGCGTCCAGGCACCGGCCGTCACGATCACATGCTCTCCGGAGACCGTGCTGCCATCTGCAAGCGTCACCGTGCCTGCGGATGTGTCGACGGCAGTCACCTGAGCGTTCTCGCGCACATCAGCTCCCTTGGCGATCAGCCAGTCGCGCACCCCGGCTGCAATTTTCTGGCACAGCAGAACGCCGCCCTCGTCGCTGACAGCGCCATAACGGATCGTCGCCGGATCAACGAAGGGAAACCGTTTCGCCGTTTCTTCCGGTGTCAGGTCCTCGAACGGATAACCGCCCTCGACCAGACCGTCCCGATAGACCTCGCCGCCATCACCAGGTTCCTGCGACAACAGCATGAATCCCGTTTCGGCGAGGTGCTTCTCACCCAGGTCGCCCCACATTTCGTCCCATGCCGCGTAGGCATCGCCGATGCGGCGCTGATAGCCGCCCTGGCCGCCATAGGCCCGGCGGATGATACGGTGCTGGTCACCGGATGCCGAAAGCGGGTTCGGGATTGGCCCCTGTTCCAGAAGCGTGACGGGCACACCTCGTTTTGTCAGGGCCCAAGCGGTGGAAAGTCCGGAAATACCGGCTCCAACAATCACAACTGTCATGAATTCTGTCCTGCGGAATGGAGGGCCAGATTATCTGCCTGTCCGGCGAGCGCAAGAGACGTTCTGACGCAAACCGCGCATGACGGTTATGTATTTTCGGTTGCCGTAAAGAGAGAAGCCGCTACGCTCCGTTCCGATAGGCTCAGGCCGATCGTGATCAGGGTGCGGGAGGACAAGCCGTGCTGGAAAATAACATGTCGGAAGAACAGCCTCTGGCCAGCCGCCGCCTCGCCGAGTTCCCGGACTGGGGCTATCTTTTGCGGGAATTCTACGAGGCCTACCGGTTCCTCTCGTCCGGTGGCAGCGACAAGATTCGGGCTCATCAGCGCGCGGTGCGCGAGGCAATTGGGCGGGTGCTGAAATCCGATCCGGAAATGCGTTTCGATGCCCCGGCCCACAAACCCGTGACCGCACATCTCCGGCGTGCCCTTGACGAGGGCAAGCAGGAGCGGACCGCTCCGCTGGTGCGTGCCATCGAAAGTGTCCGGGACCATCTCATCTGGCAGTATGGCTACGAGAAGGTGCCGCGCGGCCTCGACAAGACGTATGCCTACGCGGAAATCTGCGGACCGAACGGACCGGTTCTGACGACGGACGTCATTCTGGGCCTGGTCCTGTTCGCACCGGGCTGCACCTATCCGGCCCACGCGCACAGCGGCATATCGGAAAGCTATATCTGCGTTTCAGGATCGGTTTCGGAAAATCACCAGGGGGTCTATGCGCCCGGGTCGATGATCTTCAACCCGCCGGAGCATATGCACCGGATCACCGTGTCCAAACTGGAGCCGGCACTTCTGGCCTGGGCCTGGATCGGCCCGCCGGAACGCCTCGCCAACCAGAAGATGGTCTTCAGCCGCAAGAAGGGGTGAGAGACCTCCTCCCCTGGCGACGTCAGACGATATCCCGTCGGATCGTGATCTCCGCCTTTTCCAGCCCGTCCGGCGAAAGCCAGACGGGCTCTGCAATCAGTTTTTCGCAGAAGATCCCCAGTTCGGGAAATGTCAGCCCCATGGAATGGGCCAGCGCGACCCGGTCACCCGGCTTCGGATTGAGCCCGCAGCAGATCTCCCGTGTGCCCATCTTCAGGTGATGGGCAATGTCCCACTCCAGCACCACACCCTGATGCCGTGTCACCACCCAGCAGTGCATGTCGTCGCAACAGCCGTTCTTTTCTTGCGGGAAAAAGTATCCGGTCACGTAACCGGCTTCGAAGCCGGCGGCACGCAGGCTGGCGATCAGGTAGGTGTTGATGTCGACGCAGGACCCTTCGGTCAGCCCGCACGACAGATAGGGCACTTCTTCGCACCCCTCGTTGAAACGAACCTGAGGATGGGCATACCGGAACTTTTCGGCCGCCGCGTTGACGAGCGCCTGAATGGCGGCTTGACCGTCGGGCTGACTGTCGGCAATGTTGATCGCATCATAGACGAGATCTTGAGCTGCCCGGGTAAAACGGTTGCGCAGTGGCGCAAACACTGCATCAGGATAGCCCGGCCCTTCATCGCGGTATTCGTAATTCACCACAACGTCTGCCCCGGGTTCCACCGACACCACGGCCACCATCTGGCCGGTAGTGATTTCTCCGGCCAGGCCCAGCTGTCCGCCCCTGATCTCGAAACCGACCGGCATCTGGTGTGGCGTCGGCAAGCCGACCGGCACCAGCAGCTTGTGGCGAGCCTCATCGGCTCTGACCGTGACAGAAACGTTCGTACGCATTGTCACTCCCTCAAAAGATCAGCTGGAAAACAAGACCGGACAGCACCGCACCCGCAAATCCCAGACCGATGTAAGCGGCAAAGACCTGCGGCCTGACCAGTGACCAGACGGCAGCCATTGCCGGGATCGAGCTGACAGCGCCTGCAATCATGAACGCCATCGCGGCCCCGGCGCTCATGCCCTGGTCCATCAGACCAGCCAGAAGTGGCGGCGCCACGTAGCTGTTGAGATAGGCAGGCATGCCGATCAATGCGGACAGAAGAATTGCCCCCAGCCCGTCGCCGCCAACAGCCCGCGCAATCAGGTCTGCGGGGACATAGGTGACGAGAGCTGCTTCCAGCACATACGCCAGTGCCAGCCACTTGATCAGAAACAGTGCATTGGCTTTCAGTTCGATCCGGAACTTGTCGGTGCGCTCAGTCTCTTTCCAGATTTGCCAGACCGGCCGCCCTGTTTTCGCAGAAGCGCCACAGCCGCAGCCACCGGTCGCCGCCCCGATTTTCACCGGATTGGCCAGAAAGCCGCTACGCAGCGCAAGTGCGACGGAAAAACCGCCGAATAGACCCAGCGCCACCGCAAAGACCGCCTTGCCGACGGCAAAGGGCCATCCCAGTGCACCGGCAGTGATCAGCAATGTCGGCGGGTCAATCAAGGGAGAGGACAGCCAAAACGCCATGATGGCCGACAACGGCGCACCAACCGCCAGAAGACCGGCAATGAACGGTATGACCTCGCAGGAGCAGAACGGTGCAAGACCACCAAACAGGGCCGCGAGAAAGATCGCCTGTGTCTCGCGTCCCTCGAACGCACGTCCGACAAACGCCTCTGCGCCGGCCGCCTTGAGCCAGGCGATCAAAACGACGGCAAAAGCAATATACGGCAATGTTCCCGCAAAGGCGGAGAGCGCGAAGGTTACGAAAGCGACGAAGTGCGGCTGGTCCAGCAACAGCACCAGCAACGGACCGCCGACGACAATCGTCCAGGTCGACAGAAGGTATTTCGAAATGGCGAGAGACTTCAGGGACCATTTCGAAGCAGGCGTGCTGCAGCAGGCGGTCTTCGGAGCGCAACAGCTTGCGCCGCTGCCGCTTGGCTGAAGGTTGTTCATCGCATCAGACATCGACGGTCTCCTTTTGCGGGGTTGGGCACTCACAACCCTTTTCGTCCACGCAGCACTCTTTCAGGATGTAACCGGCAAGGTTTTCCAGATGGCCATAGGCTGCCCGGTTGATGACCGAGCGGCCGTCCTTTTCCTGGGACACCAGGCCTGCCGAGGCGAGAAACTTCAGATGATGCGCAAGCGTTGACGCAGGCATGCCCGTGCGGGTCTGAATATCGCCGACCGTCAAACCACCCTGCCCGGCTTTCACCAGGGTCAACACCACCTGCAGCCGGGCTTCCGAGCCCAGTGCCGCAAACCCTTGCGCTGCAATTTCCAGATCCATCTGCGCCTCATTTAATATAACTATATTTCTAGTTATATAGTTTCTTTGGCGCTGTCAATTGCCCCCACAGGCTGAGCAGCCTCCGGATCAGGGGAGGAAACGAGAAGGTGGGTACAGAAGAAGAGCCTTGCTGGCGCTCGAACATCAGGCAGCGACGAAACGCATTACCGTTTCGCAGACATCGCCCTTGAGGGAAACCTGACCGGATGCCGATTGCAATTCCGGACCAAACAGCATGGAGAAGGTCGTTGCATTGGAGACGTTGAAAAAGCTCATGGCCGAGATCAGCCAATGGATCCTCAAAGGCGTCAGGCCATCGCGGAAGACGCCTTCGGCCACCCCTTTTGCATAAATGCCGGCAATTTGGGAAATCGCCGCTTCGTTCAGGCTTTTGATCTCGTCCGACTGCTCGAGATAGCGGCCATGATGAATGTTTTCGATCATGACCAGACGGATGAACGCCGGGCTTTCGCGATGATGATCGAAAGTGAAAGCCACAAGCCTCGACAGTGCATCCCTTGGCGGCAAATGGTTCAGCTCCAGCTGTTCTTCGCCTTTGCGCACCTTCTTGTAGGCCGCTTCCAGAGCCTTGAGGTAGAGGCTCTCCTTGTCGCCGAAATAATAATAGATCATGCGCTTGGACGAGCGCGTCTTGGCCGCGATTTCATCCATGCGCGCACCGGAAAGACCGTTCGCGGAGAACTCCTCCAGGGCGACGGCCAGGATATTCGCGCGCACTCCCTCCGGGTCCTGCTTCCAGCGACCCCGCGAAGAATTTTTTTCCGGCAGCTCAGACTCATTGATCGACATGCCTTTTTCTAAACCAGCCCGGAACGGGTTACCAGCCCAAATTAACTGGGCGGTACATTTCGCTTGACTGAATTAACTGGTTAGTACATTTTGAAACTCAGGAGATGCGGTCTCCAGGCATACAGACCCCGAAAACGGGGCTGCCAAATGAGGTTTCTGGGAGGAACCTGGGTGGAAGCAGCAAGCAACATCGTACTGGCCGGACTGATCGGAAGGGGTATTGCCCGTTCCAGGACGCCGGAAATGCACATGGCCGAAGCAGCAGCCCAGAGCCTGCGCGGCGTCTATCGCATTATCGATGTCGATACGCTTCCCGAGGACGAACAGAACCTGAAAGCTATTGTGCACGCGGCCGAAGTGACCGGTTTCAACGGTCTCAACGTGACCTACCCGTTCAAGATGGAAGTGATCCCGCTGCTCGACCAGCTATCGCCCAACGCGGCGGCTGTCGGCTCGGTCAACACCATCGTGTTCCGGGATGGAAAGCGCATTGGCCACAACACCGACCTATGGGGATTTGCCGAGAGTTTTCGTCAGAACATGATCGGCGTGTCCCTGAAGAAGGTGCTTCTCATCGGCGCTGGTGGAGCCGGCGTTGCAGTTGCCCACGCGCTGGCGGATTGCGGTGTCCAGCACCTGAAGATCTTCGACGTCGACACCGTGCGCGTGGAGCAACTTGCCCGGCAGGTTCGCTCAAATCGTCAGGGACTGACCGTGGAACCGGTCACGACCCTTGATGCAGCAAGCTGCGCCAACCTGTCCGGCATCGTCAACGCAAGCCCGGTCGGCATGGCCAAGACACCAGGAACACCGTTCCCGCTCGCGCTGCTCAAGCCCGACATGTGGGTTGCGGACATCGTCTATTTCCCGCTCGAAACGGAACTTCTGGCTGGCGCGAGACGGCTCGGCTGCCGGGTGCTGCCCGGGTCCGGCATGGCGGTGTTCCAGGCTGTACGGGCCTTTGAACTCTTTACCGGTCGGCGTGCCGATCCGGTCCGGATGAAGGCGGCGTTCGACGCCTTCGATGAAATGCCGCGGGAAACCGCGGACGCTTAACCCCTTCCGGTTTCACATCATCACGAAAGCGGAAATGGTCATTTTGAAAATGTTACGCAAACGGGAGGAAGTCATGCGTTTCAAATTCTCATCCCTGGCAGCTACTGCCCTTCTCACAGTCGGCCTCGCCGCGGCGGCCCAGGCTCAGACAATCCGTCTGGCCCATGTCGACCCGGACGAATGGACCGCCTCCAAGAAAGGTGCTGCCGCTCATATCTTCAAGAACATCGTTGAAGGTGAAACCGATCTGACGGTGGAACTGTTCCCGGCCGGTGCGCTGGGCAACGAAGACGAGCTGGTCGCCCAGGCCCAGGACAACCTGACCCAGGTCGTGCTGGTGTCCGGTGCCATGTCCAAGGCTTGCCCGGCCGCGTCCGTTCTGGACATTCCCTACACCTTCTCTTCCGCAACCATTGCCTGGGACGTGCTGGATGGTGATTTCGGCGATGCCCTTGCCGAACACTGCCTTGCACAGACTGGCCTGCGCACGCTGGCTTATGGCGAAACCGGCTTCCGGAACTTCACCAACGGCACTCGCGAGATCCGAACGCCTGCGGACATGGAAGGCCTGAAATTCCGTGTGCAGCCGATCCCGCTTTACGTGGAAATGGTGAAAGGCCTCGGCGGCGAGCCGACCCCGATCGCCTGGACCGAACTGCCCAACGCGCTTTCCACCGGTGTCGTTGACGGCCAGGAAAACCCGGTAGGCGTGATCTACAACAACGGCCTGCACAAGCTGCAGAAATACATGACCCTCGACGGCCACGTCTATGCCGCCGACTTCATCCTGATCTCCGACGAGTTCTACCAGTCGCTCACTCCGGCCCAGCAGGCCGTGGTTGCCCGTGCGGCGCGCATTGCCGGCAACATGGGCCGTTCCATCCAGCAGTGGAGCACGGCTGAAGGCGTCAACAAGGTTCAGGCAGAAGGCATGCAAGTCTATTCTCCGACCGCTGACGAAATCGCAGCCTTTGCCGAAAAGGCACAGCCGGCGGTTGTTGAATATCTGCGCGGCGAACTGGGTGAAGATGCAGTCTGGATCGACCGCCTGCAGGAATCCGTTGCTGCTGCGAGCCAGTAATCCGGTCAAGACCCCGGGCGGTTTGCCGCCCGGGGTTCTGGAATGTTGGAAAAGATCAGCTTTTGGCTGTTCAATCAAAGTCAGTTGAATAGCCAAAAGCTGAACAAGCAGGACCTGGAACATGAAAACGGTCAATGAATTTGCCCGGCGCCTCTTTGCGCTCGGAGCCGGCCTGTCGATGGCCCTCGTCTTCGCCATCATCTTCGTCAATTCGCTCCGCCGCTACACGGTCGGTCAGTCGGTATCCTGGGGCGAGGAACTGCCGATCTATCTGACCATCTACGGTGTCATGTTCGGTCTCGCGCTTGCCTATCTGCAGGACAGGCACATCCGCTTCACGGTGCTGACCGATTTTCTCTCCGTCTCCGTTCGTGAAAAACTCTTCGCGGCCGTCGACCTGGTCAGTTTCGCAACCGGTGTTGCCCTCGCCTTCTCCGGGCATGCCTTCGCCGTTCGCCGAGGCAACCTTGACGCTTCGGGCCTGAAATCAGCCGGCAACTGGCTTGCGGAAACCACAGGCATCGACTCGCTGGTCTGGGTCGCCAAGGTCGGCACCTGGCAGTATGCGATCGCCATCGGCGGAGCATTGCTGGCCGTGGCCGCCGCTCTCAAGTTCTTTGAACGCATCTCGGCCATCAAGGCGGTGCAGGCATGATCTACGCAATCCTTCTCATCGGTCTCGCCACCGGCGTTCCAATCGCTCTTGCCATCATTGCAGCCTTGCTGGTGTTCATGGGTTTTGGCGAAGCGCCCTATTCCCTGCGCGTGGTCGCAACGGAAATGTTCAAGGGAATGAACTCCTTCCCCCTGCTTGCCATTCCGCTGTTCGTGCTGGCAGGCGAGGTCATGAACGAAAGCGGCATCACCGGCCGCATCATTGCCTTCGCCAATGTTCTGGTCGGCCGGCTGCGCGCCGGTCTGGCGCTCGTCAACATCTGGGCATCGGTGATCTTTGCAGGTCTTTCCGGTTCCGCAGTTGCCGACACATCCGCCATCGGCCGAGTTTTCATTCCGGAGATGGAAAAACACGGCTACTCCCGCCCCTTCGCTGCTGCATTGACGGCGGCCTCCTCCGTGATCGGGCCCATCATTCCGCCCTCCATTCCGGTGATCATCTACGCGCTGATCGTCTCCGGCGTTTCGGTGCCGGCTCTGTTCCTTGCCGGCATCATTCCCGGCATTCTGCTGGCGATTTTCCTCTCCGTCTTCGTAATGCTGACCGTGAAGGTCGATCATGGCGATCAGGCAGTAGGGCTGACCGCGGAACCGGCCAGCAAGGCCATTCTCGGCGGGATACTGCCGTTGCTGATGCCGGTGTTCGTGGTCGGCTCCATCCTGCTCGGCGTCGTCACACCGACAGAGGCGGCAAGTTTCGCTGTCGCCTATGCGCTTTTCCTCGGCATCTTCGTCTACCGAAACATCAAGCTGGCTTCCCTGCCACGACTTTTCTCCGAAGCCATGCGCGACAGCGCCGTCATCCTGATCATCATTGCCGCGGTCTCCGCCGCCAACTGGCTGCTGACCTACAACCGCGTTCCGAACATGCTGACCGACTGGGTGCTGTTGAATGTGGACAGCAAGACCACGTTCCTGATTGCCACCATTCTCCTGTTCCTATTCGTCGGACTGTTTCTGGAAGGCATCGCCGCCATGCTGGTGCTGGTGCCCATTCTGCATCCGATTGCAGTCGGCATGGGCGTGGACCCGGTCCACTTCGGCATCCTTGTCATCTTCAACCTGATGATCGGCCTGATCACCCCGCCACTCGGCCTTTGTCTGTTCGTCGCAGAAGGCATCGCCCAGGTCGGCATGGCCCGGCTGACCATGGCCATCCTGCCGTTCTTCTTCGTAGAAGTTCTGGTGCTGCTCCTCCTCACATTTGTACCGGAAACGGTCATCTGGCTGCCCCGCATAATGGGCTATTGAACCCACGGAAGGTCCCCATGAAAACCGCCATCGCCACAGTCTCCATCGCAGGTGACCTAGCCGAAAAGCTCAGCGCAATCGCGGCTGCAGGCTTCGATGGCGTCGAGATCTTCGAAAACGACTTCCTGGCGTTTGACCGCAGTCCGAAGGATGTCGGCCAGATGGTCCGCGACCATGGCCTGGAGATCTCGCTGTTTCAGCCCTTCCGCGACTTTGAAGGCATGCCCGAGCCACAGCGCAGCCGGACCTTCGCCCGCGCAGAACGCAAATTCGACCTCATGCAGGAAATGGGCGCGGATCTTGTTCTGATCTGCTCCAACGTATCTCCCATCGCGCTTGGTGGCATAGATCGTGCCGCCAATGATCTTGCAGAGCTGGGTGACCTTGCCGCCAAGAGCGGTATCCGCATCGGCTATGAGGCCCTCGCCTGGGGCCGTTTCGTCAACGATCACCGCGATGCCTGGGAAATCGTGCGCAGGGCAGACCACCCCAACGTGGGCCTGATCCTGGATTCCTTCCACACCCTGTCGCGCAAGATAGACCCAGATTCGATCCGGGCCATTCCCGGCGACAAGATCTTCTTTGTACAGCTGGCCGACGCGCCGAACTTCAACATGGACCTGCTCTACTGGAGCCGCCATTTCCGCAACATGCCAGGCGAAGGTGATCTGGACGTGACCGGTTTCATGCGGGCCGTTGCGGCAACAGGTTATGACGGCGTGCTGTCGCTGGAGATTTTCAACGACCAGTTCCGTGGCGGTTCGCCGAAATCCATTGCGGTCGATGGCTACCGCTCCCTGCTCTACCTAATGGACCAGGTACGGCGAACCGAACCCGGCATCCGGATCCCCGTTCCCGAAATGCCCGACAGGGTACCGGTTGCAGGTATCGAGTTCGTTGAATTTGCCGCCGACCGCAAGGAAGCAACCGACTTGTCGGCCATGCTGACGACGCTCGGCTTCCACAAGGCCGGCAAGCACGTCTCCAAGGAGGTCGAACTCTGGCGGCAAGGCGGCATCAACATCGTCATCAACACCGACCCGCGCGGCTTCGCCCATGCGTCCTACATCTCGCATGGCACCAATGTCTGTGACATCGGCCTTAAGGTTGCAGACGCTTCGGCAACTGTTGCCCGTGCCGAGACCCTGGGGGCCAAAACCTTCGAACAGCCGGTCGGGCCGGGCGAATTGAAGATCCCAGCGATCCGCGCCCTCGGCGGCAGCGTCATTCATTTCGTCGACGACAGCAAGGATCTGTCACGGGTGTGGGAAATCGAGTTCGAACCGGTTGGCCAGGGTGGGGCGACAGGTGATGCCGGCCTGCTCCGCATCGACCACCTGGCCGAGACGATGAACTATGACGAGATGCTCACCTGGCTTCTGTTTTACCGGTCGATCTTCGACACGGAGAAGACTGCCATGGTGGATGTCATCGACCCGGCGGGCCTCGTCCGCAGCCAGGCCATCGAAAACGATGACGGCAGCCTGCGGATCACGCTGAACGGGGCGGAGAACCGAAGGACCCTAGCCGGGCATTTCATCTCGGAAGGTTTCGGATCGGGTGTGCAGCATATTGCCTTCGAAACCGCCGACATCTTCAAGACGGTGAAGGCACTGCAAGCCAACGGTTTCACCCCGCTGGTGATATCGCCGAACTACTACGACGATCTGGATGCCCGTTTCGGGCTGGAAGAAGACTTCCTCAACGACCTGAAAAACTCGGGCATTCTCTATGACCGGGACGAGAACGGCGAATATTTCCAGCTGTACAGCCCGACCTACGGCGAAGGCTTCTTCTTCGAGATCGTCGAACGCCGCGGCGGCTACAAGGGCTATGGCGCCGCCAACGCCCAGTTCCGCATCGCCGCCCAGAAACGCCATTTCCGCGCGAAGGGCATGCCGGCAAGGTAGGCTGGCCCGCAAAGAACGCGAGGCTAATTGGGGTTATGTTCAATCGAACTCCGCAGCCCCACACACGCAACCTCATCCTGAGGAAGCGCTTCAGCGCTGTCTCGAAGGATGGGCTGCTCGCTCGGAATGTGCCGCCCATCCTTCGAGACGCCGCATTGCGGCTCCTCAGGATGAGGTTTTGGGTTGGTTAGAGCATACGCCCCCCCCTACCGCCCGGTTTTCTGTCGCCAGGCTTCGTATTTCTGCACGTTCTCTTCCTTCGTCGGCGGATAGAGACCGATGATCGGCGTTCCGGCCTTTACTTCTTCCAGCACGAAATCCTCAAAGCTCTCCATGCCGGTGCATTCGTCCGCAAGCTCGTCGGCCAGATGTGCAGGGATCACCATGACGCCATCCTTGTCGCCGACCAGAACGTCACCGGGGAAGACCGGAGCATCGCCGCAGGATATCGGGACGTTGATGTCCAGCGCCTCATGCAGGGTCAGGTTGGTCGGAGCTGACGGCTTGGCGTAATAGGCAGGCATGTCGAGTGCGCCGATACCTTCCGCGTCCCGGAAACCACCGTCGGAGACAACACCGGCAGCGCCGCGTAGCGCCAGCCGGGTGATCAGGATGGAACCGGCCGTTGCCGCGCGCGCATCCTTGCGCGCATCCATCACCAGAACGTGGCCCGGCGGGCAGGTTTCCATCGCAACCCGCTGCGGATGGTCCGGATTGCGAAAAACCGTGATCGGATTGCGGTCTTCCCGAGCCGGAATATAGCGCAGCGTGAAAGCCTGACCGACCATTTTTTCGTCTTTCGGAGCTACCGGCACCACACCCTGAATGAACTGGTTGCGCAGGCCGCGCTTGTAGAGCGCCGTCGCGACGGAAGCCGTCGAGACCTTTTTCAGTTTCGCGCGGGTGTCGTCGGAAAGTGTGTAGTCGCTCATGATGTCCTCAGTAGATATCGGGTTCGCCGGCGGTGCGGCCGAAGTCGGATTGCAGGAAGTCGAAGTCGCAGCCCTTGTCGGCCTGGGTGACGTGTCGCTGGAAGAGATAACCGTAGCCGCGCTCAAACCGTGGCACGGGGGCCTGCCAGGCGGCCCTGCGGGCCTCCAGTTCCACCTCCCCCACCAGCATGTCGAGGCGGCGGTTGGCGAGATCCAGCCGGACGATGTCACCGGTCTTCAGCAGCGCCAGCGGTCCGCCGACATAGCTTTCCGGCGCGACATGCAGCACGCAGGCACCATAGGAGGTGCCGGACATGCGCGCATCGGAGATCCGCAGCATGTCGCGATGGCCCTGCTTGATCAGCGCCTTGGGGATCGGCAGCATGCCCCATTCGGGAAAACCCGGCCCGCCCTGAGGCCCGGCATTGCGGAGCACCAGGACGTGGTCCGGCGTGACCTCCAGGGTCTCGTCATCGATGGCCGCCTTCATTTCCGGGTAGCTGTCGAAGACCAGGGCCGGTCCTTCGTGGAAATGGAACTTCGGATCGCAGGCCGCCGGTTTGATCACGGCCCCGTCAGGGCAGAGGTTCCCGCGCAGAACGGCGAGCGAACCTTCCTCGTACACCGGGTTGGAGAGAGGTCGGATGACATCGTCGTTATAGACGACCGCGCCTTCCAGGTTTTCACCGAGCGTCTTGCCGGTGATGGTCAGCGCGGAAAGATCCAGCCGGTCCTCGATCTGTTTCATCAGCGCGCGCAGGCCGCCCGCATAGAAGAAATCCTCCATCAGGTAGTCCCTGCCGGAAGGTCGCACATTGGCGATCAGCGGTGTCACCCGGCCAAGGGCGTCCAGATCGTCGAGCGACAGCTCCACACCGGCCCGGCGCGCCATCGCGATAAGGTGGACGACCGCATTGGTGGAACAGCCGGTGGCCATCGCAACGACAGCGGCGTTCCGGCAGGCGGCATCCGTGATGATCCAATCCGGTGTCAGGTCTTCCCAGACCATCTCAACGATGCGACGGCCACAATCGGCTCCCATGCGTTGATGGCCCGCATCAACCGCCGGAATGGAAGATGCTCCCGGAAGGGTCAGCCCCATTGCGTCGGCAATGGCCGTCATGGTCGAAGCCGTCCCCATGGTCATGCAGGTGCCGGCCGAGCGGGCGATACCACCCTGGATCCCGAGCCATTCATCGTCGGAAATGTTGCCGGCCCGGCGCTCGTCCCAGTATTTCCAGGCATCGGACCCCGACCCCAGGATCTTGCCGGCGTAGTTGCCGCGCAACATCGGGCCTGCCGGCAGATAGACCATCGGAACACCCGCCGAGATCGCCCCCATGACAAGACCTGGTGTGGTCTTGTCACAGCCTCCCATCAGCACCACGCCGTCCAGCGGGTGAGAACGGATCATCTCCTCCGTCTCCATGGCCAGCATGTTGCGGTAGAGCATCGAGGTCGGCTTGGTGAAGCTTTCGTCGACCGAGAGCGACGGCATTTCGACGGGAAAGCCTCCCGCCTGGAAGACGCCGCGCTTCACGTCCTGCACCCGCTCCTTGAAGTGGGAATGACAGGTGTTCAGCTCCGACCAGGTGTTGAGCACGCCAATGACCGGCTTGTCACGGAAGTCCTCTTCCGAGTAGCCGAGCTGCATCATCCGCGAGCGATGACCGAAGCTGCGCAGATCGTCAGGAGCGAACCAGCGCGCGGATCGTAAGTCTTTTGGGGCTTTGTGCGTCATGATTTTATCCGGTGAAGGCAAAGGTCAGCCAGATGACGAAGAGGGTGAAGACGAGGCCTGCAACCTCCGGCCAGTTGCCGAAGCGGTCGTCGCGGCGTTCTTCGTCCGCGAATTCTCCCGGTGCGATATCCTCATCCTGGCGGGTGAGATCCTTGTCGGTGATTTTCATCTCAACCTCCTCAATCCAGCAGGTTCGGCAGCCACAGGGCCAGATCGGGGAAGAACAGCACCAGGAACAGGCCGACAGCCTGCAGGGCGATGAACGGCAGCACAGCGGCGAAGATTTCCTGCAGCTGGATATCTTTTGGCGCCACGGATTTCAGGAAGAAACAGGCTGGCCCGAAAGGTGGCGACAGGTAGTAGATCTGGATGTTCATGGCAAAGAGCACCCCGAACCAGACCGGATCAAAGCCGAGATCCACCACCACCGGTGCAAAGATCGGTACGGTGATGAAGATGATCGCGATCCATTCCAGGAACGTGCCGAGTACCATGACGATCAGCATCATGACGACGATGACCAGGATCGGTGCGATATCAAGGGATGTCAGCAGGCCGCGCAGGAATTCGCCGCCGCCGATCCGGTTGTAGATGCCGATCAGCGAGACGGCCCCCAGCACCAGCCAGATGATGGACCCAACCGTCAGCACCGTCTGGCGCATGGCGTCACGTGCCATCTTCCACGAAAGCTCATTGCGGACGGCAGCAACCACGAGAGCACCCACGGCTCCGACAGCCGCGGCCTCCGTGACGGTGGCAATGCCGGAATAAATGACCCCGAGCACGGCACCGATCAGAAGCCCTGGCAGAACAACCCCTTTCAGGTACTTGACGCGCTGGAACAGCGGCAAACCGGTTTCGGGAATGTCATAGATCGGTGCCAGCGCCGGATTGAAGCGCACCCGGATCAGGATGTAGATGATGAACAGGCTGGCGAGGATCAGCCCCGGCACGGCGGAGGCGGCGAAGAGCTTGGTGATCGAAACCTGGGCCGCAAGACCGTAGACGATCAGAACGACCGAGGGCGGGATCAGCGTTGCCAAGGCACCGGCAGCGCAGATGATGCCGATGGACAGCTTGCGGTCATACCCGAGCCGCAGCATCTGCGGCAGCGCGATCAGGCCGAGCATGACGATCTCGCCGCCCATGATGCCGGACATTGCCGCCAGCACCACCGCGACGACACAAGTCTGTACTGCGACCGAACCGCGGAAGCGCCCGCCCAGGATCGCCATGCTGTCGAACAGTGACTGTGCGATCCCCGATCGCTCGAGGACGTTCGCCATGAAGACAAAGAAGGGAACGGCGATCAGCTCGTACTTGTGCAGGACCTCGCCGACATTGGCAGCAACGATGAAGAAACCGGCACGTTCGCCGAAATAGAGGATCGCCGTTGCCAGAGACACCGTCAGTGTGGTGATGCCAAGCGGAACGCCCAGCGCCATCAGCGCCAGCAGAGCGACGACGATCAGAAGGGTAATGAGTTCAATGCCCACCGGCGATCTCCCCTTCGGTGCGCTGGCACCAGCGAATGATGTTGGCGGCAAGCTGGAGGATGTAGAGAACGCAACCAGCAACAAGCAGGATCTTGAGATAGGTCGGCTGGATCGAGTTCAGCGCGGTTCCCGAGTGCTCGGTGCGCTTCAGAACTTTCAGCATCGGATCCCACAGGGCCATGGTCAGGACAAGTACCGCGCCAGCCGCAATCACCATCTGCAACAGGCGCATTACGCGCCAGACCCGTGGACTGACCAGCGTTTCGATCATGGTGATGGAAATATGGCGATGCCGCTGGGTGACATAACCAACGGCAAGCACCCAGGCCGAAGCACAGAGCGTCATGGCAAGTTCGGTCGACCAGACAGTCGGGCTGTCGAACCCGTACCGCATCACCACCTCGAGCGCGGAAACCGCGATACAGGCGAAAAACAGCACGGAACAACCATGACCGATGAACACACTGACACTGTCCATGACATCGGCATAACGCGCGAATAGGCGTTTCATCATCTCTCCCTGAATGCAGACCTGAAGCGGACAGGTGAATCCGGCCGGGCACAAGGCCAGGTCATCGAGACTGTGCGCGCACAGGAGCTTTGGCAAGAAAGCTGCGTGCCCTCACTTTGCCAGGTGGAAAGCAAGGGCACGCGTCACTGGCCGGGTCCTAGTTTTTGAAGAGACCGATTTCGGTCATGTAGGAGAGGTTCGCGTCAAGCGCTTCCTTGGCAAGGTCCGACTTCTGGGCGTAGTTCTCCCATTCCTTCCGGGCGATCTCGCGCAGTTGGTCGCGATCTTCCTGGGCCCAGTTGATCACTTCGATCTTCTCGCCAGCCCCATCTCGTGCGGCCAGTTCCTGGTCCTTCTTGTCGACTTCAGCCGCCATTGCGAACATGGCTTCGTACCACCAGTCGCGCAGGGCTTTCTGGTCTTCCGGGCTCAAGGCATCCCACTTCGCCTTGTTGATGGTGAACTGCATCGACGGCATGGAGTGAATGCCGGGATAAAGCGGGTAAGGGGCAACGTCATGCAGACCGGTCGCGTCGTTGTTGACGTAGGCCGAGGCGTCTGCTGCATCGACAATGCCCTTTTCCAGAGCGCCATAGACTTCGGAGAAAGGAATGGATACCGGCGACGCACCGGCAGCCTGGAAGACCGCGGCGGCAAGCCCTTCCGGAGAGCGGATCTTCTTGCCTTCCAGATCTTCGAACGTGCGGATCGGTACGCGGGCCGGCAATGCTTCGCGAGAATAGGGCCCGCAGGCAACGACCTGCACTTCACCCCCGGTCACGGCATCGGCTGCTTTCTGCATCACGGCTTCGCCGCCGCCATCCTTGCAGAAACCGATCATCTGCTGCGGCGTGTCGTAGCCGGAGATGAGGTCGCCCATGATGGCGTAGGCCGGCTCGCGGCCTGCAAAGTAGTTCACGGAGGTGAAGTCGCCATCCAAAACGCCGGCCGCAACAGCATCAGGCGTTTCTCTTGCCGGCACCACGGATCCGTTCGGCGTCAGCTGGATCTCGACCCGGCCGTCGGTCATTTCCTTGATTTTCGGAAGCCAGGTTTCCGTCAGATACTGGGTCGAAAAGTCCCCTGCATTGAAAGAGGTCTGAATGCTGAAGGTCTCTGCCTGCGCCATTGTTGCGATGACGGAGACCGAAGCTGCCAGGGCAGCGGCGGTGAATTTCATGGTGTCCTCCACTCGATTGCGCGGGGAGCTCCTCCTCCCGCCATCTGATGCATTAATATATTAGTGCATTTCTTGCAAGTCTGTTCTATCTTCTCCCGAGAAGAATCGTGCGTTTGAATGAGAGGATCAGCGATGACGGTTGAACTGGCTCGGTTGCTGGACGACCCGAACAGAGCGGCAGACGCCGGCAGCGGTGAAAGGATCCGGCGGATCTCCGTCAGCCAGCAGATCCAGGAATCGCTGCGCGCGCGGATCATCTCGCTGGACCTCAAGCCCGGGCTCAGCCTGTCGCGGACGGATCTAGCTACCCATTACGGCGTCAGCCAGACCCCTGTGCGCGATGCGATGATGAAGCTAGAAGAAGAAGGGTTGCTGACCATCTATCCGCAATCCAAGACCGAAGTCTCCAAGATCAACGTCGACCATGCCCGCGAAACCCAGTTTCTGCGCCTGTCGCTGGAGCTGGAGGTGACACGCACCCTGGCCAGACAGGAAGACAAATCCTCCATCGCCCCTGCTCGTCAGATCCTCAAGCTTCAGGAAACGGCACATGCCGAGGGCGATCTTGGCCTCTTTGCCACCTTCGACAAACGCTTTCACCTGTCGCTGTTCAAGGCGATCGGGCTTGCCAGCCTGTGTCAGCTCGTAGCGTCGCGCTCCGGCCATATCGACCGGCTGCGCAATCTCAACCTACCCGACCCCGGTAAACCCGCCAGCATCCTGCGATATCACGGCCTCATCCTGGCTGGTATCGAGGCAAGTGACGAAACGGCCACGGAAACCGCTGTCCGCGAACATCTGTCAGGCACGTTGCAGCAGGTCGATCAGATCGTCGCCCGCAATCCTGCGTTCTTCTAGGCCGAGGCTCAGTAAGGCAAGAGATCGAGTGAAAGCCCAGTGCCCCAGCAAGACTGGCGGAGCCAGGCTTTCATGGGGACGGAACTGATCGTCAGCCTGCCTGATTGAGCATCGCCGATGCTACCAGTGCCCGCGCCGCCTCTCCTGCAGCTTCCGCATAAGCAGGATCGCGGTGAACCAGGATGGTTGAAAACGCGCCATCCAGAAGCAACACGATATGGCGGGCCAGGTGCGGCGCTCCGCCGACACCTGCAGCCTCGAATTCTTCCGCCATCCATGCCTCGAATTTCTTCTTGTGACCGGCACCAACCTTCATCGCCGGATGCCCGGGCATATTGGCAAGTTCAGCCGCCGTTCGCAGGAAACCGCAGCCTTTCCATTTCGGGTGCCTTGCAGAAAGCGCTATCTGGCGGAAGATTGCCTCCACCTTGTCCGGCAGATCACCTTCGGCTTCCCCAAACCACTTCCGGAACTGATTGAGGTTGGGCTGATCTCGTGACGCCAGATAAGCTTCGATCAGGTCGTCCTTGCTCTTGAAATGGTAATAAACCGTCTTCTTGGTGATACCGGCCTTCTCCGCGATCGTGTCGAGACTGACGGCACGGATTCCCTCCGCATAGAAGAGCTTGTTGGCAGCGGTCAGGATCCGCTCTCTGGCTGTTTCGGCAGGTTTGATCATCAATCAAGTATACTCATCAGTGAATATACTTCAATGCGCGCCGTCGCTAGCGTCCTTCTATCGACTTTCAACCAAGGACAAAGCCCATGACTGCCCCTGTTCTTCTGGACCGCCACGGCCCCATTGCGCTGCTTACCCTCAACAGGCCCGAGAAGCTGAACGCGCTCAACTACGCTACGAACGACCTCATCCTGGCACATCTGAACGAACTGGAAGCGGACGACGGCATTCGTGCTGTCGTCATCACCGGCGCAGGCAGGAGCGCCTTTTCGGCGGGTGGAGACATTCACGAGTTTTCGCGCACCATCGCGGAGGGCATAGACGTCGCGGTACGCGAATTTTGCCAGCGGGGCCAGCGCATGACTGCGCGCCTGGAAAACTTTCCCAAGCCGGTCATCGCCGCTGTCAATGGTCTGGCCTACGGCGGCGGTTGCGAGATCACCGAAGCGGTTCATCTTGCCGTCGCCTGCGAAAGCGCACTCTTTGCCAAACCGGAGATCAATATCGGCATCCCGCCGACCTTCGGCGGCACGCAGCGTCTGCCGCGCCTTGCAGGCCGCAAACGGGCCCTGGAACTGCTTCTCACCGGTGACAGCTTTTCCGCGCACAGAGCTCATGAGCTCGGACTGGTCAACCAGGTCGTCACCGACGGCAGCGAACTGGAGGCGGCCTTTGCCCTCGCAGAGCGCATCCTTCGTCACTCGCCGCTGGCTGCTTCCAGGATCCTGACTGCCGTCACGCGCGGGCTCAACACGACCATTTCCGAAGGCCTGCAAATCGAACAGGAGCAGTTTGCACGCATGGCAGCCACGCGGGACGTTCACGAGGGCCTCACCGGATGGATCGAGCGGCGCATGCCGGACTATCAGGGCGCATGAAGCCAGCCGGAAAACAGTGGGCAGCACGCCTGGAGTGTGCTGCCCACGAATGTGTCAGAAAAGTTTTACAAAAAAAGATTTATTTAATTACAAAGACTTAATCAGCACTTTTCGGTTCATTCCCGATTTTTCCGAGACCGGCTGTTGTAATGAAACCGGTGTTTGTTAAGGTCCCGGCACCCAATGAGTGAAAGGCGCACACCGCTTCACCAGCGGATGTACAGGGCTTCCAACAGCCCATCTTCCGCACCTGCAGCACCCATTCGCTGCCTTGTGCGCCTTCCTGAAAAGTCCGGCACTCGACCCTTCGCGCAAAGGGTCGGCTAAATTCCGCCCAGTGCACCTATGCACCTCCCGCCGGGCTTGTAACAGAACCATTCCGACGCTCGCTGCCCGACCTCCGGGCGGTGCATGAGCGCGTGCACGCTGCGGCCTGTTCCGTGCGGCATCGCGCGCCTTAAAAAGGAGACGCTATCCATGCAGGCTCAACAGCTGTCCGCCAATGCCGAATTGCAACTGGACGAGCAGGCTTACGGCCGGGATCCGATCGCAGACCGGGAAACGGATCTCTACCGCGGCGAATACATCATGTCGTTCGTGGAAAAGTGGGACGAGTTGATCGACTGGGACGCGCGCGCCGACAGCGAGGGACAGTTCTTCATGGACGTGCTGCGCGCCCGCGGCAAGGAAACCGTGCTCGATGTCGCAACAGGAACCGGCTTCCACTCCGTGCGGCTGACCCGCGCAGGCTTTAACGTGACCTCGGCCGACGGCTCCGCTGCCATGCTGGCAAAGGCGTTCCAGAACGGCCAGAAACGCGGCATGATCCTGAAGACGGTACAGGCTGACTGGCGTTGGCTGAACCGGGACATTCAGGGCAAATACGACGCCATCATCTGCCTCGGCAATTCCTTCACCCACTTGCACGACGAACTGGACCGCCGCCGGGCGCTTGCCGAATTCTATGCCGCGCTCAAACACGACGGCATCCTGATCATCGATCAGCGCAACTACGATGCGATGCTAGATCAGGGCTATTCCAACAAGCACAAATACTATTATGCCGGAAAGAAGGTGAAGGCCGAACCGGTGCATATGGACGAAGGCCTCGCCCGCTTCAAATACAGCTTTCCCGATGGGGCCGAGTACACGCTCAACATGTGCCCCATCCGCAAGAACTACATGCGCCGCCTCCTGTCGGAGGCAGGCTTCGAGCGGGTCCGCACCTATGGTGACTTCCAGGAGACCTTTGCGGAAAACGATCCGGATTTCTTCATTCACATTGCCGAAAAATCCAGCCTGCACCTGGTTCGCTGGGGTGGCGCGCGCCCTGAAGACGGCAAAACGGATATCCGCGAAGTTGCCGAAAGCTACTACGACAGTGACGACGCCGACACGTTCTACAGCCTTGTCTGGGGCGGCCAGGACCTTCACATCGGCCTTTACGACGACACCAGCAACATTCGCGAAGCGTCGGACCTCACCATCGACGAGATGGCCGGCATGCTGCCCAATCTGGGTGCGGATGCCAAGGTTCTCGACATCGGCTCCGGTTATGGCGGTGCGATGCGCAAGCTGGTCAAGGCCAGTGGCTGCAGCGCGGTCTGCCTGAACATTTCCGATGTCCAGAACGACACCAACCGGCACCGCAACATCCAGCAGGGCTTCAAGGACAGGATCCGCGTCGAGCACGGCGTCTTCGAGGATATTCCGGAACAGCCGGAAAGCTTCGACATTGTCTGGAGCCAGGATGCGATCCTGCACTCCGACCAACGCCACAAGGTACTGCAGGAAGTCCACCGGGTGCTGAAGCCGGGCGGCTATTTCATCTTCACCGATCCGATGCAGGCCGATGATGCCGACCCGAAAGCTCTCCAGCCGGTTTATGACCGCCTGCAGCTCAACAGCCTCGGGTCGATGCGCTTCTACCGCGAGACGGCAGAAGCACTGGGCTTTGAAACAATCGAACAGCGGGACATGACGCAGCAGCTGCGCAATCACTATTTCCGGGTACGCGAGGAGCTTCTCGCCAACTACGACAAGCTGCGCAACGAAGGCGCTTCCGCCGACTATCTCGACAAGATGGCGCTTGGGCTCATGAACTGGGTCGATGCTGCGGACGCCGGCCAGCTGGCCTGGGGCATCCAGCTGTTCCGCAAGCCTGTCTGATCCCCTTCCTTCCCGATCTCCCGGCCCGGGCGCCATACACCGCCCCGGGCAGGACTATCCTTTCCAAAACGACAAGGAGCGCGCAATGACGCAAAGATCCTGGCTATTCACCAGTGAATCCGTTTCCGAGGGACACCCGGACAAGGTCTGCGACCGGATATCCGACACCATTCTGGACGCTTTCCTGGAACAGGACCCTGACGCCCGCGTTGCCTGTGAAACGCTGACCACCACCAATCACGTCACCATCGCGGGGGAAGTTCGTGGCCCCGACCAGGTCCTCGATACGGTCGAGAGCCTGGTGCGTGAAGCCGTCCGCGACATCGGCTATGAACAGGAAGGTTTCCACTGGCAGACGCTGGAAGTGGTCAACCGCCTGCACCGTCAGTCGGCCGACATCGCCATGGGCGTCGATGAAGGCGACAAGGGCGAGGAAGGGGCCGGCGACCAGGGCATCATGTTCGGCTATGCCTGCAACGAGACCGAGGAGCTGATGCCTGCGCCGATCCTGTTGTCGCACAAGATCCTGCGCACCATGGCCGAAGCCCGGAAATCCGGGCGCGAACCGCGCCTTGGCCCGGACTCCAAGAGCCAGGTGACGCTTCGCTATGAAAACGGCCGTCCGATCGGCATCGATGCCGTGGTCGTTTCCACTCAGCACGGCGAAAATGTCAGCCAGGAAGAAGTGCGCGAAGCGGTGTTGCCGTTCATCCTGCATGCCTTGCCCGTCGGCTGGACCGTTCCCGATAACCGGATCTACATCAACCCGACTGGCCGCTTCGTGATTGGCGGACCGGATGGCGATGCCGGCCTCACGGGTCGCAAGATCATCGTCGACACCTACGGCGGTGCAGCTCCCCATGGTGGCGGCGCCTTTTCCGGCAAGGACCCGACCAAGGTCGACCGGTCGGCTGCCTATGCCTCGCGCTATCTCGCCAAGAACGTGGTCGCTGCCGGCCTTGCCGACAAATGCCTGATCCAACTCGCCTATGCCATCGGCATGCCGGAGCCGGTCGCCGTTTACGTCGACACGCAGGGAACCGGCAAGGTGGATGAAGTGGCTCTCGGCAAGACCTTGCGCGAAATGGTGCGTCTGACACCGCGGGGGATTCGCGAGCGTCTCGGACTTTCGAAGCCGATCTACGCGCGCACTGCTGCTTACGGCCACTTCGGCCGCGCACCGGAAGAAGACGGCGGTTTCGGCTGGGAGAGAACCGATCTCGCCGACGAACTTGCACGGCACTTCGGCGCTCGTGCGGATGCGGCAGAGTAAGAAAACAGCGAAGCCCCGGCACGGCATCCGCCGCGCCGGGGCTTTCGGTTTACCGGATCAGAACTTTTCGACGCTCGGTCGCAGTTCCAACTCGGATGTCCAGGCGCTTTTGTCCTGACGCGAGATCTCCAGATACGTCCGTGCGATTGCATCCGGATGAAGGGTCTTGTCCGGGTCGTCATAAGGCGCGCCACGATCCGGATTGTAGATCACCCCGTCGATGACGAAATGAACCACGTGGATGTTTTTCGGCGACAATTCCCGGGCAAGTGACTGGCACAAGCCACGCAAGGCGAACTTGCCCATGGCAAAGGGCGCTGATTGCGGGAAGCCCTTGATGCCGGCGGAAGCACCGGTGAACAGCATCACGCCCTTCCCCTTTGGCACCATCCGCTTTGCCGCTTCATGTGCGACGGCCAGCGCACCGAAGGCGGTCACATCCAGTGCGGCATGCACATCCTCAAGATCGAGTTCGGCAACCGGTCCGCGGACGCGGCCACTGGCGTTGTAGACGACAAGGTCCGGCGTTGCCCCCGCCTCGTCCAGGCCCTGGAACAGGCGCGCCACACTGGCCGCGTCGGCAGCATTGCAGGCATGGGCTTTTGCTCCGGTTTCAGCGCAAAGCCCTTCCAGCTTTCCAGGAGATCTGGCAGCCAGTGACACCCTGTAGCCTTCCTTGGCGAACGTCCGTGCCAGAGACGCGCTGAGGCCCGGCCCGGCACCGACGATCAGGGCATTGCCGCTCACGATGCGGCTCCCAGATAGACCGGCTTCAATCCGCTCACCAGCTGCGCCTGGATCGGTGCGGTTGCCTCGTTGATGGCGGTGACACCCATATCCTGCCCGACCTGGGTACGGATAGGCCGCGATCCATCCATTGCGATCAGCTCAAGGATCTTGGTTGCGACGTTGCCCGCATCGGTGATGGCTTCACCCTGATCGAACATGCCCTGGAACATGCCAAGCAGCCTGTCGCGCCCCTTGGAATAATCGCCATATTGCCCAACCCGCACCGCATCACCCGGAGCCGGGGCGGAGGTCACCAGGTCAGTGCCATGGCCACTCGGCTCAACCAGCACGGACTCGACCCCGAACGGCTCCAGTTCGTAATGCAGCGACTCGCAGTAAGCTTCCATCGCCCACTTGCTGGCGCAGTAAAGGCCGAAGAATGGCATGCCGAACCGGCCTGCAACCGAACTGAGACTGATCACGAGACCGGACTTCCGCGCCCGCATCGCGGGAAGCACCGCCCGCGTCAGATGCATGACACCATAAACATTGACGTCGAACAGATCCTTTGCCTGCTCCATGGTGAAGCCTTCCGTCAGACCAACGGGCATGACGCCTGCGTTATTGACCAGAACGTCGATCGGCTGCTCTGCCTCGATCGCCGCGACGGTCCGTTCGACACCTTTCTCGTCTGCAACATCCAGATCGACCGGAACAAGCTTGCCCGGAAGACCTTCGGCAAAAAGCTTGAGCGCCTTTGCCGCTTCCGCGTTTCTGCCGTCCAGATCCCGCATGCCCGCATAAACGATATGGCCTTCCTGCACGAGTTTCTGCGCGGTCAGAAACCCGATACCCCGGCTTGCACCGGTAATCAGGATTGTCTTTTGGGTGGTCATTTTCATTTCCCTTCTTTCTTGAAGATTGTGCGCATGAACAGCGCCAGGGGTTCGTCGCTGCGGCTTGCCTTCATTCTCGTCAGCGCGCCGCTCCACGAATTCATCAACCAGTCGGCAGCCTGTGCCGGGGAGAGATGAGACAGTCCGATCCGGGAAAGATCCGTCTCCCGCAGGCAGATTTCCAGTTCACCGGTCAGTGCCTGCCAATGACGGTCCAGTTCCGCCTGAAAGACCGGTTTCTGGTCGGCGAGCTCCGTCGACAGGTTGCACATCAGGCATCCCTGGGCGTAGCCACGGTCCTTCATCCCTTCCCGGGCACCGGAGAAAAATGCTTCCAGCCGCTCTACCGGCGAGCGTTTGCGGTCCGAAAGGCAGGCCTTTGCAAAAGCGAGCTGATCCCGGTGGTAGTGACGTGCCACCTCGAGACCGAAGTCTTCCTTGGTGTCGAAGTAGTGGTAGAAAGACCCCTTCGGCACGCCACTTTCCCGTAACACGTCATTGATCCCGATCCCGTCGAAGCTGTTTTCCCGGATAAGCGTCATACCGACATCCAGAAGACGGGTTTTCGCGGTCTCGTAGGCAGCTTCGTTGCGTATTCTGGCCAAGGGGTTTCCTTTCGTCAGGGACTTCTGACACCGCTAATCCGGCTGATGCAGCGCCTTGTCAGCGGTGTTCATTGAATTAGAAATAGACCGGTCTAATTATTATCGTCAATAAAACGAACTTCACGGTTGCGTGTGTGCAACAATCAACGAGGAGATCGCCCTTCTCAGAAACAAAAAAGCTCCCCGCGGATGAGCACGGAGAGCTGATTGATCAAATGAATTTTGCCTGTCCGGCCCTGCTCGCGCAGAAGCAGGGTTTTGGTTCAGGCCTCTTCCGGCACTTTTTCACCCGCACCTTCCGTCACCTGGTCGATCCAGTCCTGAAGGTTGTAATAGGTGGTGATGCGGGCGATTTGACCATCGCGGATCTCGAAAAAGCTGCCCGCCGGCAGCTTGTAGGTCTGGCCGTTCGCGGGCGGCAATCCGCTGTCGGTGCCGATATAGCTGCCATGGACGATGAACTCGGCAGCAGCCCGTGTCCCGTCTTCACTGACGAACAGCACGATGTCGCTGAGGCGTTCCTTGTAGCAGCGCGTCATGTGAACGTTGAAGGACCAGAACTTGTCCTTGCCGACACGGCGTTCGCCCTGGTTGACGTCATGGATCAGGTCGTCGGCAACCAGGCTTTCCATTTTCTTGGTATCGCCTGCATTGAAGGCGGCAAAATAGGTGTCGATCAGAAACCGGGACTGTTTGTTGGCCATAGGTCCTCGCAGGGGCGGAAACACAATCTGGCCGGGAGTTTGCCTTCGCCGTCTTCCCGGCGCAAGAGGTCGAGGAGATTGCGGTTTACGGTTCTTCACCGAAACCGCTTCAAACCAACCAAAGTCCCCGCCCAGGGCGACAGCCGGCACTCTGGGCAAAAGTGATAAAAATACAACATACTGTATCACATTAGCAACAAACATCGCTTCTCTTGAAATTGCCGGTTGCATTGGCACCCGCTCTCGAAGTATCAACTCGTCACCGGTCACCATACTGGCACAGACATCAACGGCTCGGCCATTTTTCGCCACCCGCATGATCAGGCCCTGCCCACTCATGTACGGATGCTGTTCTGGTGGATCGGACAATCGCGCATGAAGTTTAACGGTTGAACGCCGGGAGTGTACCCCGGAAGCAACAGGTTCGACTCCTGTGATGTGCTCCATGGATAGCTCAGTGGTAGAGCATCGGACCTTTAATCCGACTGTCGCGAGTTCAACTCTCGCTCCAAAAACACGGCCTCCAACGCCGAACTGGCCTGTCACGCCAGCAGCTATGCAAGCTGTTCCATTGGGGACCCGGAGAGGTCTTGCGAACGCGGACTGGCCCTTTTGCCTTCGGGTGAAAGTGCCCTGACCGCCGACGCCAGGTCGCTTCGCCCGGCCTTTGGCAAAGGCTCTGCCGCCGCTTTGCCGAAACCGCCTGTTTTCGAACGGGTTGGAACCCGCATTGCCGCTGCTACGCCCTCTGGCCAAGGGCCCGCCGGGAGACCTCGTGCTCTCTTCGGGTCTCATCGTTTCACCCCGGACGCCTCATGACGAGCGACCGGTTTCCTCAACCTCCAACCATCTTCAACACCGGAAAGGACAACCACGTGCCTTAGCGCATTGGAAGGATTATCGAAATGACGACTTTTCTCGACAAGATCCGCGGGCGAACCCGCGTAGTGATTTCTGAAACGGAACGGGCCCTCCACATCTGCAAGGGAGAGCTCCAGGGTATTCTCGGCCCCGGTGAACACAGCCTCGAAAATGGCCGTGGCACCCTGGTGATCGAGCGCCAGTCGATGGCAATGCCCCAGTTCCGGTCGGCCTACGAGAAGGCGCTCTTCGATAAGCTTCCCCAAGTTGCCGAAGAGCACTTGACCGTTATCCGGACCGGACCGGGTGAAGTGGCGATTGTGGAACGGGACAACCGTATCCACACCGTGCTTGGCCCGGACGAGCGGCTTGTCCTGTGGACGGATGCCGGCCCGTGGACCTTCGAGGTCATCGACACGGCTGCCGACCCGGCCCTCACGCAGAAGCTCATGCGCCGGCTCGGGGATGCCCGTCAGACGCAGCAGTTCGTGATCGTGCCGGTGACCGACGGTAGCATCGCCCTCCTCTTCATGGATGGCGTGCTCACCAAGGTGCTTGAAGCCGGGGTGCATGCCTTCTGGAAGGCTGGCCGAACCGTGACGCAGAAGGTCATCGACCTCAAGCGTCAGGCTCTCGACGTCACCGGTCAGGAAGTCCTGACCCTCGACCGCGTTACCATCCGGATCAACCTCTCCGTGGATTACCGTGTGGTTGACCCGGTGAAGGCCGCAACCGAGGTGAAGGACTTCACCGACACGCTCTACCGGGCCTTGCAGCTTGTGTTCCGCAAGCAGCTCGGCGCGCTCAAGCTCGACCAGATCCTTGAAAAGAAGGGGGAGGTCAACGCGGAAGCTGCCGGAAAGATCAAGGCCGACATGGCTGAAATCGGTGTCGAGGTCTCCGACATCGTCCTCAAGGACGTGATCCTTCCGGGCGAAATGCGCGAGATCCTCGACAAGGTGGTGGCAGCCGAAAAGGAAGCCGAAGCCAATGTGATCCGGCGCCGTGAAGAAACGAACGCAACCCGTTCGCTTCTCAACACAGCCAAGGTCATGGCCGAAAACCCGGTCATGCTTCGGCTCAAGGAGCTCGAAGCGCTTGAAGCCATCGCCGGCAAGGTCGACCGGCTCACGGTCCACAACGGAACCGGAGGCCTCATGAACGACCTCGTCCGGCTTCGGGACGACAACGCGGCATGAGCCAGAACGGCGCGGGGCAACCTGCGCCGTTTCTGTTTCAGCACGGCCATTGCAGGCCATGGCTGTCCAGGTCCTGTCACCTGGCCACCTCGATTGAGGGTGCGCTCGCCCGCTTTCCCTGGGGTCGCAGAATTTGAAAACAGTATACTTTTAAAGAAAAAGACAATGAAAACAGACACAAAGATCTCGAAACGCCTGTCTTTCTGGCTAAGACACAAACCGGAAGACGCCGGTTTGATGCTGTCAGACAGCGGTTGGGCTGACGTAGCTGATGTCCTTGGTGCCTTAAGAGCCCTCGGCCTTGATTGCAAAAGGGATCAGCTGGAAAGAATAGTCGCGACCAACGACAAGAAACGCTTCGAGTTCTCCGAAGACGGCAAACACATTCGCGCACGTCAGGGTCATTCGATTGACATTGAACTAGGCCTCACAGCTTTACAGCCTCCGGAGATCCTGTTCCACGGAACGGCAACACGCTTTCTGCCGCCCATTCTGGCCGAAGGCCTGAAACCTATGGCCCGGCACCATGTGCATCTGTCACTGGATCGCGACACCGCGCACAAGGTCGGAAGCCGTCACGGCAAACCTGCAATTCTTCAGGTCGCGGCCAGCGCAATGCAGGCCGTGGGGCACACGTTTTACAGGACGGAGAACGGCGTCTGGCTGACGGATGCCGTTCCCGCACATTTCCTGGTACTGACAGAAACCCATCCATAATAGGTCTCTTCGCGAATTCGGCATCCCTGGTTACATCGTCCAGGCCGGCATGAACCAAGGGCCTTCGACGGCTCAACCCTCACGCATATCGGCGCTAAAATAAAAAAATAAATTTCTTTCTTTATTTCTGAAGCTCAATATATAAAGAAAATACTTTCTTTATCGAGGTTGTCATGTCCATCAGCTCGCCAGCGCTTCCGCCCGTCAGCCCGTCACTCTTTTCACCTGAACGCGCGGCCGGCACACTGGCGCTGGTGCTGGGGGTCGGATCTCACGCCATAAACGGCTTTGTTACCACCGCAGTCCTGCCGGACATCATCCGCGATCTTGGCGGGCAGGACCGAGCATTCTGGGTATTTTCCTCCTTTGAAATGATGGCAATCCTGGCGGGCTGCCTCACTGGCGCAGCAAAGGTCCGTTTCGGTGCCCGCAGTCCCTTCCTGTTGGCGTCGCTCCTGCTTGCGGGCGGATCGGTGCTCGCGGGTATCTCGACATCTCTGGAAGGGCTGATTGCCGGACGCGCCCTGCAGGGTTTCGGCGAAGGCATGATCATCGCGCTGTGCTATTCGCTGATCCCGTATCTCTTCCCCAGCAACATCGCCCCGCGTGTCTTTGCCTTGCTGGCAGGGGTCTGGGCCGTTGCAGCGGGTATCGGGCCGGTTTCGGCCGGCTTGCTGTCCGAACTCTGGTCGTGGCGCGCCGCCTTCCTGATCAACATACCCTTCGTGCTGCTGCTGTTCGTCCTGATGAACACGGCCTTGCCTGCGCAAGCAGTGCGTCCGGCCACGGCAAGCGACCCCACGGCCAGAAGATTGCCGGTCCGTTTGCTGGTTCGCCTTGCCCTGCTGGCAGCAAGCATCTTTCTCCTGACCGTGATAGGCGAGCTGCATGCGCCCCTGCCGCTTGCCCTGACGATTGCAGCCGGTCTGGCAACCGCAGCGCTGCTGCTGACCATTGACGCCGCAAGCCCGCATCGCCTTTTCCCGCGCGATGCCTTCCGGGCGCAGACCCTGATCGGCCTCGGCACCTGGATCATGTTCCTCATTTCCGCTGCCGCTGCGGTGCGGGCGGTTTACGTCACGACGGTCGGCCAGGTCTACTGGGGCCTCAGCGTGACGCAGGCAAGTTATGTTGCCGCCGGGCTCGCCTTCTCCTGGTCGATCTTCGCCGTCATCTCTTCCCGTGCACCGTCGCGGCAGCGCGAGCTGACCTATCTGACGACCGGTCCGTTCCTGATCGCCGGTGGCTTGACCCTCACTGCTCTTGCCATCACGACCGCGTCGCTGCCTTTGTTTGCGCTCGCTGCCGTGGTTGCCGGTGCCGGCCACGGGCTGTGCAACCAGATCCTGATGCGTTCGCTGATGTACACCGCCGAGGGAGAAGACCAGAACCTGGTCTCCAGCATCCTGCCGACCATTTCCTCTGCCGGTATTGCCATCGGCGGCGGCCTTACCGGACTGATCGCAATTGTCACCGGTCTTGTTGCACCGGGATCGGAAGAACTGCTCACCCGGGAGGCCGTCGCGCGGTCCGGCGCCTCCGTCTTCTACGTCAATGCGGGCCTGACATTGGTTCCAGCCCTGGCGATGCTGGTGCTACGTCACAGATTGACTGCACGGGAAAGCGCCATCGCAAACGAATAGCCGCCCTCCTCACCCAAGGCCGGCACCGCGCGTCTCGATCCGGTAGACCCACGTCACCACCGCCCCCAGCAGCGAGGTAACCACGAGGCCAGCCAGCAGCACGTCCGTTCCCAGGTCCTTGAGCAGAATCGGAAACAGGAAGGCAGTCAGAACGGCGCCGATCTTGGCGAAGGACGCCGCAAGGCCCGCCCCCGTGCCGCGATAGGCGACAGGAAACACCTCGCCGGCAATCAGGTAGGTCTGCGCATTCGGTCCCATGTTGGTCATGAAGTTGAACAGCATGAAGCCTGCAAAGATCAGGGGGACGTCCCATCCAGACCCTGCATGGTTGCCTGAAGCCGCAATCGCCAGACCAACGGCGCAGCCGATGAAACCGATCACCTGAAGGCGGACACGGCCGATCCGGTCAGTGAACATCACGGCAAAGACAATGCCGACAATCAGCAGGACGTCGATCAGGGCGGCGCCTTTCGCCGCAAGCAGATCATTGTAGACCAGATCAGAGAGCGACTGTGCGTGCTCGCGCTTGTTGCCAATTGAACTGGCCAGGATGACCGGCGTGAAAATGCCGATGCCATATGTCCCGAGATCCTGCAGGAACCAGGGAACCGACGCAAAGATCGTCGCCTTGCGCAGTTTCCGGTCTGTCAGGAACCGGCTCCACTTGACTTTGTGCGCATGCGGCGAAGCGGCTGTTTCGGCCTTCAGCGAAATCTCGCTTGGATATCTCGGGCGCCGGTTCAGCAATCTCAGCAGTGCGGTTTCCGCTTCTGCTACCCGTCCCCTCACGATCAACCAGTTGGAGCTTTCCGGAACAAAGAAGCGGCCGGCCAGGATCAGAAGAGCAGGCGGAACGGCCGTCAGATACATCCAGCGCCAGGCTTCGGGGTCCGGAAACCAGGTGAGCGTCAGAAAGGCAAGCCCTGTACCCGACAATGCGCCGACCGCCTGAAAACTGAAGGCTCCCAGAACCATCCTTCCACGTGCCCGCGCCGGAATGTTCTCCGAGATCACCATATGTGCCGTCGGATAGTCACAGCCGAGCGCCAGGCCGACACCGAAGAGCGCTATAAGGGTAATCGCAAGGTTCGGCGCTATCGAAAGCACCAGCAGAAAGGCGATGAAGAGCGCCATCTCGACGATGAACATCGCCCGTCGTCCGAACCGGTCCGCAAGCCCGCCCAGTGCTGTCGCCCCGATCAGAATGCCGAACAGGATCGCCGAACTGACAAGTCCGTGCTCCACCGCTGTCAATTTGAATTCCCGCCCGATCAGCGGGAGGGCGATGCCGGTCATGAAGACAACCATGCCTTCAAAGAACTTGCCGGCGCAGGCCAGCCACCAGATACGCCACTGCATGCCGGTCAGGATGGAACTGTCGACATCCGTACCATCGCGCCAGATCGGTGTCTCCTCGATATAGGCCTGCGGACTATCGAGGCTTGCAACTGATGCGGTGGAGAAGGTCTGCCGGACGTCGCTCATGAAATCCCTCCGTTTGCCAATCGGGAAAGCAGGAGAAGGATAGACTGACGGTTATGAAATTCTGGTGATTGTCGTTACGTAAACTTTCATTCCAAGAAAACTGCCGCCTCAACTCGGGTGACCTTTGCCTGTTCTGCAGCAACGAAGGTCTTCTTCATGCCCGATCCGTCTCCTGGTCGCGATAAGCAGTATTGACAGTGTGAAACAACTTTCCGATGATCCGGCAGTTTTTATTAAGACCGGTTCATTTATGGGTTTTCCTGCCGCTCGTCTCACCGACCTGCATACCTGCCCCATGTGCATGGGGGTTCCCGCGCCAATCGTATGGAAAGGCGCCTATACCGTGCTTACCGGCAAGCTGCCGCAGGCACGTGTTGGCGACATGTGCGTTTGCGTCGGCCCGCCGCCTCCAGCTGGTGGTGACCCCATCATTACGGGTGCGTGGACGGTTCTGGTCGAAGGCAGCCCTGCTGCGCGAATGACCGATCTGACCGCAAAGGCCGGAACAATCATAACCGGCCTGCCAACGGTTCTGATCGGAACGCAAGGCGGTGGTGGTGGAGGCGGTGGCGGAGGAGCAGGCGGCGCAGCGCCTCCGGCAAAAAGTCCGCACAAGTTCTCCGCCAGCGCGGAGACGGGTATCGAGAAGCCCTACAAGGAACGATACAACTCGAAAGGCATCAAGAAGCCGGAAACCGAGAAGCGGTCGCTCAAGGACCAGCTGAAGGAGAACGCTGAAGCCAGCGCCGAATACGAGTATGAGCTGTTCAGCAAGGAAAAGACCTTCTGGGAATCGGAAGGCGGTCATTTCAAGACCGAGGCGAGCGCGGAGGCAAAGCTCGGCATATCCGGCGATATCAACGGGGATTTTGCCGCTGGAGCTTATGCAAATGCGAAGGTCGCCGCCATCACCGGAAAGGCCGAAGGCAAGACGCTTAACGGGCTTGTCGGTGGCAAGGTGGAAGGCGAAGCCTTGTCCGCTTCAGCCGAAGGGGGTGTCGGCTTCCGAAAATCCGAAGATTTTGCGGGAGTGGAAGGCAAAATCGGAGGTGAACTCGTTCTGGTACAGGCCAGCGCCGAAGGCACCATTAACATCAGTCCCAAAACGCTGTACGACAACACCCTTGGCCCGTTTTTGAGCTGGGTGAGCGGAGATCCGGCGAAACGAACGCTCGACAGTGCCTATGACCACGGCCTTCGAATCGGAGGTCGCGGAGAAGCCGGTGTCGGGGCTGCAGCCGGGGCCAGCGCGCAGGCAGGAAAAATCGGTGGCGCCTATGGCGTGACTGCGGAAGCCAAGGCAGGGGCCGGTCCGATGGCGGGCTTCAAGGTCTTTGTCGGAGTTTATTAGACAGGTGGTTTTGCACTCGAGACCGCCTGCAAGAACACCCAAGGGTGATAATCGGAATGACCACTGAGGACTATGTCGCCGCCGAACTGACCGCAATCAGCCTGGCCCCGTTTGCGTTCCAGCTTCTGCTTCCCGGAAGCTGGGAAGTGAAGCAGGCCAACGAGCAGCCCCTCACGGTGGACAGCCCCACCATCATTGCGGTTTTCGAGCCTCCCCAGGCCACGAATATCTCCGTTCAGGTGATCGGCATTCTCCTCAACAACGAGATCTCGGCCGCACACTGGCTCGAATACTACTGCTCCCTGTCGTCCTGGCATGTCGACACCCTGCAGCCGATCGATGCTCGCCGCGCACGCGCAAGCTGCTTCGTCAGGGCCGAAGGCCACGAACTGCGCGGCCTCGTCACCGTCACGGTGAATGGCAATACGCTGATCCTGATCCAGGCCTTTGTTCCTTCCAGCGAGTTTGCTGCCCTTTCGGACATCGTCAACATGGCCGTCAGGTCCTTCCGCACCGAACAGGTCAGGCAGCCGAACGTGATAGAGGACTGGAGCAACTTTTCCCTGTTCCAGGACATCGGCTTCTTCTTCCCGGCGTCCTGGCATGTCAACCAGCCGCAATCCGGTCTGGCCGATCGCATGGCCATCGATTTTGCCCGCACGGGCTCCAACGGCGAGATCCTCGGGTTTGCCAGACTGAAGGCGATCAGCGCACAGCAGCCGGTAGACCTTGTTCAGGAACTGGGCAAGACCAGACGGGAGTTCGAAGGTTCCGAGATCATTTTCGACGCTGGTGCGACGTCGAAAGCGGTGACGCTCGACCCGCCGTTTATCGAAGCCACCGAAGTGACCGTCGGTGCCCGCACGAGTGAAAGCAATGATCCGCTGGAATTCACCGCGCTGGCGATGAAGACCCCGTCGCACGTGATCATCAGCTCCATACTCGGCCCCTCTCGCAAGACCTCGTTCTACAATTGGGCGGTGAACATGCGTGCGCACGAAATCGCCAACGCGTCGCTGCAATTCAAGAGTCAGTCCTGAGGTCAGTCAAACTGGCGAGGTCAGAACCCCGTCAGTCCCCGTTCCAGCCACTGGCTTTGCGGGATCTCCTTGCCGATCTTGAAGGAGAACCGCTCCACACGCGTCACGCCGCTGTCCGTCTCACACCGGAAAGCCACGTCGAACCAGCGGCCAAGACTGCGGAAAGCGGCGATACGCGGCTGCAGAACGTTGCCGCCCCGAGGCCGGAAAGACGGCAGCAGTTCGGGCGGCAAGGAACTGACGGAAGCAATCTGCTCTCTCAACTCGGTCATGCACAAGAGGTTCAGCCGCTGGCCCTCGGTCATGCCGCGCATGGCCGTGCGCGCCTGCGGATCATCCAGAATATCGCGGGAATAAAGTTCCCGAGCCGCAATCATTCCGGCTGGAGGTCCTTCCGAGCCGCCTGATGCCCGTCCTCCTCCTGCCTGGTCGCGTTGAGGCGAAGCCACCGGTTTCGGTGGTTTGGGAGCGGGTGTCTTGTTCGTTGCGATCGGTCCGACAATTCCGAAGTCTTCGGCGGGCTGCTCTCCGGTTTCAGCCGTGTCCGTTTCCGCGCCGGTTCCAACGGTCTCCTCTGGCAGGGCCTTCGGCTGTTCGGGTGTTTCGGCAACGTCTGAGGCCTCCTCAGGAGCTTCGCTATCATCAGCGGCGTCTTCAGCGGCGGTATCCTGTGCTTCTTCCGAAGCATCCTCCTGCGGCGCTTCGGTTTCGGCAGCCTCGGTCTCCTGACCTTCGCCCTCACCTTCGCCTTCGCCGGCGTCCGTTTCGCCCGCCTGGGCCTCATCCGTCTGCGCGTCGGTTTCCGCCTGCTGCTCACTCTCCGAGGATGCGCTTTCCTCAGATGCCGGTGGCGTTTCCTCTTCCCCTTGCAGCCCCGTGTCTTCTTCGCCGAACTCGGTCACTTCCTGCAGAACGGACGGCTCTGGCGGTTGTTCGGGCGTCTCGGCAAGGTCTTCGCGAGCGGACGCTGGCGGTGGTGGAGGTGGCGGCGGGGCTTCCTCGGCCTGCTCCTGTTCCGGCGGTTCGGGTTGTTCGGGAGTTTCCACCTCTTCCTGCTCCGGTTGCTCCGGTTCAGGTTGCTCAAGTTCCACAGGTGGCGTCTCTTCCTCCTGCGGCGGCGGGGGCAGTAGCTCGACTTCAACCACGTCCTGCAAGGGCTGGGTCGTATAGCCGGACACGCCTTCCAGCAGCATCAAGGCCACAAGCGCGTGCAGCACGGCGGAGACCACAAGCCCCCACAGGAAAAGCCGCCGGTCCGCAGGCTCGATCCCGACCATGTTCCGGTCCATGTCGGCGGTGATGGCCAATAGAGCGCCCTTAAAGCAAAGTTGCCGGTTGATTTCCGGTTCGAAGTTTCAAAAAAACCCGGCGTCTCCGCCGGGTTCTTCGATGTTTCAAGCTCTTCCCGGCAGCTTAGCTGTCCAGGAACGACCGCAGCTTGCGAGACCGGCTCGGGTGCTTCAGCTTGCGCAGCGCCTTCGCTTCGATCTGGCGGATACGTTCACGGGTAACCGAGAACTGCTGCCCGACTTCTTCCAGAGTGTGGTCGGTGTTCATGCCGATACCGAAGCGCATGCGCAGCACGCGTTCCTCACGCGGAGTGAGCGAGGCGAGCACGCGGGTGGTCGTTTCGCGCAGGTTCGACTGGATGGCCGCATCGATGGGCAGAACCGCGTTCTTGTCCTCGATGAAATCGCCCAGGTGCGAATCTTCCTCGTCACCAATCGGTGTCTCGAGCGAGATCGGTTCCTTGGCGATCTTCAGAACCTTGCGAACCTTCTCCAGCGGCATCTGCAGCTTTTCAGCCAGCTCTTCCGGGGTCGGCTCGCGTCCAATTTCATGCAGCATCTGGCGCGACGTACGCACGATCTTGTTGATCGTTTCGATCATGTGCACCGGAATACGGATGGTACGGGCCTGGTCGGCAATCGAACGGGTGATCGCCTGCCGGATCCACCATGTCGCATAGGTGGAGAACTTGTAGCCGCGCCGGTATTCGAACTTGTCCACCGCCTTCATCAGGCCGATGTTGCCTTCCTGGATCAGATCCAGGAACTGCAGGCCGCGGTTGGTGTATTTCTTCGCGATGGAGATCACGAGACGCAGGTTCGCCTCGACCATTTCCTTCTTCGCGATACGTGCCTCGCGCTCGCCCTTCTGCACCATTGCAACGATGCGGCGGAATTCGGTGATTTCGAGCCCGGTTTCGGTGGCCAGCGTCTGGATGTCCTGACGCAGCTCGCGAACGGTTTCCTTTTCCTTCGCGATGAAGTTTTTCCAGCCGCGCGTGGAAAGATTGGCAACCTTGCGCAGCCAGTTCGGGTCGAGCTCGGCACCCTGATACTGCTTCAGGAAGTCCGTGCGGTCGACATTGTAGCTGTCGGCCAGACGCAGCAGACGGCCTTCATAGCCCATCAGGCGCTTGTTGATGTCATAGAGCTGGGCAACCAGGGCGTCGATACGGTTCTGGTTGAGCGACAGGCTCTTCACATCAACGATGATGTCTTCTTTCAGCTTCTTGTAGCGGCGCTCCTGGCTTGGCGACAGGGTCTTGTTGGCCAGCTTGTTTTCCACCAGCTGATCCTGCAGGCGGCGAAGCTTCTTGTAGTTGTCGGCGATGTTGTCAAAGGTTTCCAGGACGCCCGGCTTCAGCTCGGCTTCCATCGCGGACAGGGAAACGTTGGATTCAAACTCGTCGTCGTCATCCTCGCCGTCGCCGTCTTCGCTTTCGTTTTCGGTGTCTTCAGACGCACCGCCGGAGTTTTCCGAATTGCCTTCGCCCGGCGCCACATCGTCATTGGCAACGGCCGGGCCGGCCTTGGCATCAGGGCCGGCATAGGTTGCTTCCAGATCGATAATGTCGCGCAGAAGAACCTGGGCTTCGTTCAACTCGTCACGCCAGATGATGATGGCCTGGAAGGTCAGCGGGCTTTCGCAAAGACCCGCAATCATCGCCTCGCGGCCAGCCTCGATGCGCTTGGCAATCGCGATTTCGCCTTCACGCGACAGGAGCTCGACCGAGCCCATCTCGCGCAGATACATGCGCACGGGATCGTCGGTGCGGTCGGCGGGCTCTTTCGTGGTGCTCTTGGCAAGTGCCGTCGTGCTTGCGGCAACCAGATCGCCGCCATCGACTTCTTCCGGGCCTTCTTCGGCTTCGTCGGAATCGATCACGTTGATGCCCATGTCGGAAAGCATGGACATGGTGTCTTCGATCTTTTCCGAAGACACCTGCTCCGAGGGCAGAACCTCGTTCAGTTCATCATAGGTGACATAGCCGCGTTTCTTGGCGGCTTTGATCATCTTTTTGACAGCGGCATCCGACAGGTCCAGCAGAGGGCCGTCAGGGCCGTCCGTGCTCTGCTCCTGTGTGTCGTCTGCTTGTGTCGCTTTGGCTACCATATCGTGCTCCAGTTCGCGGCCGGTCCGGCCACGCCGCGCCCTTTGTTTGGCTTCAACCCAATTCACCCCCAGCGCGCCAGCATGTGGTGCGGCGGCGTCTGAAAGAATCACTGCGGTTAGGTTTGTAAGCCGTGTCCCTTAAGTCCCAATTAACCGTACACTTTTCGACATTGGCATATTTCAGCATCGACGCAGCACACGGCCTTTTCTGTCGGCATCCGGAAACGGATGCGTAAAAGGTGTTCGTTCGGGTTGCAGCTATATTAAGACTTTTGCCGCGAGCAGGCTTGAAAGCTCCGGCGCTTGAGGGCTGCAAAGGTTCTATTTAGCTCGGCTCACGCGATTCGCAAGTGTGATTCGTCACCGGTCAATTGGAAAATGCCATTTTTGTGCTCCTGCGCACACCAAAGAGGGCATTTTCAGGCCCAATGCCGGTTCGTCGCCAGAAAACGGGTCGCTGCTCCAAAAGTTCCCTTTTCCGCAACTGAAGGTCCGCTGCTCTTCGTTTAAGCCACCGGCAAGCCATTCCGTCAATGAGCTGCCACGGCCACAGGAGGTGCCGTACGGATCTTTTTGGCGCGCTCGGCAAGGTCGGCTTCATCGCGCGCACATTCCTCTCGCCTCCGGCTGAGGTCCTGCGTCAGGGCCTGGATGCGCATCCAGGAATGCTCATCGAGTTGCTCGTCCGCGGTAGCAAGCTCGGAGGAGAGTTCGTCTTCCAGCGCATTGAGCTCCAGGACATCGAGAAAGTGCAGATAGGCCGCTTCGATGAAATCCTCCGGCGGATTGGATTTCAGAAGCGGGAAGCGATGGATCAGCGCGGAAAACTCCGCACCACGTTGCTGCTGCATGCCGATGGTTTCGAGCATCATTTCACCCATGATGTCCCGAAGCGGCTCCTCGAATGCGCTGGTCAGGTCGGAAATGGGTGTCGCTTCCAGATCATCGACGATCCGGCACAGAATGTCCCGCAATTGCCTGTGGAGGTCATTAGCAAAAGGCAACCTGGAAAACCGCTCGAAGTTCCTGTCGAGCAGATGCGGGAATCGCATGCTCAAACCGAGCACCAGCCGTTCGGTGCCGAAATCGTGGCTGGCAGCAACCCGTTCGCGTGCCGTGCCGAGCGGAGACGCCGCGTCGGCGGAGCCACCGCCCTTGCCGCCCTTGCCCCCCTGCCGGGACTGGCGTGCCTGCTCGAAGAACAGGTTCGACAGCTTGAACTTGAGATCGAGCTGATACCGTCGACGCACCCGCTCGTCGCGAATGGTGGCGATCAGATCATCGAACCGTTTCTCCAGTGCCGCCTTGCGTTCAGGCGTATCGAGCCGTGAAACGGAAATCTCCCGCTCCCAGACCACATCGAACAGGGACTGTGCCCGCTCGACTTCGTCATGAAAGCCTGCCACCCCGCGCTGCTTGATGAGGTCATCGGGATCCATGCCGTCAGGCAGGAAGCAGAACTGGAACGAATAGCCGCTCTTGAGCACCGGAAAGATCCGGTCGATGGCGCGATGTGCTGCCGAAACACCTGCCGCGTCGCCGTCAAAGCAGATCACCGGTTCGGGAGCGAATTTCCAGAGCCGCACCACCTGGTCTTCGGTAAAGGCCGTGCCCAAGGACGCGACCACATGGTGGATGCCCGCCTGCCAGAGGGCGATCGCATCGAGATAGCCCTCCACCACCACTGCCTCGCCGCTTTTGAAGGCGGGTTCGCGTGCGCGATGGGCGTTGAATAGCATGACACCCTTGTGAAAAAGAGGTGTTTCCGGCGAGTTCAGATATTTCGGCTGTCCGTCCGGAGACAGGGTTCGCCCGCCAAAGGCGACCACCCGGCCGCGGTCGTCCTGGATCGGGATCATCAAACGTCCGCGGAACCGGTCGTAGGACGGGCGCCCGTCTTCCGGCTTGATGATGAGCCCTGCCTCGATCATTGCGGCTTCCGGGATCTCGCGCGCTGCAAGATATCCCTTCAGCGCATCGCGGCTTTCAGGCGCAAACCCGAACCGGAACTCGCGCAGCGTATCGGGCGTCAGGCCGCGTTTTTGCGTATAGGCACGGGCGGTGTCGCCACGAGGGCCCGCGAACTCGGCCTGAAAGAACTGCGCCGCCATTTCGCAGATATCGGCAAGCCCGGCCCGCTTCTTCTCGCGCCGCGCCGCCTGGGGATCGGGCGCAGGCAGACCGACGCCGGACTGTTCGGCAAGACGTTCGACGGCCTCCGGAAAGCTCAGCCCTTCGGTTTCACACAGGAACGTAAAATGATCACCGGACGCACCGCAGCCAAAACATTTGTAGCGGTTACGGCGATCGTCGACGTGAAAACTTGGGCTCTTTTCCTGGTGAAACGGGCAGCACGCCCAATAGTCGCCCTTGCCCGGCTGCGTCTTGCGCCTGTCCCAGGTCACACGCCGCCCGACGACATCCGACAAGGTCAGACGGGCACGAATTTCATCGAGTAGGCGCGGTTCGAAACGCATGGAACAGTGTACGGGTCCGGATTACAGAAAACGGCATCCTGCCATCGGCACATTCGGGCGCCGCCGGTCAGTCCGCCAAAATAGAATGTCTTGAAGGTCGTTTCCAGTGGTGCCGGGCCTCATGCCCGGCTTCTGGAAGATTTTTGCATCAGCCTCACCGGCTGCAACAGCGGCTCAGTCCTGTTTACCAGTCCCGGTGCTGCCCTGTTCACCACCGTCAGCGCGCAACATGTCCTTCACCAGGCAGGACGCCTGCACGAAGTCCATTTTCCCGGGATAACGGCTCTTCAGTTCGTTCATGCAGCGGCCGATGTCACGCAGACCATGCGCGTCGATATCCTTGACCGTCTCTTCGCAGATCTTCTGCATTTCCTCGTCGCTGAGCTGAACGGGCAGAAATTCACGGATGATTTCCTGCTCTTCGCGCTCCTGCTCGGCCAGGTCGAGCTGTCCGCTGCTTTCGAACTCTTCCGCGGAAGTTTCCCGCTGACGGATCATTTTTTGAAGGATCTCAATCACTTCGGTTTCGTTGACGCCGTCCTTGCCGTTTTCACGGGCAGCAGCCTCACGGTCCTTCACAGCGGTCTGCACCAGACGCAACGTGGCGCACCTGCGCTTGTCGCCTTCGTCCTGTGCCGCTTTCAGGGCAGCGTTGATTCTTTCGCGCATCACATCGCGCATGGTTCACCCCACCCCTGCCGCGCTGAGGCCCGGCGCTCAGGGGCGCCATTCCATTTTCTCAGCCAAGCCATTGAATTTTAAAGATCTTTTTTCAGAGGATCAATATTGACGATCCAAGCCGCTTCCCATAGAGTCCCGCGCTTAATGCAGGCGGCCTTTTGCGGGCTTTCCAGCCCGCCGCAGACGCCCTTCCTGCAGCGCATGATGTCACCAACAAGATCTGGAAACAAGACATGACGACTGCAGACGCATGGTCCGAGACCCCGGCGACCGCCTTGCTTGTGCTCTCCGACGGCAGTGTAATCGAGGGACAGGGCCTCGGCGCAACCGGCCAAGCCGTTGGTGAGATTTGCTTTAATACGGCAATGACCGGTTACCAGGAGATCCTGACTGACCCATCCTATTCCGGTCAGATCATCACCTTCACATTTCCGCATATTGGCAATGTCGGCACCAACGATGAAGACATCGAGACGGTCAACATGGCCGCAGACAGCGGCATCCGCGGCGTTGTGCTGGCAGCCGCCATCACCGATCCGGCCAACTACAGGGCGGCAAAACATCTCGATGCGTGGCTGAAGAGCCGCAACCTGATCGGCATCAGCGGCATCGACACCCGCGCGCTGACCGCACTGATCCGGGAAAAAGGCGTGCCCAACGGCGTGATCGCCCATTCGCCGGACGGCAAATTCGATGTCGATGCCCTGAAAACGGCCGCCAGAAACTGGCCCGGCCTGGTGGGTATGGACCTTGCCAAGGACGCTTCCACCACCCAGTCGCACCAGTGGCACCAGACGACCTGGAAATGGGACGAGGGCTACGGCGAGGCAAAGGCCGGCAAGTTCAAGGTCGTTGCCATCGACTACGGCATCAAGCGCAACATCCTGCGCCTTCTGGCTGACGCCGGCTGCGAGGTCACGGTTCTCCCCGCGACCGCGACGGCGGATGACGTTCTGGCGCAAGCGCCCGATGGCGTGTTCCTGTCAAACGGCCCCGGTGATCCGGCCGCAACGGGCGACTACGCAGTACCGATGATCAGAAAGATTGTCGATGCGGGCGTTCCCACGTTCGGGATCTGCCTTGGCCACCAGATGCTCGCACTGGCGCTTGGCGGCAAGACCCTCAAGATGCACCAGGGACACCATGGCGCCAATCATCCGGTATTCGACCATACCACCGGCAAGGTTGAAATCACGTCGATGAACCATGGTTTCGCGGTGGATGCGGACAGTCTGCCGGACAACGTTCAGCAGACCCATGTGTCCCTGTTCGACGGATCCAACTGTGGTCTGGCGATGAAGGACAAACCCGTGTTTTCCGTCCAGTATCACCCGGAAGCATCCCCCGGCCCGCGTGACAGCCACTACCTGTTCAAGCGGTTCACCGACCTGATGGAAAGCGCGAAATCGGCAGCCTGACCTACTCAGGCCCCGGGAAATGCAGACAAGCGTTTGGCCGACGAACCAGCCGGCCAACGCCACTTCGCCACCGGAATGCAGCATTGTCTCAAATAAAAAACCCCGGCGTGCAGTGCACGCCGGGGTTTTTTGATAACTGATGCCGGAAGCTTTATCCGATCAGTTCGTCAAATGCCGTCAGGATCTGACCGACTTCTGCGATCTGCTCGTCAAGCATCTGCTTCTGCTCCACCAGGATTTCCTGTTGCGCAAGGCAGATTTCCTGAAGTTCCTTGAACTGGTCTTCCCGTTTGCCGTTGCCTTCCACCAGCTTGATCACCCGGCGGATTTCGGCAAGCGTGAGGCCGATCTTCTTGGCCTGCAGGATTACCCGCATCCGCGAAACGTCACGAGGACCGTAGAAACGGCGTGCGCCCTTGCGAACCGGATTGAGAAGACCCTTTTCTTCGTAGAAACGAAGCGTCCTGAGGGTTACGTCGAACCGCTCGGACATTTCCGAGATCGCGAGAGCGCGATCGTCAAGCATCACTTCTTGTCCTGGCCCGGCAATATCCGGCACCACGACCATCTTGGTTGCTACATTGTTCATACTTTTAAGCCCGATCTTGTCTTTTTTGTTCCAAGTCTGGCTGGGTCTTGCTGCGCTCCCGACTCGCCGGTCCCACCTCCGGTTCATCAGGTCCCACTAGCACCGCAATTACAGCCCCCGCAGCTTGAAGCGCAATGCTCTTCGCTTCAGAAGCTCCCAACGCCAAACTCATAGGAGACTAAGCAGTAGTCTAATACACCGGATCGACAGTTAAAATCTACGCCAAATTTAGGAATATTGCCCAGTTTTTACGGAAGTTTCAGTTATGCGAAAACTAAAACTAAAAACCTACGAGAAAGGACACGCAACTACGAATGTTTATTCAGGGGCACTTTAGCCAAAACGCGAACAAATATTAATTATCGATAATCTGAATATAAGAACTAGACTTTTCTTGAATATATAAATCCACAATAAATTTTCTTTACCTCACGGCAACGACCAAGGGAAAATTACTTAGTTCGCTTACTCCTAACCCTGAGGATTATTACAATTAGTGAATTTGCCTTAGATACTATGTAGGCAAAAAAGTTCACGAATCGTGATCCGCGAGACGAAAATGAACGCTACATACGCAACAATACCCGCTATGCGCGAATATCAATTCCGCCTTACTCCTCATGAAAAGATAAGGAAAAATCTAAGCTTATCACTTATTTGACCAACCGTTACGGCACCGAACAAGTATATCAATTTTTTGTCCACACGGTCAATTTTACCATCAAATTCAACCACCTCCATCGACGCAAAAGAGCACATTGTGCACTTCTCGATTGACAAGCGATGAGCAAGGTTATTTTTGTCAGAAGTACCGGACGAGCGAACCCGCAAGGGGATGCCCGCAACCAAGGTATTCTGGAATAAGACGAAATGGCCGATTCAAAATCCAAAGACACCATGCCCGGCATGACCCCGCAGCAGTTCCGCCATTGGCGGCGAGCACTCGGGCTCAAGCAGAAGGATGCGGCAGACCGTCTGGGCCTGAAGAAGCGCATGATCCAGTATTACGAAAAGGGAAATCGCGACGGGCGACCCGTTGAAATTCCCAAATCCATCCGCCTTGCCTGCTATGCATTGTCGGAAGGGATCGGCGACTTTGACGGCCAGACAACGATCCCGTTACCCGCCGAAATTGCCAAGCCGGAATAAAGTCGTGATTTTAGCTCGCAAAAGGTCGACTTTCACGCCCTGGCGGGGTTCCCTCCTGCGCAGCTTTTCCCTATAAGACGCGCTCAGCCAACATAGTCATACCCTCATGTCCGAGCCAGACCGAATAGCGAGCCCGCTGTCCGGAAAGGCCGCTGCGAGCTGCGAGCCGAGATGCCAAAACGCACAGATATCTCTTCCATCCTGATTATTGGTGCCGGTCCGATTGTCATCGGCCAGGCATGTGAATTCGATTATTCGGGCACCCAGGCCTGCAAGGCGCTGCGCGAGGAAGGGTATCGCATCATCCTGGTCAACTCGAACCCGGCGACGATCATGACCGACCCGGACCTGGCTGACGCGACCTACATCGAGCCGATCACTCCCGAGCTGGTGGCCAAGATCATCGAGAAGGAACGCCCGGACGCGCTTCTGCCGACGATGGGCGGCCAGACCGCGCTGAACTGCGCACTCGATCTGGAACAGATGGGTGTTCTGGAAAAATACGGCGTGGAGATGATCGGCGCCCGCGCCGATGTCATCGAAAAGGCTGAAGACCGCGAAAAATTCCGGGCTGCGATGGACGTCATCGGCCTGGAAAACCCGCGCGCGGCCATTGCCTCCTCCCCGGCAATTCACGACGAGAACGGCCGGATCGTCGGTTACGACCGCAATGCAGGCTATCTTGAAGCCATGCGCGCCATCGACGAGATCGGCCTGCCGGCCATCATCCGTCCCGCCTTCACTTTGGGTGGCACCGGCGGTGGCGTTGCCTATAACCGGGAAGAATTCGAAACCATCGTCCGCTCCGGCATCGACGCATCTCCGGTCGGTCAGGTCCTGATCGACGAGAGCCTGCTCGGCTGGAAGGAATATGAAATGGAAGTGGTCCGCGACACGGCGGACAACTGCATCATCATCTGCTCCATCGAGAACGTCGATCCGATGGGCGTGCATACCGGTGATTCCATCACTGTCGCGCCGGCCCTGACGCTGACCGACAAGGAATACCAGATCATGCGCGACGCCTCGATTGCGGTGCTGCGCGAGATCGGCGTGGAAACCGGCGGATCGAACGTGCAGTTCGCGGTCAATCCGGACAATGGCCGCCTGGTCGTCATCGAAATGAACCCGCGCGTGTCGCGGTCTTCCGCCCTGGCCTCCAAGGCAACCGGCTTCCCGATTGCCAAGATCGCGGCCAAGCTTGCTGTCGGCTACACGCTGGACGAGCTGGAGAACGACATCACCGGCGGCGCGACCCCGGCATCGTTCGAACCGACCATCGATTACGTGGTCACCAAGATCCCGCGTTTCGCCTTCGAAAAATTTCCGGGCTCCGAAGCAACCCTGACCACTGCCATGAAGTCGGTCGGCGAAGTGATGGCCATTGGCCGGACCTTCAACGAAAGCCTGCAGAAGGCATTGCGTGGTCTGGAAACGGGCCTGAACGGCTTTGATGAAACCGAAATCCCGGGCCTTGATCAGGGCGACGACCGCAACGCCCTGCGCGCTGCCGTCTCGACACCGACACCGACCCGGCTTCTCAACGTCGCCCAGGCCATGCGCCTTGGCATGACGGTCGAGGAAATCTACGAGGCCAGCGGCATCAATCCCTGGTTCCTGGAGCAGATCGAAGCCATCCTAGAAATGGAAGCGAAGGTCCGCAAGCTCGGCCTGCCGAAAGATGCCGCGAACTTGCGCAAACTGAAGGCCATGGGCTTTTCCGACGCGCGCCTGGCAAGCCTTGCCGATCTCGATGCATCGGACGTTGCCAAGCTCCGCAAGCAGCTGGACGTGCACCCGGTCTACAAGCGCATCGACACCTGCGCTGCCGAGTTCGCCTCCCCGACTGCCTATATGTATTCCACCTACGAGGCTCCCTTCATGGGGCAGCCCGCGTGCGAGGCGAACCCGTCCGACCGGAAGAAGGTGGTCATTCTGGGTGGCGGTCCGAACCGCATCGGCCAGGGTATCGAGTTCGACTATTGCTGCTGTCATGCCGCCTTCGCGCTGGAAGACGCGGGCTACGAGACCATCATGGTCAACTGCAACCCGGAAACCGTCTCCACCGATTACGACACGTCCGACCGCCTCTACTTCGAGCCGCTGACCGCTGAAGACGTGCTGGAGATCATGCGCAAGGAGCAGGAGAACGGCACGCTGCACGGCGTCATCGTCCAGTTCGGCGGCCAGACCCCGCTCAAGCTGGCGCAGGCCCTGGTCAAGGCGGACGTGCCGATCCTCGGCACTTCACCGGACATGATCGATCTTGCCGAAGACCGTGACCGGTTCCAGAAGCTTCTGATCAAGCTCGACATGAAGCAGCCGGAAAACGGCATCGCCTATTCCGTCGAACAGGGTCGCCTCATCGCCGGTCAGCTCGGCCTGCCTCTGGTGGTCCGCCCGTCCTATGTCCTGGGTGGCCGTGCCATGCAGATCATTCGCGACGAGGAAGCTCTCAACTCCTATCTGCTCGGCACCCTGCCGGAGCTGGTCCCGGCGGAAGTGCGGGCCAAGTACCCGAACGACAAGACCGGCCAGATCAACACCGTGCTGGGCACCAACCCGCTGCTGTTCGACCGCTATCTCGACGGCGCGATCGAGGTGGATGTCGATGCCCTTTGCGACGGCAAGGACGTGTTCGTCTGCGGCATCATGGAGCACATCGAGGAAGCCGGCATCCATTCCGGCGACAGCGCCTGCTCCCTGCCGCCGTTCTCGCTCGGCGAAGAGATGCTTGAAGAACTCAAGCGCCAGACCACGGCGTTGGCTCTGGCACTGGAAGTCGGCGGCCTGATGAACGTGCAATACGCCATCAAGAACGGCGAGATCTTCGTTCTGGAAGTCAACCCGCGCGCATCGCGCACCGTGCCCTTCGTCGCCAAGACGATCGGTGCGCCGGTCGCCAAGATCGCCAGCCGCATCATGGCAGGAGAAAGCCTGGCTTCCTTCGGCCTCAGCGAGAAGAAACTCGACCATATCGCGGTCAAGGAAGCTGTCTTCCCGTTCGCCCGCTTCCCCGGCGTCGACACGATCCTCGGACCGGAAATGCGCTCGACTGGCGAAGTCATGGGCCTCGACACTGCCTTCGGCAAGGCCTTTGCCAAGTCCCAGATCGGCTGCGGCACAGGGGTTCCGGACAAGGGCACCGTCTTCGTTTCCATGCGCGACGAAGACAAGGCCGGCGTGCTTGACGCCGTCCGCAGCCTGGAAGCCGGCGGTTTCACGATCATCGCCACCGGCGGCACCCAGAAGTTCCTCGAGGACAAGGGGATTGCGGTGAAGAAGATCAACAAGGTTCTTGAAGGCCGCCCTCATATCGTTGATGCTATCAAGAACGGTGAGGTCCAGCTCGTCTTCAATACGACCGAAGGCGCACAGGCCATCTCCGACAGCCGGTCGATGCGCCGGGCGGCTCTTCTGAACAAGGTACCGTATTACACGACCCTTGCAGGATCAGTGGCTGCCGCGAAAGGCATTGCCGCCCATAAAGCTGGGAGCCTTGAAGTAAGACCTTTACAATCCTACTTCGGCTAAGGCTATTATACTCGTGACCGGCCGGGAAAGCGCGCCTTTCCCGGCTTGGTTTGTTTTTGTCAAAGCGCGGTCCTCGAGATTAGGGGGACCCAATAAGCTGAAGGTCTGAGACCAATGGAAAAAGTTCCGATGACCTCCGCCGGGTACAAGATGCTCCAGGACGAGCTGAAGGAACGTACCGCGGTAGAGCGCCCGCGCATCGTCGAGGCGATTGCTGAAGCACGCGCGCATGGCGACCTGTCGGAAAATGCGGAATACCATGCGGCTAAAGAAGCCCAGAGCCTGAACGAAGGCCGTATTTCGGAACTGGAAGACAAGCTGTCCCGCGCTGAAATCATTGATGTGACCAAGCTGTCCGGCGACATCGTCAAATTCGGCGCGACCGTCACCCTCATCGACGAGGACACCGAAGAAGAAAAGAAATACATGATCGTTGGCGACGTCGAATCCGACGTGAAGCAGAACAAGGTCTCTATTTCTTCTCCGATCGCCCGCGCCCTGATTGGCAAGTCCATCGGCGACAGTGTCGAAGTTGCTGCCCCTGGCGGTGCCCGGTCTTACGAGATCGTGGACGTACGCTTCGTCTGACCCCAGCCTTTCAGTGTTGAGCCTTCCCGGTCTGGCCTCTCTTTGCAGGGACCGTCCCCGGTCTTAGCAGGCCTGAAAATTGCCCCTGGCCGTTTCAATGTCCGGGTTCCCTTTGAACCCGGACCTGCCTGGCACAGCTCCCCGGCAACGTACGCGCGTTCTGCGACTGTCCTTAAGTCGCAGCAAAAGCAGAGCTTTCCCTTTGACGTCCACGACACAGCCGTTAAGCTGACAACCGGAAAGTGTCGGAGGATTTGCAATGGTCTTTAACGCGATTGCTGTATGGTTGTTGATCGCGTCGGTGCCGTTATGGATATACCGCTGGTTTCTGTTTTCCAGGCTCACGGCACGCGAACGCCTGATGTTCAAGCGCCTCGTCGCGCAACGCCACGAAAGCTCCTTCGTGTTCGCCGTGCGGATGGCTGGTTACCTGATCGCTCTGGCTGTTGCCGTCTTCTTCGTCGTCTTCGGTCTGCAATATCTGAAGTATGGCAACTTTGGCATAACGACCTACAGCGACACGATACGCAGCAGGTTCTATTCCGGCATTGAGCCTGTCGACCAGGCGCTCGACAGCTACCACTATGACCAGATGCTGCCCGTTGCGGCACTGACGACCATCCTGCTGGTGACCGTCGCCTTTACACTGGTCACCGCCGCTCTCAGGGACATCTCCCTGATCCGGCGTCTCCAGAAAAAAGTGAAAAAACTGGCTTCGTGAGTTTGTTGGCGCCCTTGCCTGCCGGATCGGCAGGCAGCGCCTCACGCGTGCTGTAAGATATTCACCAGGCGGCCAAAAGGGTCGCGCACGTAAAAGCGCCTGACTCCCCAGGGCTCATCTGCCGGGCCGTATTCGATGCCGAGGCCTTTTGCCTGCACTTTTTCCAGCACTTCTTCAAGGTTGTCGACTTCGACCGAAAAATCGGGCACGGGGGTTCCCGCGCCGCCTTCCGCCGCAATGCTGACCTGGGCCACCGCCCCCCGTTCGCCTGCAAAGGTGACGATCCAGCCATGATCCATCGCCAGGTCCATGCCCAGCACGTCGCCGTAGAAGCTTTGCGCCTTGCCGGTATCCGGCGATGCGATGTTGGCAACGACACGTTTCACAGCCATGGCGTCTTGTTCCTTCTTGCAGCCGGTTCGGACTTCAATCGATTGGAACGACAGGCTCATCCTTTGTTCGGCGGATTGTCAACGCCGTACGAACGCTGTCGACGTTGGGCGCAGCGGTCAATTCGCGAATGATGAAATTCTGGAAGGTCTGCAGATCCGGCGAAACGCATTTCAGCAGGAAGTCGACCTCACCTGAAAGCATGTAGCTTTCGCGCACCAGCGGCCAGTTCTGAACCGTCTGTTCGAAGGCGATCAGATCCGCCTCGGTCTGGCTGTGCAGCCCGACCATTGCAAACGCTGTCACGTCGTAACCGAGCTGCTTTTCATCAAGCAGGGTCCGGTAGCCCAGAATGAGCCCGGCTTCCTCCAGCGCGCGCACCCGGCGCAGGCAGGGAGGAGCGGATATGCCGACCCGACGGGCCAATTCCACATTGGTCATCCGTCCGTCATCCTGCAATTCCTTCAGGATCTGCCAATCAATGGCATCGAGCCGCGCTTTCAAACCTGTCTCCTTCGCGCTTCGCATGACGCGCCATGCTGTGGGCATTCGGGTCTTTCACAAGACTGTCGCCTTGCCCGATACCGGAATCCCAAGCTAACCTCTATTTGTGTGCCGAGTTATGATTTTTTGCGCGTTTGTGCAAGACTATAACAAAATTGCGCACGATTTCGAAAGATTACGATAGGGGAACTTCTCCAAAACATGCCTTTTTCGCCGGAGAAAGCCCCTTCTTCCCTCTGGATCCTCACCGATGGAAAGGCGGGCGATGTTGCCCAGTGCCGCGGTGTTGCCGAAGCCCTCGGCGCACCTGTTGAAGAACGCCACATAGCGCCACGTGCACCCTTTACCTGGTTGATGCCCTTCGGTCCGATCGATCTGCGCGAGCGGGAGACCCGCCCCGGCAGCCCGATTGCCCCGCCCTACCCTGATATCGCCATCGCGTCCGGCCGCCGGGCGGTCCCGTATCTGCGCCGGGTCAAGCGCCTTTCGGGAGGCAAGACCTTTACCGTGTTCCTGAAAGACCCGCGCATGGGACCAGATGCAGCGGATCTCATCTGGGTACCCGAGCATGACAAGCTGCGCGGACGGAACGTCCTTGTAACACCGACGTCCCCACACAAGTTCTCCGCCGCAACACTGGCCGAACTCCGCAGCCGGCAGGTTGCCGAGATAGATGGTCTTCCACGGCCCCGTGTTGCGGTTCTTGTCGGCGGGGACAGCCGGCACCACAGGTTTTCCGAAGACGACCAGAACCGCCTTTTGAGCGGCCTGCGAGAGCTTGCACATGCGGCACATGTGCATTTCATGATCACAGCCTCCCGCCGCACGCCGGCCGGATTGGCCTATGGTCTTGCAGGATTGGCCAAATCGGGAAATCACCTCTACTGGACAGGCGACGCCCCCAATCCTTACGGCCTCTATCTCGCCAAGGCAGATGCGATCATCGCCACTGCCGATTCCACGAACATGATCGGTGAGGCCACAGCCACCGGCAAGCCGGTCCATGTATTCGAGCCCAGCGGCGGTCACGACAAGATCACCCGGTTTTTGGGGACTTTGCGACGCATGGGTGTCATTCACCCCTTTCCAGGTCCGCTGAAAACCACTACCTACGAGCCGATAGATGCCACGCCGGTGATCGCTCAACGCATCTTGAGCGATTTTTCGGCCGCACGGCAAACCCGGAACAACGCCCCGATGGGCCAACCTGGCAACGCAAACGCCGGGACATGAAAACAGGATAAAGGTGCGCCCATGAGCACGGAACACAGCAAACTTCTGATCATCGGCTCCGGCCCGGCTGGCTACACGGCTGCCATATATGCTGCCCGCGCCATGATCGAGCCGACGCTGGTGGCCGGTATTCAGCCGGGCGGCCAGCTGACCATTACCACTGATGTCGAGAACTACCCCGGCTTCGCGGATCCCATCATGGGGCCGTGGCTGATGGAACAGATGCAGAAGCAGGCCGAAAACGTCGGCACCAAGATCCTTTACGACACCATCGTGAAGGCTGACCTGTCCCAGCGCCCGTTCCGCCTGGAAGCCGACAGCGGCACGGTATTCACGGCGGACGCCCTGGTGATCGCCACCGGCGCGCAGGCACGCTGGCTTGGCCTGTCCTCGGAACAGGATTACATGGGCGCCGGCGTTTCCGCCTGTGCGACCTGTGACGGCTTCTTCTACCGCAACAAGGAAGTTGTGGTTGTCGGCGGCGGCAACACCGCCGTGGAAGAAGCGCTGTATCTCGCCAATCTCGCCTCCAAGGTGACGCTGGTTCATCGCCGTGACAGCCTGCGGGCGGAAAAGATCCTGCAGGACCGCCTGTTCCAGCACCCGAAGATCGACGTCATCTGGGACCACCAGGTCGATGAGATCCTCGGCGGCGGCATGCCGAAAGCAGTTACCGGCGTACGGTTGAAAAACACCGCGACCGGCGAATTCCAGGAAATTTCCACGGACGGTGTCTTCATCGCCATCGGCCACGCACCGTCGGTCGAACTCTTCAAGGATCAGCTCACGCTGAAGTCCAACGGCTACCTGGAAACTGCCCCGGATTCGACCAGGACATCCATCCCGGGCGTCTTTGCGGCCGGTGATGTCACCGACGACATTTATCGGCAGGCAGTAACCGCTGCCGGCATGGGCTGCATGGCAGCCCTTGAAGCCGAGAAGTTTCTGGCCGAACATGAAGTGACGTCGACAAAGCAGGCCGCCGAATAGGCTGCCTGACTGTCCTGCGGAGGGGCACGCATGGATTGGGACAAATTGCGCATTTTTCATGCGGCCGCACAGGCTGGCAGTTTCACGCATGCAGGTGACACCCTGCATATGAGCCAGTCGGCTGTCAGCCGGCAGGTCAGTGCGCTAGAGCACGATCTGGGTGTTCCGCTGTTTCACCGGCACGCCCGCGGCCTCTTGCTGACCGAACAGGGCGAACTGCTCTACCGGACTGCCAACGACGTGCTGATGAAGTTGGAAGCGGTTCAGTCGAGCCTGACGGACAGCAAGGAAAAGCCATCCGGAGCCCTGCGTGTGACAACCACGGTGGGCCTTGGTTCCACCTGGCTCACCTCACGGATCAGAAGCTTCATCGATCTCTATCCTGATGTCGACCTGCACCTGATCTTCGACGACGACGAACTGGACCTTGGCATGCGCGAAGCGGATGTGGCCATCCGCTTGCGCCAGCCAACCCAGCCGGACCTGATCCAGCGCAAACTGTTTACAGTGCATTTCCATGTCTATGCGGCACCGGAATACCTCCAACGGTTCGGAACACCTGTGTCGATCGACGACCTCGACAAGCACCGGCTGATCACCTTTGGCGAACAGGCTCCGGCCTACCTCCGCTCGATGAACTGGCTGGAAACAGCCGGGCGCGTCGCGACAAGCCCGCGCAGGTCCGTCCTGAAGGCCAACAACATCGTGGCCATCAAGCGTGCCGTTCAATCCGGCGTGGGCATTGCCATTCTGCCGGACTACATCATCGACAAGTCGTCGAACCTGGCGCCTGTCATGACCGATCAGGACGACAAGGTGCCCTCCTTCGACACCTATTTTGTCTACCCTTCGGAACTGAAGAACACCGCGCGTGTTACCGCGTTCCGCGAGTTCCTGCTGGCAAATGCAGAAGGCTGGGTTTTCTAACCCCGCCCTCCTGTCGTCTATCTGCCCGAATGCGATTGGCTCAACCAGCCCCGGCTTGACCGGGACGCAACCCTGCTTGCCTGCACGGGCGGCCATACAGAGGCTTTTGCAAATACTCTCCCCCTAAAAACGTCTCGGAACTCGGCCTGCGCCGCGGCAACCGAGCGGCCCGATTGTCCCCATTCCCCCTGGGAAAGCATAGGACTGGACAGACTCAGGTTTCATTCGCCAAATCAGCTCAACATTTAGGCATCAAAATTACTGCACACGGGGAGAGCATTTGCATTTATTTCGGTGAAACAATCGATTTTTTCACTCGAAATTAAAAATTTTTTTGAAGCCACCGGCAAAAACCGACTAATTCAATCTGTTGTAATTAAAGGGGTTTTGGTCAAATTTTTGACCATTCAGTCAAGCCCTGCGTAAAATGCATAGCAGATCTGCGCCCCTGCCTCTTGTTTACGCAGCTTGTGCACTGCATATAAGCATCACTGTTGGTCACACGGACATCACGTCCTCCTCCCAGTGATGTTCCGACCAGCTGTTCCCCTCTGGAAGGTGATTCCACTGTTTTCAGTGAATCAAAATAAACTGCCGGGTCTTTTAAGACCCGGCTCTTTTTTTGCCCAGACCATGCTGCGACGCAGCATGACGTAATGTCACTTCACCTCACATGAACAGGCGTTCGTTGCCCAGGTCCTTGTAGAGGCCGGCCACCTGCTCCTCATAGCCGTTGTAGAGAAGCGTGTTGCGGCGCTCGTCCGTTCCAAGCAGCCGCTCGGAAGACTGCGGCCAGCGGCGATGCGGCACGGACGGGTTCACGTTCGCCCAGAAGCCATATTCAGAAGACTGGATCTCCTCCCAGAAGCTGACCGGACGCTCGTCGGTGAAGGAGATCTTCACGATCGACTTGATCGACTTGAAGCCGTATTTCCACGGGACAACCAGCCGGATCGGTGCACCATATTGCTTGGCAAGCGGCTTGTCGTAAACGCCGGTAGCGATGAAGGCGAGTTCATTGGTCGCTTCTTCCAGCGTCAGGCCCTCGACATAGGGCCAAGGATACCAGCTCTGCTTCTGCCCGCTGGCAACCGACGGATCGAGGAAGGTTTCAAATCGCAGGTATTTTGCGCCGGACTGCGGCCCGGCCAGCTTCACCAGCTCGGCAAGCGCGAATCCCGACCAGGGCACGGCCATCGACCACGCTTCGACGCATCGATGCCGGTAGAGCCGCTCTTCCAAAGGCATCTTGGCCAGAAGGTCATCGATGCCGATCTCTTGCGGATTGTCGATCATGCCATCCAGCACGACGGTCCAGGGGCGGATCTTGAGTTCCTGTGCCGCCGGCCAGATCTGCTTGTGCGTGCCGAACTCGTAAAAATTGTTGTATTTCGCCGTGAACTCTTCCGGGGTCACGTCCCTGTCGAGCGTAAGGGTCTCATTGCGCTTGACCGGATAAAGGCCCGCGCTCGGGTCTTCTTCCGCAAAGGCCGGGCGAATTCCAAGGCCCGTACCCAACAGCGCACCAGCCCCGGCAAGGCCGGCAAGGATCTGCCGGCGGTTCATGAAAACGGCCTCCGGTGTTGCTTCCCGTTCCGGAAGCTCCCAGCTGCGTTTCTTCAGTATATTCATTGTCAGTCTCCCGTTTGTTCCGAAGGAAACCGGAATCGGCTTTCAATGGCAAATAACGCCCTGGTGACTGAGCGCAACAACAAGGTGATCAACAGTACAGCGCTTTAATAAGGCGAACACAACAGAGGGGCCAACCGGCCCCTCTGTCATCGCTTTCAGTGCTCAACCGTTCACGCGGCCTGTCTGCCGAACCTCTGCAAGGCAATTTCCGCCGCCTTGCCGGAAAGTTCCGCCATATGGTCGAACTCGGCGGTGTAGCTTGCAACCCCGGCGGTCGCCGAACGCAGTTCGATGATCAGGTCACCGATTTCCGCCTCCGGCATCAACGCCTGCACCTCATCCCAGCCATTCCACTCGGGACGGGCGTCGAAGCCAAGCAATTGTCCGCGTCGTGCCGAGACGATCGCATTCACCCGCGCGGTCGCATCACTCGGGCAGGCAATCACCACCTTGTGGATCGGCTCCAGAAGCACCGGCTTGCACTCAGGCAGACCTTCCCGGATTGCAAGTATGCCGGCCATCTTGAAGGCCTGGTCGGAACTGTCCACAGAGTGATAGGAGCCGTCCGTCAGACAGACGGACACATCCACCACCGGGAAACCGAGCGGGCCTTGCCCCAACGCATCCAACACGCCGTCACGCACGGACGGGATATATTGTTTCGGCACGACACCCCCGGTAATCGTGTCTGAAAACTGGACGCCCTCGCCGCGCGGCAGCGGAGATATCTCGATCACCACATCGCCGAACTGACCATGCCCGCCGGACTGTTTCTTGTGACGGCCACGAACCTTGGTGCCTGACCGGATCGTCTCGGCATAAGGCACGTGCGGTGTATTGGCGGCGATATCCAGACCGTATTTTCCGGCAAGCCGTTCCTGGGCAACACGCAAATGCATTTCGCCCTGCCCTGCAAGCAACGTTTCGGCCGTTGTCTGGTTTTGCGAGACGATCAGCGAGCGGTCCTCTTCAACCAGTTTCGCCAGTGCCGCGGAAAGACGGACCTCGTCCTTGCGCTGTTTGGCGGAAATCGCCGTCGCCAGAACAGGATTGCGCCGTTCAAGCACCTGAAGGCTTTCGATCTTTCCGTTTTCGAAACTCAGGAGGTCGCCCGTCTGGACATCATCGAGCCTCCCGAGCCCAACCAGATCGCCCTTGCCGGCCGTTGCGATCTTGTTCGCCTGCTGGCCGAAGACAGAAAACAGTCCGGACACCTTGATTTCGGTGTCGCCATTGAGGAACAGGGTATCGCCGTCGGAGACCACGCCTTCCAGAACGCGGGCGATCGACTGCTTGCCGCCGTGCTGGGTGTGCAGCGTCTTGACGACCTGCAGCATCGCGCGCGACGTCGTGCCAAGCACCCGGCGCGACAGCAGGTCTACACCAGGAACCTCGTGGCGCAAGGCCTTGAGCAGCCGGCTGACACCGTTGCCGTGTTCTGCGGAGCCGAAGAAAACCGGGCAGATGAGACCGTCCTGCATTTCGTTCACCAGATCGGCGAACACCTGATCGCGATTGGGGGCGATATCCTCGAGCAACGCCTCCATCAGGTCGTCGTCGTGATCGGCCAGGTGTTCCAGCATGGTGAAACGGGCTTCGTGCTCACGTGCGAGGTCCGCATCGGACATGTCGATCTGCGTGCTTTCCTCCTTCTCGTGATAGACATGCGCCCGCTCCAGCGCGAGATCGATGAACCCCGTCGCCAGGCCGTCTTCCCAGATCGGGATCTGTCGCAGCACCAGCGGCACCGCAGATGCCGGTTGCAGCAGGCTCAGGACATCGCGCACCCGCCGCGTGCTCTTGTCGATCTTGTTTAAAAACAAAACCCGCGGAATGGCGCGGGCTTCAAGGGCTTTCAGGATCAGCTGCAGGGCTGGAACCTTGCGCTCGTCGTCCTCCGCCACCACAACAGCCAGATCCACTCCGGAAAGCGCCCCGTCCATTTCGCTCAGGAACTCCACGGATCCAGGGCAGTCGACGAACACGAAGCGATCTCCCAGGAATTCCGCGTCCGCAATGTTCAGTTCCACACTCATGCCGTGGGCACGCGCTTCCGGCGAAGCGTCGCCCACCGTATTTCCGTTCGCGACGGATCCTTGCCGGGCCACCTTGTCCGTTCGCGCCAGCAAGGCTTCCAGAAGACTGGTCTTGCCGCTGCCGAACGGACCCACTAGGGCGATACAGCGCGGAGCGCTGCCCGCAGCAGATCCTTTTCCGTTTGAAGTGATTGCCATGCTGAGCCTCCCGTTAGTTCGAGGATACCTCGTAACAACGCGGCAGGGCCGGCTGGGGGACGCGGCCTGCCGCGTCTCGCCCGGATGGGATCGAAGGCCTTTGGCCCGGTACTCAACAGCACCAAGCCCCAAACTGCGGCCGATCGACCAGGGGCGGTCAGCCATCGTCGCGCCGATATCGGCGGCAACGCAAGGGAATCTTACGCGGCAGCGCAGCAATTTGCCCTGGTCTCGGCTCAGTCTCCAGGCCGATGACAGCTCGCCAAAAGTGCACAAAAATCCAAAACACCGCCGATCCCAGAGGCTTATAAAGGCTCTCCCGACCGAGATCTCCAGACCGGCAAGCGGTGGAGAAAATTTGAGCTGAAGACTGAAAAAAGTCCCGCCTTCAGACCTTCCCAACCATGTGCCATTGCCCTGCCGGAATTGGCAGATAGTGAAATTGACGCGCGGAGGCCTATGTAACCAACTTGAACCGGCCTCGGGCAAAAGGAGCACGCGTGACCAAAACCCTGATACTCTGTTCAGCCCTGTTTGCTGCCACGTCGGCAATACCCGCGCATGCGCAATCGACCCAGCTGCGCAGTCCTCCCATGATGACCTCGCCGCGGCTGCCTTCTGCCGGTCAGCAGCTGAACCAGAACCTCAACCGCCAACAGTCCGGTTTCTCCACCCGGCAGCAGATTGACGGTGCGGAGCGTTTGAACCGCACCGAGCAGATCAACCGGCAGAACACCCGGCCGGACAAGGAAGAAACTCCTTGTGCCGGCGCGAACGAAAGCTGCCGCGACTAAAGCGGAGAAACAGGACAGTGACAGCCGCTGAGGCTTAGTTGATCAGTTCCAGCGTCATCTTGCTGACACCCAGTGTCAGGTTCGTGCCTGTCTGGCTTTCCAGGCTGAAAGGGTTGAGCGCGATGGATCGGTCGAAACCACCCAACAGCGCGTTCGCCTTGATGCCCGCACCAACACTTGCCCCGGCGGTCAGCCCGCCGTAGGTGCCTGCCAAAAGGCCCGGCTTCCGGTTTGCGGAAGGTGCCAGCACGCCCCAGACCAGCGTGGCCTGTTTGGTCTTGCCGATATCCAGCCCGTAGTCGCGGACGGTCCCCTTGTAGTTTTCCACCGCTCCGCCGTCGACCGGTGAAAAGCTGCATCCGAGTGTTGCTGAAGAGCCAACAATGAAACTGTGCTCGCCTTCCACCAGGCAGCTCAGTTTGCCGATTTCAACCTTTGGGCTGTCTTCGGAGGCAAGGGCCGGCATGGCAAACACAATGGCCATGGCGGCAAGAACCGGTTTCAAAATACGCATGTAGAGAACTCCCGTTCGGCTGCGAATATCCGCTTTTAGCAAAGGCGCGGATCACGCCCCTGATATGACGCGCCAAGACGTCAAAATCGCGGCAATGGCAAAAGGTTCAGGTGTAACCGTCGGTAGTGTCGGCACTGCCCGCCAGAGCAGGGGCAAGCACACCACCGTTCGACGACCTGTCCGACACACGGGCAAGCAGAAACCGGCGACCGGCAATCAGAAGGGTCAAGGTGACGATCACCGGAAGAAGGCTGTTTTCCGGCGCCTGGAACGCCCAGACCGTTCCAGCCAGTGATACGGCAAGCATCAGAAACGATAGTCGGTACTGCGTCGATCTGGGCAAGTCGGGGACACCGGCAAATCCACCGCGTGAGAACAGGGTCAAGACCCCGCCGGTAAGCGTCACGGTCAACAAAACGGCACTGTACGAATAGCCTGTCAGGAATGATGCCAGAGTGCCGTCGCCAAACCGATACAGGCCGACCAGAAGCGGTGTCACCAGCAGGATATGCAGATTTATACCGAGAAATACGGGGTGCATGGGCGCCTTGACCAGCACAAAGCCGGCAAGAACGAAAACCGCAAGACCGCAACCACTCCAGCCTGCAAGCTCCAGATCACCCGTCTGTCGCCAGAGCACAATGAAGACAATCGACGGCAGGCTTTCGAACAGATCAAGAAGCAGTTGTTTCTGATGTGAATTTGCCATCGCTCGACCTCCACCTGACGGGGAAAGGCTAGAGCGTTCGAACTGTGCTGTAAACCGCGCATTCCTCAACCAGAAAACGCAACCTACAACAGGAAAGGGCGGCCGTCGGCCGCCCTTTCGCAAATCTTTCGATGTCCGAAAAGCTTATTTCAGGTTCCCGCAGAAACGCTGGATGCGCGTGCAGGCTTCTTCCAGAGCTTCGGTCGAGGTCGCATAGGAAATGCGGAAGTTCGGACCAAGCCCGAAAGCCGAACCGTGAACGACCGCGACACCTTCAGCTTCCAGAAGCTCGGAGACGAAGTCCTCGTCGCTCTCGATCACCTTGCCGGACGGGGCCGTCTTGCCGATTGTACCGGCGCAGGACGGGAACACGTAGAACGCGCCTTCCGGCACCGGGCACGAAATGCCGTTGGCCTGGTTCAGCATGGAGACAACCAGGTCCCGGCGTCCCTTGAAGACTTCGTTGTTCTTCGGGATGAAGTCCTGGGTGCCGTTCAGCGCCTCGACTGCCGCCCACTGGGCGATGGAACAAGGGTTGGAGGTCGACTGCGACTGAACCTTGGCCATGGCCTTGATCAGGTCTGCCGGGCCGCCGGCATAACCGATACGCCAGCCGGTCATTGCATAGGCCTTCGACACACCGTTGACGGTCAGCGTGCGCTCGTAAAGAGCAGGCTCCACCTGAGCAGGCGTGGTGAACTTGAAGTCGTCATAGACGAGGTGCTCATACATGTCGTCGGTCATGACCCAGACATGGGGGTGCTTCATCAGCACATCGCAGAGCGCCTTCAGTTCAGCTTCCGTATAGGCCGCACCGGACGGGTTGGACGGAGAGTTGAAGATCAGCCACTTGGTGCGCGATGTGATCGCCGCATCGAGTGCTTCCGGTGTAATCTTGAAGGTCGACTTGTCCGCTTCCACGATCACCGGTTCACCGCCTGCGAGCAACACCATGTCCGGATAGCTTACCCAGTAAGGGGTCGGAATGATGACTTCATCGCCCGGGTTCAGCGTTGCAATCAGCGCGTTGTAAAGCACCTGCTTGCCGCCGGTACCCACGGTGATCTGGCTGGTTTCGTAAGTAAGCCCGTTTTCCCGCTTGAACTTTTCGACGATGGCCGCCTTCAGCTCCGGAATACCATCGACAGCAGTGTACTTGGTCTTGCCGTCGGTGATGGCCTTGATGGCGGCTGTCTTGATGTTTTCCGGGGTATCGAAATCCGGCTCGCCAGCTCCGAGACCGATTACATCGCGGCCTGCGGCTTTAAGCTCGCGTGCCTTGTTGGTGACGGCGATGGTCGCAGAAGGTTTAACACGCGCCAATGCGTCAGCAAGAAAGCCCATAATGTCCTCCAGGGGGAAACGGGATTAACAGCGCGCGGACCCTAGATCCGTGCGCTGCGGAAAACAAGACCAAATCCGGAGAAGAACGGGAGTTTTCAGGCCGCTTGCGCCAGTTTGCCGGCGTATCTTTCAATCACCCCGGCATCGAGCGGTCCGCCATGGCCGAGATAGAAGCGTTTTGCCCCCTTGGTCAGCAGAAATTTCAGCGAACGGGCGACCTGAAGCGGGTCTTCTTCGAAGGGAGGCGGCTTGGGCCGACCCTTCAGCACGATTCCCCCCAGAAGAATGCCGGACGCCGCCAGATCCCCCGCGAGGACAGCACCATCGTCAAGCAGTACCGACAGCGATCCGGGCGTGTGGCCTGGCGTCGGCATGATGACACCTTGCACGCCATAGGCTGTCAGATCCAGTGTCTGGTCCCCTGACAGAAGAATGTCCGGCTCCACCTTCGCAAACGGCCGTTCGATCGCGCCTGAAAGCTTGAACAGCCGACCGAAGAACCCCGAAGGCTTCAGGATGGGAGCCTGGCCCCGGCAATAGGGTAAATCACCTTCATGCAGCACGATTGGCGCGCCCGACAGTTTCTGAAGACGTTTGGCGCTGCCCGCATGGTCGATATGGCCGTGGGTCACCACGATCAGCTTCAGATCGGCAAGGCAAAGCCCGACCTTCGCCAGCACCTTCTCAATCTTGGTCTCGCTGCCTGGAAGCCCGGTGTCCACAAGCACGGCACCACCGGCAAAGGTCAGCAGAAACGCGTTGACCATGCCGAATGGCAGGATCGGGATAGTGTGGATCTGGATCTCGGACATGTTTGCCGCCGTTCTCTTCCTGGTGATAGGTTGGCTCTTCACCTAGGCGGACGCGGAACTACGTTCAATTAGGCACCTTTTGGTAACCCGGACGCGCCATAGGCCCCGGCGAACCGGTGGAGACGGACATGAGCGAACCGATCGCATCCCTCTGGCGCCTGCCTGGCACGCAGGACTGTCCCGTTGCCGACACGCTGAAAAGCATCGGCGGCAAACACACCCCAAGGGTTCTGCATTGCCTGACCGCTAAGGATCATCATTTTCTGGAACTACAGCGGACACTGAAACCGATCAGCCGCAAGGTGCTGACCCAGGAACTGCGCCACCTGGAAGAGATTGGACTGGTCGCTCGTACCGAACTGGACGACGCCCACCGCCGCGTCCGATATGCCCTCACACCGAAAGGCCGGAGCCTGACCGAAATCCTTGGACGGGTCTACCTTTGGGCCGTGGAACACCACGGCAGTGACGCAGCATCAGCGGCATAAAAGTACTGTTTCAGTCGCTCTCAGTGCCTGTCGAGGGTCAGCTTCTCGTTTCAAGGATCAGCTTCGGATCGTCCTTGTCCTCATCGATGATCGTGCACTTGAAGCGCTTTTTCTTGGTCTGGCCATTGAGCACCGTCACCGGCACCGACAGGGGAACTTCCGAGGCGTCTTTGGCAGAGGTCAACAGGGACGCATAATTGCTCGGGTGAAGCAGCATCTCAGTGATCGGACGGCTGTCGAGGACGTCCGATGTCAGATGGTAGGTCTTCATCGCTGCGTTGTTCGCCGCGATGATGATCTTTGACTTGATGTTGACCACCAGGATCGGCGCGCTGCACGCTTCGAAGACCCTGGCAAAGTCGACATCACCGCCAGCATGGCCGGCTGAAAACAGCACCCCGCCCACCGTTCCGCCGACACGAAAATACATGGCGTCATATTTCAGTTCGACGCTGTCGTTGGACGCCAGCAGAAACTTGCCACGCCCGGTCGCACTGGCCCGGCGCGTCAATGCCGCGAGCGTCAGGGAGACGATCGTTCGCCCGACCCGGTTCTGGATATGGGCAATGTTGCGCCCCAGGATCAGGCGAGCATCCTCGATCTGGAAGCTCTTGAGAAAACCATCGCTGGCAAAGCGCACGTAGCCGAAATTGTCGACCAGCAGCACAACACGGGTGGAGGACGCGACGAAATGCTGGAGGATCGGCGCCAGTCCCAGTACAACCCGGCCCGGATTATTGTCATTCTCACCGATGGAGGGGAAGCAGATCGCAAGGATCTTGCCGTCCGGCAACTCGTAACGATAGGCAACGATCGGAATGCCCGGGATACGGTGGTCCGGCCCGCCGCCGACGTCGAACGGCCCGGCCTGGCCTTCCCGAATAGCACCCTGGACCAGCCGGAGAATGGTCTTCCGATCCTCTGGCGACAGGTGGCGCAGTGCCTCGTTGGAGGGCGCCTCCTGCAGATCCCGCACTTCGCTATTGAAACTCTGGGAACCGACCTCGTGCCAGAGAATGGTTTTCTTGCTGATATCGGCAATGAAAAACTGGATACCCGCCAGCGACAAGGCCGGCGGCTCACCGGCCTTCTGGACCGATGGTTCTGTCGACGTTACTGGGTCTGTCGGCTTGCCCACCGTGGCGCTCTGCGCAGCGTTTATCGTCATTCCATGCCTGGTCTGTTTGTATCGGATGTCCCGGCGAGCAAGCATGCTTCCGAAATGCAAACAAACACTAAAATCGCATCGTAAAATATCTGGGTTATGTCAGTTTTTACAGTAATTAAACAACGCAATACGTTTTTATGAGAAGTTGTATTGTCAATTTTACGAAAGCTTAGTTGGCCGGTTTCAGACGCTGGAACCACAGCCTTTCCACCTTCGCACATCAAAACTGCCGGAATGGAAAACAGAACCGTCGCACCCCTGAATGCAGCGCCATTCGGAGCACGGACACTACCTATTGTGCCGCTTTGCCAAGGCGGCAGCAAATAGATCGAATTTGCCGCAAAATAGTCACGAAAACACACGGCGCATGTCTAAATCGCGTCCGCGTGCCGGCGCAATTTCAAACGAGATTGAACTCATCCCAGCGGATGGAGGAGCCAATGGCCCACGCAACGACCGTACCGGCGACCATGAAGTCGCAGAACGTAAGCTTCCCACCGGTTTTGCTGTTCATAGTGGCAGCAGGCCTGTTGATGTTGATGTCCGCACTGGAGCCGTCACTGGTGCTGCCGATGGTTGCTTTCCTGACCATGGCTGCCGTTACCCGTCTGCTGGCCCGCCGACTGTTTCAGGACCTGACCGGCGTTCAAGCGCAGGCAGACTGACAGAAACCGAAGTACAACCGCTCGAACCTGACTGATCTTCACCATGGCACGCGTAGATAACCAGAAAACCAGAAAGTCCGTCCCCTCCAAAAGCGACCTGCATGAAGCCCGGCCGCTGTTGCAGGCAATCTTTCTGGGCATGCTGCTGGCAACCGCTTTGGTCGCAGCAGCGGCGATGGCAAACCCGGCCAACACGAACGGTGTCCCGAAGACCGAGCCCGTCGCGCACTCAGCAACCGGCCAGGCACCGACAAACGCCGGTCGGCCGGCAAGCGCCATGTTCTGACAGCTTGACATACAACGAGCCGCCGCGGCGGCTCCGTCCGTTTCAGGAAGTCAAGATCAGCGCCTGGAGCCCGACCTTTCAAAAGCCGAGACCCGGCCTCATGCTTGGCACATGAGTGCCGGGCCTCAGTGCCCGGTCCGCCCCCGGATAACGTTTCCTGCCCAACGACGGTTCCCTTTGAACCTTCATCCAAGACAGCCCCGCAGTGCATACGTGCACGCGCCCGCAGCCTCACCGCCCTTAGGTGACCCACTCGTTGCGTCCGCTGTTGATCACGGTCAAGGACAGGAATTTGTTCGTTCGCCAAGTAAAGCAAGATCACATGTCATCTGCAAGACCGCACGCGGTTCAAGGCTGGCATCGATCGGAAATTAACCAGAGTCACATGGCGCGACCTTGAATACCGGGGATAACCGCAGTCCAGGCCTTTGCGAGAGCGTTCGGAAACTTCCGGCAAGCCATGTGGAACAAAATCCGCTACGGGGCATTTGCCCTCAAGTGGTAGTATTACGCCGATGCAACCGGCGCCAGTGAGGGATTTCACATCATGACCATTGCCAACGGCGAAAAGTGGATCGATAAAGAAACGAAGGGTTTGTCGGAGGCAGCAATGGACATCGACCTCACACTTTCAGCAGACACGATCCGCCTGCTCGCCCAGAAGGCGCGGGCAGTTGCATCGTCTCTTCAGGATACGTTCGAGGACGGCCATGAAGGCGACGTCGAATTCGACGCCGATGCCCTGGAGCAAAGTCACGGTCACGATGGCCTTGCGGAGGAGGAAAACGACGACCTCTCTGACGAGGAACTGCGGGAGCTGATCGAGGATCTCAACGTGGATGAAGCTGCCGAACTGGTGGCCATCTCCTGGATCGGCCGCGGTGACTTCGAGGCTGAAGACTTCCAGCAAGCGGTCGACGAGGCACGCGAGCGCGCCGTCGGTTCGACAGCAACCTATCTTCTCGGCATGCCGCTCCTGGCCGATCACCTGGAAGCCGGTCTCGACGCGCTTGACCTCTGACAGCCGATACAGCGCTGTTTTCGCCCGGGCTTCAAGACGTTCGGCGGGTCAAGCTGGCTAGGTCATTTTTGCCGGGTCTTCCACATCAGGTCGTTTTCCTTGGGAAAACCGGTTAGCAATTGATTTACTATCTTTTCGGTGCCGGACATTTGGCCCACTCTTGCCCCACTTCGTGGTGGGACAAGGGAGTTGAGGGCATGCTGCAAGACCCGGCGAACCAAGACGTGTTTACCGTCCATCGTCCGTCTCCATGGCCATATGTCGGCGCAATGCTCGCTGCGTCGGCCCTGATCACGACACTGGTCGTGGCGTTCAGCAGCTAATCCATACCGGCACTACCGCTCGAAACCGGTACCGGTCATCGTTCAGAGAGTTCCTTAATGCGTTCAACGCGTCTGGCCGTGCTTGATCTTGCCCGCGGCCTCGCTGTTGTCGCCATGGCGATCTACCATTTCTCCTGGGACCTTTCCTGGTTTGCCTATGTCGACTGGCCCGTTGCCCAGGGCACAGGTTGGCGCATGTTCGCCGCCTCGATCGCGGGCAGCTTCCTCCTTCTGGCCGGCGTCAGTCTGGATTTCGCCCACCACCTGGGCATCCGTTGGCATGCCTTCTGGCGGCGCCTTGCCGTGATCGTCGCAGCCGCTGCCGCCGTGTCGCTGGTCACCTATTTCACTTTCGGCGATACCTTTGTCCGCTTCGGCATTCTCCATTCCATTGCCTTGTCCAGCGTGATCGCCCTTCCCTTCACGCGCCTTCCGTTCGTCTTTGCCGGGCTTGCTGCGGCGTTCGTTTTCACTTTGCCTTTCTGGGCAGCTTCGCCCGCCCTCGACGGCCAGCTCTGGCTGTGGACAGGGCTCGGCACACCGGACTTTGCCAGTGTGGATTATGTGCCGCTGGCGCCCTGGGCCGGAGTGACGTTGGCGGGCGTCGCCATCTCGAAGATTTTCCGAAAGATCAATCTGTGGCAGACGCTGTCCAGATTGACATTCGCCAGCCGTCCCGGCCGGCTGACGCGGTTCTTCGGCCGCCATTCCCTGCCAGTCTATCTGCTGCATCAGCCCTTGCTGTTCGGCCTTGTGTGGACGGCAACGCAGATCGGCCCGGAGATGGACCGCTCCGCCAATGCCTTCGTGCGCAATTGCACGGTTTCCTGCCAGGGTACGACCGCCACGACAGAAATCTGCGAAGCCGCTTGCGGCTGTACGCTTGAATATCTGAAATCGGATGGCATCTGGGACCAGCTTCTGGCGGAGCCCGAAAACCAGTCTCTGCGCAACCGGATGTCGAACAGATACAGCCAGTGCCTGGCTGATCCAAAGTGGCCGGATCCGCTCAACTGATCCCGGCCTTCAAGCCTTCGGTGCTGTTTCCGGGCGCTCAGGAAAGACGGGCCAGTTGCCGGAGCGCCCGGCCCCGCCGCTGCCGTGCAAAGGGAAGAAACACGTCCTCGTCTCGCCCCGCCGCCAGCTGCTCCAGTGCCCAGAGGGCCGACACGGCGTCGCATTTGGCTTTCATGACACCAAGACGATCGGCCTCGGGCACCGCAGCGCCCGTTGCTGCATAGGCTTTCAGGAATACCTGTTCCTCATCCGCACTCATCTCGTGCTCCAGAACGGCGTAGGCAAGATCCCAGGCGGGATCCGACATGCCTGAAAATTCCCAGTCAATCAGCCAGAGCTGGTCGGATGACATGAGGCAGTTCCCGGGGGATGGATCGCCATGGCTCGGAACAAGCACCCGGTCAGTACCACCAGCGGTGCCGGCACCGATCGGCTGCAACACTATTTCCAGCCCGGTCATTTCCTCCCGGCACCGAACTGCGTCCCGAAGACCTTGCCACTGCGCCTGAAGCACGCTGTCCGGATCGAGCAGCCCTTCGAAAGTCACACCGGACCCATGCAATTGCCCCAATGCCTCGCCGAGTGCACGGGCCAGGCTGTACGACGGCTGCTCCGAAAGATCGGCAGGGCTGCCGGTGACCTCGACGGCGCGGGTCACCAGAATGCCGGCCTCCGCATCACAAAATACCGGTGGCACGGCAATTCCAGTCGCAGCGGCGAGCATCAGGTTTCTTGCCTCTGCCTTCCTGTCGATGTTGCCTGCCGCTTCCAGACGGGGAAGCCGCAGGAAGAACGTGCCCTTCTCAGCCTCCAGCCTGAACACACGGTTTGTCAGCCCAGGCTGGGGCCGGGCTGACAGGGGAGCGCCACAAACAAGTTGCAGGTCCTGATGCCGTTCATAGGCCTCCTGGATGTCCGGCAAAATGGTGTCTGGCGCGTCAGAGGAAAGCTGTGGCACAAGCAGGAACAATCGAGCGAAACAAAGGAGCTGGCCGGACGCCATGACGAACGTCCCATCGCCCCATATCATCATCACCTACTGCCGCCAATGCAATTGGCTGTTGCGCTCCGCATGGATGGCGCAGGAAATCCTGTCCACCTTCTCGGAAGAAGCCGGTGCTGTCACCCTTGTTCCGGGGACCGGAGGCATTTTCACAATCGTCTGCGACGGTCAACTTGTCTGGGACCGCAAGACAGATGGAGGCTTTCCGGAGGCCAAGGTGCTGAAACAACGGCTTCGTGACCTGCTTTGGCCGGAGAAGGACCTCGGCCACAGCAACCGCCAGGACAGGAAAGACTAGGCCGGACGCGCTCAAGTGAATTGACTTCTTGAAGTCGCGAATATGTATACTGTGGCATCCGAAGCGCAGCTTTCGGCAAGAAACTTCGAGACAGGACGCATGAACCGGAGCCTTCATGCACATCAGGTTATCACTGTTATTTTTGGCACTACTATCGCTTGCCGGAGCAAGCACCAGTTCTGCAGTGGAGACCAGCGAACCTGAAATCGTCATCTATACCGAGGACTACAAACCGCTCTATTTCCCTGGTGAAGACGGGAAAATCTCGGGAACTGTCACCCAACTTGTACAAGATCTCGCCGATGACGCCGGCATAACGGTCGAGATGCACATGCGGCCGTTCAAACGCGGGTTGAATGCGGTGGAGAGCAACGCCAACCATTGTTTCATGGCCCTGTGGCGCACTCAGGAACGCGAACCGAATTTCACCTGGGTCGGACCTTTGGAAATCGACGGATACGGCCTTTTTGCTTTGAAGGGCAGTTCCATAGAACTTTCGACAGTCGAAGACAGTTTCGGCTATTCGACAGGAGCCGTCGGCGGCTGGACCAGCACCAATGAACTTCAGGACGCCGGCCATCCCCATCTTGTGCTGGTGGACGAAGATGGGCTCAATGCGAACATGCTGCGGTCAGGTCACACCAAGCTCTGGCTGGGTGGCCTGATTTCGGCTCCCTATGTCGCAGAACTGGAAGGGGTGGAGATCGAGAAACTGCTGACCCTGCAGACCGTCGAACTTGCTTTGGCCTGCAACTCACATATCGACCAGTCCGTTACCGATCGCCTGCAGTCAGCTTTGAACGCACGTCTTCAGAAAACGCCACAAAACAACCCCAAGCGATTGACGCAATAGACAATTTATCTCTGCTGCAGAGCAACCACCTCGAAAAGTTGCATAACTTCAGAAAACTACTTTCCAAAGTCTTACCTGCACAACAAGCACACAAAAGACCGCCCATAATTAATGCAAGTCTCTTTTGGGTCTTCTTAAAACTTTCAATTCAAAATGCTTTCGGCAAGACAACGTCCGGAGCTCAAGAATGAAGTTCGTGAACCTTCCTTTCAGGAAGACTGCAACCGAGCCCTCAGCAACAAGGCATGAGCGGGCCGGACAACCGGCACGGCAGCGCCCCTTTTTCGACTGGCCAATCAAGACCCAGCTGCAGATCGGCTTCGGCGCCATGCTGTTGTGCGCCATCGGGGTCGGTGCGGGGGGCTTGTTCGCAAGCTCTGAGGTCAAGAACTCGGTTACGGTGGCGAAGACCGCCAACGAACTTCTGGGGAGCGTCCCCCGGTTGCTGTCCCACGCCCAGACATTCAGTCGCGATGGCAGCAGCCAGACGGCGGAAGCGGTTGCTGCAGACATTGGCTTGATTTCGCAGGAAAGTCTCGCCTTGTCTGAAAGCCAACCCCAGGCGGCAACGCAGTTCGCGAGCATCGTCGGCGATCTGGAGACCGGCTTTGCGACGCTGCGCGACACACGGCAAAGCCGTGACACAGCGGCTGCGAACCTCGACACCCTCACCTCCGAACTGGTTGCAACCACCAACAAGGCCTTCGAGGAATACAAGGCCCTTGCCGCTTACAGATCCGCCCTTGCCATCACCAACGAAGGCAAGATGACCAACCTGTCCAACGTCAGCCCCCGGCTCAGCAACATGCGCATCACCACTGTGGTGCTGGCGCAGGAAGCCGAAACCTTTGCGGCAACACCAGACAAGACCCTGGCAAAGAAACTGGCGGACCGGGTGGATGCCCTCGACAAGGACGCGAAGGCGGTTCGCCGCACGGTGAAGACAGACACGATCAAGGACAGCGTCAAGGACCTCACCAAAAGCTCCAAGTCCTTTGAGAAGCTTCTGAAAGCGCACCTGAAGTCCCCGGAAGAGGGCGCCTGGAAAAACAAACTGGAACCGGCCATCCTTGAACTGATCACCCTTGCCGACACGATCATCAAGGCCGCCGAAGCACCGATTGACGACCTGACGAAGGAACTGCGGGACTTCGACAAGGCGAGCGCCGATATCGCGCTTCTGTCGAACTACACCCAGAGTGTGGCGCGTAGCGTACTCGGCATCCGCAGCGCCTATTCAGACTATCTGAACACATCCTCGCAAAACGCCGCCGATACATTCCAGCTCTATCTGGGCGATGCCCGCACGGAACTGGGCAATCTGGACACGGTGCGAACCTCAGCCGGCAAGAACACGTCTGACAAGGCTCTGAATGATCTTCTCAATGGTCCACTCAAGGCGCTTGTTACCGCCGGTGGCGATGCCTTGCCGAAACTGGAAGCCACCTTTGCCGAAGTCGTCACCTCGACAGCGGCACTGCGCGCGAGCGAACAATCCTTTGCCGCCGCCGCCTCCTCCCTGACGGAACAGGCAGAAATCATCAGCGCCAATTCCGGTGCAACCGCACTGGCAAGCGCCGTCGGTGCTCAAACGCAGATCACCATTACGCTTGCCCTGGCACTGCTTCTGGGCATCGCTTTCGTCGTATTGCTCTCCACTGCCATCATCCGCCCGATCCGGGGCCTGACCGGCGCGATGCTCAAACTGAGGGACGGCGATACGGCTCTCGATCTTCCGGCTGCAAACCGCAAGGATGAAATCGGTCACATGGCTCAGGCCGTCGCAACCTTCCGTGACCGGGAAATCGAACGGATGCGGCTGGAAGAAGAAACCCTTGCAAGCCAGGAAGGTGTCCGCCAGCGCCAGGCCACCGTCGATGCGCTTGTCGCCTCGTTCCGTCAGGATATCGAGCAGGCACTCGCCACGGTGACCGGCAACATGCATCAGCTCGACAATACGGCCGAGCAGCTTTCCGAGATTGCCCGCACGACGACTGGCAAGTCCGAAGATGTCAGCACCGCCTCCAGCCAGGCCAGCCAGAATGTCCAGACCATCGCAGCCGCCACGGAGGAACTCAGCGCTTCCGTTCAGGAGGTCGGCCGGCAGGTCAACGACACCCTCGTGCGCGTTGAGGAAGTTGCAGGGGCAACCCGCACTTCCAACGACCAGATCAAGGGCCTGTCGGCGGCTGCCGAACGCATCGGTGCCGTAGTCCAGCTCATCCAGGAAATTGCCGAGCAGACCAACTTGCTCGCGCTCAATGCGACCATCGAAGCCGCACGCGCCGGCGAAGCCGGGCGGGGGTTTGCCGTGGTTGCCTCGGAAGTCAAGTCACTCGCCGGTCAGACGGCCAAGGCAACAGAGGAAATTTCCAGCCAGGTGTCCGAAATCCAGCAGGCCACCAACGGCGCCGTGGACGCGATCAGCGCGATCATGGAAATGATGGAGTCCGTCAACGAGACCGCAGCCGCCATGGCAAGCTCCGTCGAACAGCAGGCCGGGGCCACCGCGGAAATCTCCACCGGCGTCTCCCAGGCTGCAGGCCAGACCGCAAGCGTATCGGAAAATATCGGCGATCTCTCCCGAGGTTCCAGCGAAACCAGTCTGTCGGCCCGTGAAGTGGAAGAGATTACCGGTGCAGCCACCCGGCAACTTGCCGAAGTCACCACACGGATCGACCGGTTCCTGCAGGATGTCGCCGCAGCCTGAGTTGGGGCTTCTGCAGAAATTGGATATCGGCGCCATCGGTATCCAATCGCCTTGCACCTGACTGTCTTTAGTCACCCCGGACGCAGCGCAGCGAAGATCCGGGATGACCACGGCGGGTTTTATCTTGGCGACAACGCTGTGTGCTTACATCCCATTACGCTGCATCCTGCGCCTCAAACACCTCCCGGGCCGCGTTGAGGCCGTTGATCGCTGCCGGCAGGCCGCCATAGACGGCCATCTGCCAGATCGCCTCGACGACTTCCTTTCGGTCCGCACCGGCGGCAAGCGTGTGTTCAATGTTGATCTTGAGTTGCGGAGCCGTCTGCCCGCCAAGTACGGTCAGGGCCGCGATGGTGCACAACTGGCGTGTTTTAAGGTCGAGGCCCTCCCGGGCATAGTGCCGTCCGTAAGCCCATTCGATCAGGCTTTTGGAAAATCCGGGCAGAAGATCGTCGTAACGATCGCTGAGAATGGCTTCCAGGTCGGGGTTAAGTTTCTGCGTCAGCGCGCGGCCGCGCTCCAGGGCGGTGCTCATGTTTCGGAGCTTCCTTGCTTGGCGGCGCGCCGTGTTCGGTCCGGGCGCAGCTTTCGAAGGCCGGATCAACGGTCTCACCCGCTTCCATCCTTCTGTAGAGATCAATCTTATCGTCCAGGACGTCCAGCATCTCTGTGAGCCGGGCAATATCGCCGACAACCTTTCCCCTGTGCGTTTCCAGCAGCTTCCGGCGCTCCGTCAACGAAGCTTCGCCCTTTGTACGCAGGTCCGCATAACGCAGCCGGTCCTTGATGCCCATACCGGTCGATTTCAGCCGGTCCAGGAAGTCGATCCACCTGAGGATCGTTGCATCGTAGACCCGCCGCCCACCACCGTCCCGCAAGGGACGCGGCAGAAGGCCGATCTTTTCGTAGTAGCGCAGGGTGTCGGTGGAAAGTCCCGATTTCTCGGCCAGGTCGCCAATCCGCATGTCAGTCTCCGAACGGAACGATTTCTCTCAGGTACCGGTTGGAGTGCACTCCAGGTCAAGCGTCTTTTTTAACTAAATCAAATCTGGCGACACGGAGCTGCATTGCTGACAGGGGTCAATCTTCTTCCGGTTCGGCCGTTTTCGAGGCATCCAGACCTGAAGACGACAAGACCCACCTCGCAACGTCGTGAACTTGGAGTGAGCGTCAATCAATTGACTGATCGGTCAGTTGGAAATATCAATCCCGCATGACCACGACACGCGACATTCTCATCGACACCGCCACCGAGCTCTTTCTGGGACGCAACTTCGGCGCCGTCGGCACCACGGAACTCTGCAAGAGCGCCGGGGTGAACAAGGGAACGTTGTACCACTACTTCCCTTCGAAGTCGGATCTTCTGGCTGCGGCGATCGAACGATATGCCACGTCTTTCGGACAAGCTTTCCGCGACATTGCCGACAGTGACGCAGCACCGGAAGACAAGCTCCGCCAGCTCTTCGACGTTCCGGCCAGGGCAAACCGGGACTGGAAAGTCCGGCACGGGTTTGCCCAGGGGTGTCTTGTCGGAAACATGAGCCTGGAACTCGGGGCCGTGGATATCCCTGTACGCGAGGCCATCAAACATGCACTGACGACCTGGAAAGCCCCCGTGCGCGATATCCTGCACCAGCTCATCGAGACCGGTTCACTCGCCAGGATCGATTGCGACAAGGGAGCAGATGTCGTCATCGGCCTCATTCAGGGTGGGCTTCTGCTGGCCAAGGCGCAGAACGACCCATCGCACATCACCCTTCTTGCCCCCGGCGCCCTCTCTCATCTGAACAGCCTTAAACCCTAACCGCCGCCAGTTGCGGCAAACACCGGACGTCCGAGCACGTTTAAACATCACTTGACTGGTCGGTCAGTTGACACACGAAAGGAAACGACAAATGCCAAACATGCTTCAAATCGAACCCAACCAGGCAACAGGAGCCACGAAGGAGGCGTTTGATGAGGCCAAGCGGCAATTCGGCGGCGTCATCAACCTCTTCAAGGTCACGGGCAATGCCCCCAATGTGCTGAAGGGCTTCCTTGCGCTCAATGCCGGCGTCAACGACGGCATAGAACTGACGGGCAAGGAGGTCGAACAGGTAGCCATGCTCGTTTCCGCACTCAATCGCTGCGATTATTGTGTCAACGTTCACATGAAAGTGGGCCAGATGCACGGCGGCAGCGAAACCGAGATGCTGTCCGCAATGGAAGGCCGCGCAGAGGATGCGCGGACGCAGGCCCTGCTCGACTACGTAAATGAAGTCGTCCGCAACCGCGGTCAGGTGACCGCCCCGACGCTTGATGCAGTCCGGCAGGCCGGTTTTTCCGACAAGGCCCTTCTGGAAACCATCGGGATCATCGGGATCTACACCCTGATCCAATATGTGCGGCACGTGGCAGACCCGGAGCATGATTTCCCGCAGGTTACCCAATACAACGCACAGCAGATGGGCGCTTGAACAAACGGCCCGGTCGCGTCAGCCCGATGACGCGACCAAACCCGACCAATGAACAGCCGCCACTTCACGATTGCCCAAACTTGAACGGGAGGAAGACGATGATCGACGTTCACCGAAAAAAAGCCCTGCCGGTCCATCCGGACCTCGTGCGACAGCTTGCAGGTGGTTTTGACCAGATCGGTGCATGGCATCCGGCCGTTTCGGACTGCAAGACGAGCGAAACACCTTCCGGCACGGTGCGCCACCTGACCTTGCCGGACGGCGCGATACTCCAGGAAGCTCGGACCGACGACGGAACGGTTCCCGGAACCTACAGCTACCGCATCCTCTCTGGCCCCCTTCCCGTGCGCGACTACACTTCGACTTTCCGGGTCCTTGCGACCGGCAACGGCTGCGAAGTGGAATGGTCGGGAAGGTTCGATGCTGAAGGCGCTTCAGAAGAGGAGGCACGTTCCGTGGTTGCCGGCATTTATGAAACGGGACTTCAGGCACTGGCGGCGATGGTTGCCGAACAGGCTAGCAAGACCCTACAACGCCGCAAGCCCTCCCCCTTGCCACAGGTGACCACGGTTCCGGAGATCCGTGCCGACGAAGCGCTGCGCGCTGTCTACGAAGACACCAAGGCCGTGCTGCAAGTGCCATGGATGGGCGTGGTGACGATGGCCTTTGCACAATATCCGAACTTCTACGCCGCCTTGTGGGGTGGACTGCGAGACCTTGCCGGAAGCAGGGAATTCGTTGCAGCCTGCGCGGAGCTGAGATCATGTGCAGAGCAGGAAGTTGCCGCCTTTTCGGTTCCGGAAATTACAAGGGATTTGCGCAAACGCGGGTATGCGGATCAGGAACTCGAGCGGATAAGAGACGAGATCGAGGTCTTCTCCCACGGCAACATGCCCTATCTCCTGATAGCAACAGCTGCCCGGCTTCTGATCGAGAACCATGACCTTCGCGAAAGCAGCACCATTTCACCCTACGACAGCGAACACGGGCCGCGGCGACTTGGAGCACCGGTGCTCATGGAAATGCACCACGTCGACAGCCAGACGCGTGATGTCTACGACGACATCATGCGCACGCTCGGCCTGCCGTTCGTGAACACCGACTATCGTGCCATTGCCCGCTGGCCGAGCTACTTTCGCCTCGCGTGGAATGCACTGCGTCCTCAGATCGAAACCACCGACTATGACCAGGCCTGCGAACGCGTTCACGACTGCGCGGTCGACCTTGCCCGGACGTTGCCCAACCCTGGCGGACTGACACCGGAAATCCTGCAAGCGGCAATTGCCCGCGACACCAACGCGCAGCCGGTCGGCGATGTGGTGCGGCTGTTTCAATGGTTGCTGCCGGGCCTGATCGTCAACGTCGAGGCCTTTCGCCAACAATTGATTTCGGAAACGTCCGATTGAAAAAAAGCGGCCGGCGGGACTTGCCCGGCCGGCCGTTGGAAAGGCCCCAAACAGGAGCGCTTTGAAGGTCGATCCGGCGAGGCGGTTTCCACCACCTTCGCCTTAACGGCTGCAGAAGCCGTCTTGGTTCTGTTAAGCGAACCACCAGCGTTCGACGGCGCGGAAACCGTCCAGGGTCCAGTTGGCGGCAACCTTTTCCGGATGCTGGACCTTTTCGTTGTGCGCCATGACGTAGCTGGCGAACATCGGAATAATCACACCACCGTCGGTGCGCACCAGGTTCTGCATTTCGCGGTACATATCGGCGCGCTTGGTTTCATCAAGCTCGGAACGTGCCGTCTTCAGCAACTGGTTGAAACGCTCGTTCTCCCAGTAGGTATCGTTCCAGGGAGCACCTGACGCATAGGCCACGGAGAACATCCAGTCTTCCGTCGGACGTCCGCCCCAGTAGACCGCGCAGAACGGCTTTTTCATCCACACATCGGACCAGTAACCGTCATTCGGCTCGCGCGTCGGCTTGATGTTGATACCGGCCTTGCTCGCGCTGTTTGAATACAGCACGGCCGCATCGACGGCACCGCCGAAGGCCGCATCAGCCGCTGAAAGGCTGACGTCAAGGGAATCGAGACCGGCCTGTTTCAGGTAGTATTTCGACTTGTCGGGATCGTAGGTGGTCTGCTCCAGGTCGTCCGCGAAGAAGCGGTTTGACGGGCTGATCGGATGATCGTTCCCAACCGCCCCGTAGCCGAACAGGATCTTGTCGACCAGTTCCTGGCGATCGACAGCATATTTCAGCGCCATACGTACATTGTTGTCGCTAAAGGGTGCCGTGCGCGTGTCCATGGCAAACGTGTAGTGCTGCGTGCCCGTGGTCGACAGGATCGTGACGTTCGGCGAACGCTTGAACAGACCGACGGTCTTCAGGTCCACCTGATCGATGACATCGACATTGCCGGTCAGGAGTGCTGACTGACGCGCTGCAGGGTCAACGATGGTCAGCAGCTTGACATCGTCGAAATGCGCCCGGTCGGTCTTCCAGTAGTTCTCGTTCCTGGTCAGCTCGGCAATGACACCCGGCTGGTAGTTGGTGACCTTGTAGGGACCGCAACCGTCGCTGCTGGTCGGATCGATCTTGCCATCGGAGGATTTCATGATCGGCAAGTGATAGTCGCTGACCACGAACGGGAAGTCGGCATTGCCCGCTTCCAGCGTGAACACGACACTGTCGCCGTCGACGCTGATGTCCTTGATGGGGTCGACGAAAGGCTTCGCCGCCGAGGTGCTGTTTTCGCCGCGGTGATAGTTGATCGAGGCCACCACGTCTTCCGGCTTGACCGTGCCGCCGCTGTGATACTCGATTCCCGGGCGGATCTTGAAGGTCCAGACCGTGGCATCGGGAGACGGCTCCCAGCTTTCCGCCACTTCGCCCACCAGGGTACCATCTGCGGTGATCTCGATGAGGTAGCCATGACGGGATGTGGCGAACACCTGCACGAAGACATTGTCCCAGGTGCCGGGATCATAGTTTTCACTGGTGTTGCCGGCGGCGATGCCAACCCTGAACGTGCCGCCCTTCTTGGGTTGCGCGGCTGCCGGACCGATCGCGAACTGACCGGCAACAGCCGCTCCGCCGATCGCTGCCGCACCTTGTAGGATGCTGCGCCGGGAGACCCCGGACTGCAGGATGTGCTTGTTAAGATTTCCCATTTTCATGTCCCCTCTTTTTGATGTCCTCATTATGGAAATGACGCCGCGTGAACGTTTCCGCGCGAAAGAAATCTGCCCTGAACGTCCTTGACCCGGACAGAATTGCCAGCCACCAAGACGCCTGTTTTTCATACTATGCCGTTTTTGATTGATCGCTCAATTAAAAAAAAGCTAACACTTGCGGCAAGGTCCTCACCCGCGGCGGAGAAGCAGCATGGGAAAGCGCAAGAACATCCTGATCCTGATGGTCGACCAGTTGAACGGAACCTTGTTTCCGGACGGCCCGGCGGAGTTTCTGCACGCACCAAACCTGAAGAAACTTGCCGCCCGTTCGATTCGCTACGAGAACACCTACACCGCTTCGCCGCTCTGTGCGCCCGCGCGCGCAAGCTTCATGTCAGGCCAGTTGCCACGCCGTACGGGCGTCTACGACAACGCCGCCGAATTCGCCTCCGATATCCCGACCTATGCCCATCATCTCCGCCGCGCCGGTTACACCACCTGCCTGTCCGGCAAGATGCATTTCGTCGGTCCGGATCAGATGCACGGCTTTGAGGAGCGGCTGACCACCGACATCTATCCGGCCGATTTCGGCTGGACGCCGGACTACCGCAAGCCGGGCGAGCGTATCGACTGGTGGTACCACAACATGGGGTCAGTCACGGGCGCCGGCATTGCCGAGATTTCCAACCAGATGGAATATGACGACGATGTCGCCTTCCAGGCCGTGCGCAAGATCCACGACTACGGCCGCGGCAAATACGACCGCCCGTTCTGCCTGACGGTCAGCTTCACCCACCCGCACGATCCTTATGTCGCCCGCCAGAAGTACTGGGACCTCTACGAGGACTGCGAGCACCTGCTGCCGCAGGTTCCGGCGATGGACTACGACGACCACGACCCCCATGCAAAGCGCATCTTCGATGCCAACGACTGGCGCAACTTCAACATCACCGAAGAAGACATCCGCCGCTCGCGACAGGCCTATTTCGCCAACATCACCTATCTGGACGACAAGATCGGCGAAATCCTGCACGCGCTCGACGCGATGGACCTGACCGAGGACACCACCGTCCTGTTCGTCTCCGACCATGGCGACATGCTGGGCGAGCGTGGCCTGTGGTTCAAGATGAACTTCTTCGAAGGCTCGGCCCGCGTGCCCCTGATGGTTGCCGACGCGGATCTCGCGCCGAAGCACATTTCCGATCCGGTCAGCACGCTCGACGTTCTGCCGACCGTCTGCGACCTCGCCGGCATCGACATGAGCGAGATCATGCCCTGGACGGACGGCACTAGCCTGGTTCCGCTGGCAAAAGGCGAAGCCCGTACCGCACCGGTGCTGATGGAATATGCCGCCGAAGCCTCCTACGCTCCGCTGGTCGGCATCCGGGAGGGCGACTGGAAATACATCCATTGTGAACTCGACCCGCCGCTGCTCTTCAACGTGACGGACGACCCGCACGAACTGACCAACCTCGCCGCCGACCCGGCCCATGCCGCGACCGCCGTGCGTTTTGCCGAAATCGCAGGGAAACAATGGGACATGGCCGCTTTCGACGCCGAAGTGCGCCAGTCCCAGGCCCGCCGCTGGATCGTCTACGAAGCTCTGCGCAACGGCGCCTATTTCCCCTGGGACTACCAGCCCCTGCAAAAAGCCTCCGAACGCTACATGCGCAACCACATGGACCTGAACATCGTGGAAGAAAGCCAGAGGTATCCGCGGGGAGAGTGAACCCGCTTTCTTCCTGGACCGGCTCGCTTACCCTTGTCATCCCCGCGAAGGCGGGGATCCGGTAAGCCTCTGACCTCTTGTGTTTACACTTACCGGCTCCAAGGGGTACTGGATCCCGGTCCTGGCTGCGCCAAACCGGGATGACAATGCTCAGCGAGACAGCCCCACCCGCCTTTTAGCCCCATGGCCCATCCCCCCTCCTTGTCATCCCCGCGAAGGCGGGGATCCAGTAATCCTCTGGCCTCGCGAATGTCCATTTACCGGCTCCAAGGACTACTGGATCCCGGTCCTGGCTGCGCCAAACCGGGATGACAATGCTGAGCGAGACAACCCCGTACGCCTTTAAGCCCAATGGCCCACCACGCTCTGCTTGTCATCCCCGCGAAGGCGGGGATCCAGTAAGCCTCTGACCTCAAAATTTTCCAGAGACCGCCCCACGGACACCGCGATCCCCGATCGTGGCCCTGCCGAAGCAGGGCCACACCGTGCGAGAAACCCGTTCACACAGAACTTCCCGGTCGACACACGGCGAGAGGTAATGGAAGCTCTGGCGGATCGATTGTCTACGGAGGTCCCGATGCGATTGCCGAAGCTGCTCACAGCGCTCTTCTTCCTGCTCATTTCACTTCCCGCCAGCGCACAGACCTACAACGTCGAGGCCGGGCCGATCTGGAACAATGGTGACGCGCAGGCGAAGTGTCCGCGTGTCTGCGGCGGGCTGGGAGCGCGCTGGAATGGGCAGTGGCATACGACGGTACAGGGGCAGATTTCGGTCTGTGCTTGCGAGAAGGCCAGCCCCGGACGTGAAATTCAGGCCGGGCCGATCTGGAACAACGCCGATGCGCAGGGCAAATGCCCCGGCATCTGCTTTGGCAACGGTCTCAGCTGGAGCGGCCAGTGGCGTACCACCGTGCAGGGACGCATGTCCGTTTGCGACTGCCGCTAGCCCGCCCGTGGGGTGGGCGGACGCGACCGGGTGTTACTTCGTGCAGCCGTTGACATCGGCAGCGCAGTAGAACCCTTCCGAGGAATTGCCGCAGCAATAAAGGAAACCGGGCGAGTCGCAGTAATACTCCGATGAACCGCAACGGCCGGCAACCTGCATCAACGGACCCTTGTCCGTCGATGACCCCGGCAGCTCCACTGCGCCGGACAGGCGCGGCGACATGTTGGGCATCGGCGGCACTTCAAGCCCGCCCTCCAGGCTTGCAAGGACAACTTTCGCTGCTGTCAGATCCGGCTGATGGGTCAGGTCCAGCGGATCGGCCCCTGCCGGGGTTACCGCGTAAAACATGCCGGTCATCAGCGTGATTTCAACAATAGTTCTCAGTCTCATCTTTCGCCTCCTCCGCGCAAGATGCAGCTTGTCTGCTTGTGATCTGATGGAGCCGATTATAGCACGAGACTGAAACCCCGAATATTCAGCAAACTACGCAGCACGCAAAAGATTTACAAAGAGAAACAACAGCCTCACGTGGGCACATCACCCATTGCAGGTGTATTTTCCGGCGCGTGTACCTGGGCCTCCAACGCGCCCAAACGTGGCGAAAATCCCGCCGAAAAGGCGCTCTAAACCCTGCCGGAAACCTGGTCAGACAATATTTTTTGCACCCCCGATTTCGAACAAATTTCCGCCGCAATCCAAGCGCTGAATCCACGTCAGCAGGGTCAAGCGCGTCCCGCGTAAGCCACTCACCAGGCAGTGCTTTTGGACTTCCCAAGGCATGAGATGGATAGAGAACCCAAGCCGTCATGACATTGGCAACAAGCCGTCATGGCCGCGAAACCACTGCACCTTCAAACATCTCTGTCCTTGAAAGGATATCTGCAATGGCCATTCGCGGCTTTGTCCTTGGTGCTGCCTTCCTTGCTGCCGGCCTGGCGCCCGCAGCTGCCGACAGCGTGACCGCTTCCGTAGAGACCTGGAACCCGGCAACTCGTACGCTTGTTCTGAGCGACAAGACACAGTTCCAGACAATTTCCAGCTCCGTCGCTGTGCCGGACACCCTGGCTGCGGGAAAGACCGTCACCATTCACTACAATGGCTCGGAAAACGGCGTCGACTCGATCCTCTCCATAGAGGTTCAGCCCTAAGCCAGCGTCATGCCACTGCGCCACGAAACTGCCTCGGACTGACGGAGGCTGACGGTGCGCCGCCTTCATTTTCCAGGATCCGCGAAGCCCCCGAGACCGGTTCCTGACGCCCCTTTTGCACAAGGAGACGTGAATGCCAAAATGGCTCATCGCGATTGCGACGGCGCCGTTGTTGCTGACTTTGCCCCCGCACAGCCTTCGGTCCGCGCTCGCAGATGAAATCGCAGGTACGATCCTGTCCATCGATCCCTTCGAAGGCCTGTTTTCCCTAGAAGACGGGTCCAGGTTTCTTCTGACCGATACGCTCATTTCGCAAGATCTGATGATCGGATCGGAAGTCCTGATCACCTTCACGACAACAGTGTCCGGCGACCGCCTGGTGACCGCACTCCAGGTCGTGAACTGAACTGCCCGGCATCTCGCCCTGTCATTCTCACCTTCCGGACAGGGCGAGATGCCGGCCCAATACTGGCCAAGGCCCCATCAAACGGCCAATGTCCAACTTTTCCATCGGCCCGCACCACCTGCCCTTCGCGGGCCGATTTTTTTCTGATCTTCATCCACTGACCTCCGTCTGTCGGCGGACTTCCTGACAGCCTTATGTCAGGAGACTGACAGGAAGTGGCAAAAAGCGGAACAAACCCGCAACCACCCCCTTTCCTCACGCGTGCAACCGGACCATATTGCGGTCATGAGCAAGCGCCCGACCAAATCCTCCTCCGACGAAACGACTTCTGCTGACGGCTTCGGCGAAACGCCCCAGAAGTCACTTTCGGGAACGCCCCTGTCCGGATCGATCAGTGATTGGGCAGCGGAAATATCTCAGGAAGCAGACAAGCCGGAGCCCAGGAAGGCAGCCCTCCGGAGTGCTGGTGAGGGAAAAGAGGATCGGAACGACGGTGCACCGTCACGGAAGTCCGGCCGCAAGGCCGGTGCCACCGTAAGTGCGAAAAAGGAAAAGCCGACCAAGTCGTCGCGCGGCACCTCCATCGGCAAGGCAGACAGCGCCCGCGAACGCGCGGCAGGCGGTCTTAACCCGGTGGCCGGTCTCGACATGTCGCTGGAAGAGGCCGAAAACCTCGAAAAGCAGCTCAAGCAGCACCAGAAAGACAACAAGAAGAAGAACAAGGAAAGCAAGTACGGTGAACTGACCGGCAACCAGGGTGCCACGGCGACCGTCGAAGCGCTGTCCGCGCTGATCGAAAGCGGCAACCCCCTGCACAAGAACGGCGAGCTCTGGGTGCCGCACCGGCCGGAGCGCCCGGAAAAGTCCGAAGGCGGGGTGCCGATAGTCCTGAAGTCCGCCTATGAGCCCAAGGGCGACCAGCCGACCGCCATTGCCGACCTGGTGGAAGGCATGGAAAACGGCGACCAGACGCAGGTTCTGCTCGGTGTCACCGGCTCGGGCAAGACCTACACCATGGCGCAGGTGATTTCCCGCACCCAGCGCCCGGCGTTGATCCTGGCGCCCAACAAGACGCTGGCGGCCCAGCTCTACGGCGAATTCAAGTCGTTCTTCCCGGACAACGCGGTCGAGTATTTCGTTTCCTACTACGACTACTACCAGCCGGAAGCCTATGTGCCGCGCACGGACACCTATATCGAGAAGGAAAGCTCGATCAACGAGCAGATCGACCGGATGCGCCACTCCGCTACCCGCTCGCTGCTGGAGCGCGACGACGTCATCATCGTCGCCTCGGTGTCCTGTATCTACGGTATCGGCTCGGTCGAAACCTACACCGCCATGACCTTTGCCATCGAGGTTGGCGAGCGCATGGACCAGCGCCAGCTGATCGCCGATCTTGTGGCCCTTCAATACAAGCGCAACGATGCCGCTTTCCAGCGCGGCACCTTCCGGGTGCGCGGCGACACCATCGAGCTGTTCCCGGCCCACTACGAGGACACCGCCTGGCGCATTTCCATGTTCGGCGACGAGATCGAGTCGATCACCGAGTTCGATCCGCTCACGGGACAGAAGTCGGGCGAGCTGAAAAGCGTCAAGATCTACGCCAACTCGCACTACGTCACGCCCAAGCCGACACTCAACCAGGCAATCAAGTCGATCAAGGACGAACTCAAGCACCGGCTTGAGGAGCTGAACCAGCACGGTCGCCTGCTGGAGGCTCAGCGGCTGGAACAGCGCACCATGTTCGATCTGGAAATGCTGGAAGCCACCGGCTCCTGCGCCGGCATCGAGAACTATTCGCGCTATCTCACCGGCCGCAAGCCGGGCGAGCCGCCCCCCACCCTGTTCGAATATCTGCCGGACAACGCCATCGTCTTCGCCGACGAGAGCCACGTCACCATTCCGCAGATCGGCGCCATGTACCGGGGCGACTTCCGCCGCAAGGCGACGCTGGCCGAATACGGCTTCCGCCTGCCGTCCTGCATGGACAACCGTCCGCTGCGCTTCGAGGAATGGAACGCCATGCGGCCGCAGTCCATCGCGGTGTCGGCAACTCCCGGCTCCTGGGAGATGGACCAGTCCGGCGGTGTCTTTGCCGAGCAGGTCATTCGCCCGACCGGGCTGATCGATCCGCCGGTGGAAATCCGCCCGGCTACCAGCCAGGTCGACGACCTTCTGGGCGAAGTGCGCGAGGTGGCCCAGAAAGGCTACCGTACGCTGGTGACCACGCTCACCAAGCGCATGGCCGAGGATCTGACGGAATATCTGCACGAGAACGGCGTGCGCGTGCGCTACATGCACTCCGACATCGACACGCTGGAACGCATCGAGATCCTGCGCGACCTGCGCCTCGGCGCTTTCGATGTGCTGGTCGGCATCAACCTGCTGCGCGAAGGCCTCGACATTCCCGAATGCGCGCTGGTCGCGATCCTGGATGCGGACAAGGAAGGTTTCCTGCGCTCCGAAACATCGCTGATCCAGACCATCGGCCGCGCGGCGCGTAACGTCGACGGCAAGGTCATCCTCTACGCCGACAACATGACCGGCTCCATGGAACGGGCGATCGCCGAAACCAACCGGCGCCGCGAAAAGCAGCTCGCCTACAACGAGGAAAACGGCATCACCCCGGAAAGCGTCCGCCGCTCCATCGGCGACATTCTGGAAAGCGTCTACGAGCAGGACCACGTCACCATCGACGCCGGCTTCGCCGAGGAAGGCAACCTCGTCGGCCACAACCTCAAGGCCCATATCGAGGATCTGGAAAAGCAGATGCGCGATGCCGCAGCCGATCTCGACTTCGAGACGGCCGCCCGCCTGCGCGACGAGATCAAGCGCCTGCAGGCAACCGAACTCGCCGTCGCCGACGACGCCATGGCCCGCCAGTCCGACGTCGACGGCAAGACCGGCGGCTACAAGGGCGACCGCAAGTTCGGCGCCGGCGGCACCAAGGAAGGCGCGAGCGGCAAGAAGAAACAGACCGCCCGCGACAAGGCGCAGGCCACCAAGGACCGGAACGCCCTGCCCACCCCCAGCGCCAAAGTGCGCAAGAACACCCTCGACGAAATGACCGTCGGCCGCACGGAAGTCCCCCTCGGCTCGTCAGACCCGGTCAAACCGCTGGTGCGGGCAAAGATCGGTGCGGGGTCCTACGAAGACCCGGCAGAGGAGAAGCGCAACCGCGGACGACCGAAGAAAAGCGGGCGTCCGGGACGGTAAAGAAATCCCCCCGCTGGAGGGTATTCAAAGGCTCCACGGACCGGGATGACGAGGCTTGGATTGATCGCATCGCCCTGCTTTGTCGTCATCCCATGGCTTGACCATGGGATCCATTCCCTGACGGAGCCCAACACAGAAGCTTCGATTGTCGAATAGACACGGCATGGATTGCAGGGTCGAGCCCTGCAATGACGGTGGAAGCCTGAAGCTGCGAGGCGACCGCAGCCTCTCCTCCTCACAGTCATTCCGGACAAGCGCAGCAAAGCTGCGCGACGTTCCGGAACCCTAAACATCAGTGCGAGCGTAGCTCGCTCCTTAGTCCCCTCTCCATGGGAAATGAGCGCGCCTGTGGCGCAGATTATGTCTGGATCCCGGATCTGCGTTCGGCGTTGCCTCACTTGTCCGGGAGGACGGGTGGGTGGAGCTAGGGACAGGTGTCTTTGACAATAAGCTCGGCGGCGAGACCAGCCCTACGACGCTAACGCCTCCTGTTCGTGATGCCTTGGCGAACTGGCAAACCTCTCATCCCCAACGTCATTCCGGACAAGTGCAGCGAAGCTGCGCGCCGATCCGGAACCCAGCACGTCAGTGCGAGCGTAGCTCGCTCCTTAGTCCTCCCTACCTAGAAGTTGAGCGCCTCCGGCGCAGATAATGTCTGGATCCCGGATCTGCGTTCGGCGTTGCCGCACTTGTCCGGGAGGACGGGTGGGTGGGGCTGAGGCTCCGGGTATCCAGGAAAACCGAGGGGTCTGCGTTGCGCTTTACAAAAGCGCCGACGACGATAGGTCCAGCTCGTCAGACCTTGCGAAACCAGCAGATCTCTCCTCCCCACAGTCATTCCGGACAAGCGCAGCGAAGCTGCGCGACGATCCGGAACCCAGCGCATGAGCGCGAGCGCAGCTCGCTCCTTAGTCACCTTCTCCATGGGAAATGAGCGCGCCTCTGGCGCAGACGATGTCTGGATCCCGGATCAGCGTTCGGCGTTGCCGCACTTGTCCGGGAGGACGGGTGAGTGGGTTGAGGCTGCGGGTATCCAGGAAAACCGAGGGGTCTGGGTGGCGCTTTACAAGAGCGCCGACGACGATAGGTCCAGCCATTCCGGATTGCTGCGTTCGATGAGGTCAATCTTCCAGCTGCGCCGCCATTTCTTCAGCTGTTTTTCCCGAAGGATTGCCTCATCCATCCGTTCAAACCGTTCTGCATGAACGAGCCTGGTAACCCCGTAGGTCTTGGAGAAGCCGTCGATCAGGCCGTTCTGGTGCTCGTAGAGGCGGCGCGAAAGGTTGGAAGTCACACCGATATAGAGCGTGCCGTTGCGGTTCGAGGCGAGAATGTAGACGGCAGCGGGCATGGTGCGACTATTCCGTGCATCGCCAAGCCTTTCAAGAATTAAGGACATGCCTGCGGCATGAAATATGTCTGGGTTCCGGATCTGCGCGCAGCTGCGCTACGCTTGTCCGGAATGACGAGTGGGGATGAGAGGCACCCCCTGTTTCCTTAGGCCTCTGGAGCCCTAAGGCTGAGGCGGTCGGCGGGCGGGCTTTACCAACGGCTTTATCGTCAGGGTTACCATTCCCAGGCCACACCCACCGTCATTCCGGACAAGTGCAGCAAGGCTGCACGCTGATCCGGAATCCAGCGCGTCAGCGCGAGCGTAGCTCGCTCATCTTCTTACGAGATCTGAGCCGCTCAGATGCCCTTGAACAGCACGCCGGCGGCCAGCACGGCCCAGGAACCGATCAGCAGGTGGACGGTGGACACGCCGATGCTCGGGACGGCGACGCCCAGCATGGGGAGCACCGCGACAACGAAAAGGGCCAGAGAAATCAGGAAAACGATAATGGAAGGGGGTGTCAGTCGCATGAAGACCTTCGAAAATGGTTCTGTCGTATGTGCCGCTCGCCTACGGAGGGTCGGCCGGGCGGATCGTATCAATCCCGGACCACCCGGAGAATTCCGGCGCGGACCGATCTGTGCGGCCACATGAGCCGGGCCATCAGGAATTGTCAATGTCAGTTATGGCAGGGATGATGCCTTCCCACATCTGACGAGGCTTTCCTGTCCCGAGCCCGGTTCGTGGCAGGAAACGCGGCGCCAATAAACTTGGCGCCGCGCCGCTATCCTGTTACCTGCGCGCGCTCAAAAGCGGCGTGATGTTGCGGATCGTCACGCGGCGATTGCGCTCTTCAGCGCCTTGCGTATCGACCTTCAGATAGTCCTCGCCATAGCCCTGAACGACCATGTTCTCCGGCGACACGCCATAAATGTCCGCCAGAATACGGGCGACGGTTTCAGCACGGCGGTCGGAAAGCGCGAGGTTGGAAACATCCGAGCCGACAGCGTCCGTGTGACCTTCGATCAACAGCACCGTTGTCGGGTCCTGATCGATCAGGGCTTGGGATGCGCGGGCGATGTCCTCAAGTTGCGGAACCTGGCTCTGGCGCACCACGGCACTGCCGGTGTCGAAGGTGATCGTGTCGAGATCCACCCGGCGCACCTTGTCGCGCAGGCGTTCGTTTTCACGAATGTCGCGCAGGGAATAGGCCTGTTCCACCTGTTCCACCGGCGGCGCGGTGAAGGTCTGGTAGATCTCGTCATAGTTCGCTCGGCCCGCCGGCACGATGTAACGATCGCGCGGGATGCCGACTTCCAGCGGCGGCAGTTCGCGGTCGTAGTTACGGCGGCGGTGGTTGAATTCGCGATTGTCGATCAGCACGTATTCGCGGCCATCCGGCAGAAGGCGCGAGCGGTAAAGCACATAGCCGCCCTCGTCACGGATGGTGATGATCTTCACGCCGTTGGTGCGAGTGACGGTTTCGCGCGTGCGGCCGCCACGCAGGCGTTCGGCATGGAATTCATCATCGCCATAGCGCAGCAGGCTGCTTTCGTCCTTGCGCACGAAATATTCGCCATCCCGCTCGACGATGATACGGTCACCCTGATCCTCGACCACCTTGCCGCCAAGGGCCGGGATCAGCATGCCGACGCCGACACCAACAGCCGCGGCACCAAGCAGTTCCAGCCTGCGGTCGCGGGCTTCATCACGGCGGCGTTCTTCCTTCGCCTTGATTTCGGCGCGCTGCGCTTCCGTAGCGTCGTCCGAGACGACGGCCGCCGGTTCTTCCGCCGGTGCGGCCGCCTGGGCCGCGATCGGCTCACCCGGCTCTTCGGTCACGGTTTCATCTGCCGCGGTGGCTTCGACCGGGGCGACAGCAGGTGCGATCTCTTCAGAAGTCTGCGGCTGTTCCGCTGTTTTCTGATCGGCACCAGCTTCATCGGTAGCGGTTTCTTCCGCAGCCGGCTCTGCTGGGGCGGTTTCCTCGGCACTCTTCTCGGTGCTCTCCTGCGCAGTGGGTTCCTCCGCCGCAGGCGCTTCAGTCGAAACGGCATCCGCCGGCTGTTCTTCCACCTGCGGTTCAGCGCTTTCCGCGGCATCAGTCGGTTGCTCTTCCACCGGCTGTTCGGATGCCGGTTCGGCCGCGGTCTCTTCCGCGGGCGCAGCTTCTTCGACAGGCGCTTCCGGCTTTGCCTCCGGCGCGGTCGTTTCTTCCGCGGTCAGGGGTTTTTCCACCGGCGCGGTTTCTTCAACCGGCGCGGCGGGTTTCTCGGCGGGAGCTGCCTCTTCCACGGGGGCTGTCGGTTTCGCCTCAGGCTGCGCATCTTCCGTCGCGACGGGCTCAGTAGCGGCAGGCGCCGGCTCTTCCGCCTGGGTTTCCTGAGCAGCTTCGGGGGCAGTTTCTTCCACCGCACCTTCTTCAGGTGCCGGCTCGGCAGGGGCTTCTTCAGCCGGAGCTTCCACGGCAGGAGCTTCCGTAGCAGGTGCTTCTGCGGCGGGGGCTTCTTCGGCAGGCGCGTCAGTGGCTGGCGCTTCTTCCGCAGGTGCGGCTTCCTGGTTCTTGCAGGCTTCCTGATCCGGATTGGCCGCACAATCGACAGTCGTCTCCTGAGCACGTGGCAGGCCCGGCTGCAGCGGCAAGCCGATCGCCAGGACAAGCGCCATGGCCGTTGAATTTCGAAGCAATCTCGACGTCATTCTTTTCATCCTCTCGCCCCCCAACGAACTTTCCCGAACCGATCACGGCCTGGAACACTCGAAGGAAAACAAGTGACCGGAGCTTTTGTTCCAACGTCATTTTGGCGGATGCGGTTGTGCCCTCGCGTCACCTCGACTTTCCGTACATCCGTCTTTCGCCCGATTGACTTGCGGTCGCACAGGGTCATGGTGGGTTGGGGGCCGGCGACCAGCCGGCATTGTCAGAGGGGGCTGACATGACAAAACAAATACTTGCATTTTCATCGCTCGCGCTGGTCCTTGCCGGGCCAGCGGCAGCCGAACTCGCGAGAACCGAATTCGGCGACTGGTCGCTACGTTGCAACGAGAAGACCTACTGCATTGCCGAAACCGAAGGCACCGGTTCCAATGACGAAGCGTTCAGGCTGAAGGTGGAACGCAGCGCCAAGGCAGACGCGCAGGTTTTTGTAACCCTGAGGCCGAAAACGCCGCTCGAAACCGGCATGCGCGCCCGGATCGAAATCGAAGGCGACGAGGACAATGTCGGTTTCTTCGGCAAGGCAGCAAAGGTCTACACCGGCAATGAGATGACCTTCGGTGGTGACGCCGACCGGGACCTGATCGAAAACCTGCGCCTCGGCCAGGACGCTGCGATCCAGATCGAATTTGGCGGTAGCACAGGCACGATCACCTACGAAGTCTCGCTCGTCGGCATCACCCATGCACTCCTGAAAATGGATGAAGTGCAGGGTCGCATCGGCCGGCAGGACGCCATCGTGGCCTGGGGAGGTTTGCCTTCTGCCAAAGCCACCGGCATTGCCGCAGCCGCCGCTTCATCCCCGTCACCGGCACAGCCTGCTCCCGCCCCGTCTCCGGCACCAGCCGAAACGGTTGCCGAGGCACCCGTCGACGATCTGCCGCCACCGATCATGCCCTCTCAGGAGACCAGCAACAGCGGCGTCAACCGCGGCGGGATTGGTCAGGTCTATACGGTCAGCGAGCTTCCGGACGAGATCCAGATGATGGGCTACCGCACGCTGGGGTGTCAGCTTGCGGAAACGGTGCCCGCCTTCGGCGCGCAATACTACGCGGAAGGCGACGTGGAGACCTGGGTTGTTCCCTGTCAGATGGCCGACCTCAACGTTCCTTACTACATGGCGATGCATGTTCCGTTCGATCCGTCGCTGGACGAGTGGAAGGAGTTCGAGACACCCCCCGGCTTCAACCAGCCCAACCATGCCCTGGTCAACAACCTGTTCTACGACCCGGGCAGCGGCCAGGTGACGGGCACCACCTACCACTCGCCCAACTACGACTGCGGCACCTTCGAGCGCCACGAGGTAGAAGCTGAAAGCGGCAACTACACCCTGATGGAATATCTCGAAAAGACCGACTGCGACGGCATCACCGGCCCGCCCGAGGGCTGGCCCCTGAGCTGGACGATCGACGAGATGGGGGACTAGAGCCTTCGCGGGAGGGGCTGAAAGGAACCTTTGCCCCAAAACACCACCATCATTTCGGACAAGCGAGGTGCAAGCCGAGAGCCGATCTGGAATGGCGGTCGATTGATGCTTTAGGGCGGACCTATTGCTTCTCCGGAAACAGCCCATGAAAGACTGCACACTGGATCATCAGGACGCCGTTCATGGTCTGGGCATTCATGTCGACGACGATTTCCGCATAGGCCGAGTGCGATCCCATGATGGTTTCAAGCTGGAGCTTGCATTCTTCAATGTCGCCGTCGGTCTCGATCGCCAGATCGGTTGTTTCCCCACTGCCGATGTCGAGCTTCAGGGACAGGACAAGCGGGTCTTCATCGACATGGTTTCCTTCAGCAACGGCCAGAATATCGCTGCCCGCAATCCTGTAGGTGTGAAACACCTGATAGGCACTGGCAGGGAGATACGAAAAGAAAAAGAGAGCAAGACCCAACAGGAATGTCTTTTGGAAAATACGCATATCTGTCTCCGCGGAAACTTTCAGAAATCCCCGGCATTTCGGCGGATACGGCAAGTGACGTCAACTGCAATCAGTGAAGATTAAGCCAATCCGGCCCGGATTTATCGAGGGACCGCCGGCAGAACGAAAAACAGGACGATGGCAATCGCGAAAGCCGCCAGCGCCAGAAAATAGAGCCGAGCGATGCGGCGGCGTCCGGGTTCAGCCTCGTCACCAAACCCGCCAGGCGTGAACATCCGTTTCCACATACCAACGCCCTTCAGCGGCGAAAACGCAGCCTCCTCCAGAAGGTTGAGACGCTTGATGAACAAAAGAGCGCTCACATAGCCGGCAATCATCAGGAGAAATGCCAGCGTCATGAAGGTCATGAAGATCAGATAAGCGGGTGTCATGCCCTCTCTCCTTCCCACTTCGGAACGGCCCGCAAACAGTCTTTGCGGCATGTGCGGCCCGTTGCAACCCGCCACACTTGTTAACCATAGGTGCAAATCCGTTAAAATGCCGGGGATATCTGTCTTTTGAGGGTAACACTTCACACTGTATTCTGCGGTCAGCTTGCCCTGAGTCGTTGAAACCGCCAGCGCTTATGGGTTAATAAAGAGTTAAAGTTTTGCGTATCTTTCGCCGGGCGGCGCCGGCGGGAAAGTCAGGAGACAGGAATGGGCATTTTCTCGAAATCCTCGCGCCCCGGCGGTGACCAGGAGCAGCGGGTCGAGACCGTGAAAGAGGCAAGCGAAATTCAGGAAACCGCACAGGCTCCTGAAAAGAGCAATATCGAGCATCTTTCCCCGTTCGCCCTGAAAATGCAGGAAAAGATGAACCATCTGGACGGGCTCAAGTCCCGCATCGGCGGTCTCAACCAGACCTTCGAACAGATGGCTGCGTTTGCTGCGGAAAGCCAGACGTCGATCCGCCTGATGGCCGAATACCTTGAAGGCTCCCGGACGACCGTGGAAACCGAGGTCCGGCTGAAATCCGAAAACGCCAAGATCTCCACCGACCTGCTTGACGCCGAACACAAGGTCCGGACGCTCACCACCCAGCTGGAAGATGCCCAGGCCGAAGTCCATTCCCTGCGCAAGCGTGCAACCGAGACCCGCACGGCGCTGGAAACCGCCCGTAACGACATCGTCTCCATTCGCGACAACAACAAGAAGGTCAACGAGGAATACCGGCTGCAGAGCGCCAAGCTCGTGGAAGCCAATTCCCAGGTGTCTGATCTTTCCGGCAAGCTCAACGACCTCAAGGCCAAGTTCGAGACGCTGGAAAAACATGCCGAGAGCCTCGGTTCCGATCTGGAAGCGGTTCGTCACCGCGAAAAGGAACTGCAGCAGAACCTGTCCGAAAGCGCCAAGCTGCTGGAAGACGAAATCCGCAAGAACAACCAGGTCACCAGCGAGCTGGAAGCGGTCAAGCGCGAAGTCGGCGAATTCCGCAACGACAACATCGACCTCAAGTCTCACCTGGATGTTGCCAATCAGGAACTGGCCTACGCCAAGAGCCGGCTTGAGGAAGAACAGCGCAAGCACGACAACGAGGTCTATGCGCTGAATGCGGAAATCGAAAACCTCTCGTCCCAGCGCCGCATCGGCGCCCAGTCTCTGCAGGAGATGGCGCGCGAGAACTCCACGCTGAAGGAACGCAGCCGCGATCTTCTCAAGCGCATGCAGGAAATCGAACATCTGCTCGACAGTGCGCAGAAGAACCACGAAAAAGACCGCAACGAGCTGATGGCGACCACCGCCAAACTGCGTGAGCTGAACCTGCGCTACAACTCGGCCCTGACGGACCTGAACCACCAGCGCAACCAAAACCAGAAATATGCCGACAATCTGGAAGACCTGATCGAAGAGAACAAGCGTCTGCAGCGTTACAAGATCCAGGTCGACACTGCCAACGAGCAGATCGTCCAGCTGAAGTCGGTCATAGTCAACTATCAGATGGCAATGGAAGGCCGCGGTCCGGCCGAAGAACTCGGACTGACCGAAGGCTACGATCCGGCTGCCGAGCTTGGCATTACCGAGCCGCTTTCGAACGAATTCGAGCCGATCGACATTGACGGCGACGGATCCGACGACGACGGTCCGGACGACAACACTCCGAACGGCGGCGACGACAAGATCGTCAAGCTGCGCGACTGACGCAGCCCTCTGTCCGGCATTTGTCATCCGGCCACAGATAACAAGAGCAGATCAGGCCCCGGCTATCCAAGTCCGGGGCCTCGTTTTTCAAAGACCGTTTTCCTGCCGCGTTTCCGGCAGAATGTCCGGGCGCACCGGGCGTATTTCAGCGACATCCCCGTACAATGACGATTTGATGAGCAAGGTATTCGCCGCCGTTTTGTTGATCCTGCTGTCGCCGCTTCTGACCGGCATCGCCGTTCTCGTCTGGCTTGGTGACCGGAAGGCACCGTTTTTCATCGCCCGGCGAACCGGCCTGGGCGGTGGCACCTTTGCGATGGTGAAATTCCGGACCATGCGCCCCGGCACAAGCGACGCAAGCGCGATCACCGAAGTGCGGGACAACCGTATCACCCCCATCGGCAGCTTCCTGCGGAACACCAAGCTCGACGAACTGCCTCAGTTGTTCAACATCCTGCGGGGGGAGATGGCGTTCTTTGGGCCGAGGCCGGAAGACCCTGGCATTGTCGCCCGTTACTATGACGATGAGATGCGAAGATCGCTGTTGTTCCTGCCTGGCCTGATCAGCCCGGGCACCCTGTGGGCCCTGACCAATTTGAACCGGATCGAAGGCGCGAACGACGCCGAAGATGTCTATGCACGCGAAATCCTGCCCGAACGGCTCGCGCGCGATACTGCCTATTTCGAACAGGCCGGTTTCATGTCCCATATGCAACTTGCAATGAAGACCCTGGCCACTCTGCTGCACCGGGCGGTTTCGGCTGAAAATCGGGAGTAACTGATCGCTTCAGCCAAGTTCAGCTTTCAGGAACTCGCAGATCCGGGCAGCATCACCGGTGCTCAGGTCCATGTGCACTGGTAGACGCACCAGCCGGCCCCACGTGTTTTCCGCACCAACGCAGCTGCCAGCCAGGATACGCCCGGCAAAGCTGGAAAGATGCAGCGGCTTGTAGTGGGACTGCAAACCAAGCCCCATTCGGGCAGCCCCCTGCAATATCCGGTATGTCGTTTCCCGGTCCTTTGCGAGAAAGGCAAAGGAATAGCCATTTGCCTTTGTACCCTTGCCTGGCCGCAGGATCTCGATCGGCAGATCCCGCAGGGACTTTTCGTAGTACGCCCAGATCGCGCGGCTTTTCAGGAGGATCTCTCTTGAATGCACCAGCTGGCTGTAAAGCAAGGCAGCATTCAGGTCCGGCATTTCGAAGCTCGAAGAAACCGAGGTCCATTCATAGTGGTTGACTTCGCCCCTTGCGAAGGCGGGAAAGTTCGTGCCTCGCGCCAACAGCTCTTCAACACGCTCGCGCAGGTGGGAATTGTCGCTGTTCAACACCAGCGCGCCGCCGTGCCCTGCGCTGATGATCTTGGTTTCATGGAAGGAATAGGCGGCAAACAGACCGCACGTCCCAACGGCCCGGCCATCCTGCTTCGCGCCGAATGCCTGGGCCGCATCTTCCAGAATGACGACCCCGTGCCGATCGCACAGATCCTTGATCGCCGCCATTGGAGCTGCCGCGCCGCCATAATGCACAACGACGACAGCTCTGGTCCGGCTTGTCAGCCGTGCCTCCAGTGTTTCCGGCGTTACCATCATCGTTCCCGGATCAATGTCGGCCAGCACGATCCGCGCTCCCTTGCGGGCAAAGGCCGTCGCTGTTGCGCAGAAGGTGTACGAAGGAACGATGACCTCGTCTTCCGGCCCCAGATCCAGCGCAAGGGCCGAAATTTCAAGTGCGGACGTGCAGGAATTGGTCAGGAACACACGGTCATGGCCAACATGCTGGCTCACCAGTGCCTTCGCCTTCCGGCTATAACTCCCGCCGGAGCGCAGATGTTTGCTGCTGAGCGCCGATGCCACCGCATCGTAAGTTGCGGGTGGAATATGCGGCGCATGAAAGCGGATCGGCGGAAGCGCAGCTTCTGTCGGCAGGCTCAGCATCAGAACCTTTCTTCGTCGGCAAAGCGACGGACACGGGCCCGCATTTCGCGGTAGATCGCGCGCAGCTCCTGATCGACTGAGCTCTTCTGTCGGTACCCGAGAGACCGCAGGCGGCTGTCGTCGATCCGGTAAGCCGCATCGTTGGTTACACGATCCCGAATGAAATGAAGACCGGTGGAAACGCCGGTTATTTCGCAAACCCGCCGCGCCACCTCAAGCACAGACAAGTCCTCTTCCCCGGAAACGTTGAAGATCTCGAGCGCCTGTTCGTCCTGTGTGTTGAGCACCAGACCGATGGCGGCCGCGAGATCGCTGACGGGCAGAAAACTGCGTTCCTGGGCCCCCGTGCCTTCAATCGTCAGCTTCTGGCCCTTCAGTGCCTGCATGACGAAACGCGGAAACAGCTTTTCCGGGTTCTGTCCGGTGCCAACAGCATTGGTCGGTCGCAGGATCGTTGACCTGAGGCCATTTTGCGCAGCCATCATGACGGCTTCCTCAGCCATGGCCTTGGAGGTCGCATAGGGTGTCGTCGGCCGCATCGGAGCGGTTTCGCGAACCTCCTCCATTGCAGGACCGTAGACTTCGTCCGTGCTGACATGAATGAAATGCTTCACGCCGGCGTCCTGCGCCCCCTTCAGAAGGGTTTCAGTGCCGGTCACATTGACGTCAAAGAAGAGTTCCGGGTCTGCGAACGACCGCGGCACATGGGTTTCTGCCGCCAGATGGATCACGGCGTCGCATTCATGCAGCGCAGCCGCCACATCGATCGGCGAGCGGATATCTCCGCGAATGACGGGAAGATCTCCCGCTTCACCGATGGGTGCCAGGCGGCGAAAATCAGCCGCGTAGGAGACCCGGTCCAGGATCACCGTCTCGGCGACATTCGCCATCCTTGCAACACGTCTGAACACCTTGGAGCCGATAAAACCCAGGCCACCGGTTACAACGATCTTGCGGAAGGAAATGTTCTGTTTCGGAGCAACTGTCTTTGCACAATGTTCCATATTGGCACAAATCCTGATATATGCAGCGTTTGATTGCATATTCAGCAGATTTCGTGCCAGTCACCTCCGGCATGAGGGTGTGCAAGGGTGAAACGCAGTCTTAGCAGCACAGCGTCCCTGGCCGGTGTTTGGCGAGAACGAGTTGCGCCCCGGAAGTCACCCCAAGACAAATAGCTCTTTTTTGTCAGTTACCTGACACAAGAAGATCGTCTCTGCCGGCAGAGCGCGCGGCTAAGCCTGCATGGACGATGACAATTGACGAAGGAATTTAGCCGACCGTAGATTCACTCAGGCTCAACGGTGAACTGCAGCGGATAGCCAAGCTGAACCGCAGCATCGATAGCGCGCGTAGCCTTGGTTTCGGCGACGTCTCGCGGATAGACGGAGACAACACAGATGCCCTTCTGGTGCGCTGTCATCATCACGACCTCAGCTTGGGACTCATCCAGACGGAACTCCGCCTTCAGGATCAGGACGACAAATTCCCGCGGCGTATAGTCGTCGTTCAGCAGCATCACCTTGTAAAGCTTTGGCCGCTGCACCTTCGTCTTTTGCTTCAGTTTCGGTTTGAAATCGATCTCACTCATGACAATCGTCCAAGCTGACGCCTAAGGTTCCGCACGATGCGGTCTCACCTGAGAAATGGAAATTGTGCCGGAGAATTTCACCGGCTGCATGCTGTTAGACCCGATCCGCTCCAGATGCCGTCATCTTGAGTGACGCAGCGTCCGCAGCAGGCCCATGCTTTCCCTTACTATACTGCATCGCGAAATCGAAGAAAACATGACAGCTGGAAATCTTGCCACCGTTTCGAGAAAAAACAGCAGGCGAGACATGATGAGACCGTATCGCACATAGAGCCGTGGTTTTGACGCCAGACAGCCGCGAGATGAAAAGCAGGCCGTTTCCTCTGTGGCGGTTTTCCGAAAGAAGGTTGCTTTCACTAATCCGGCAACGCGGTTCCCCCGTAGATCCTTTCAGGCTGGGTACACGACAAGATCTGCGGAGGGTTGTTCGATGTTTCCTCATTTGAAGACACAAGGGTTCCGGTGGCGCAGGTTCGCTTTCGCGCTCGCCCTGGCATTCGCTGTTACAGCACCTGCCGGCGCGGCCTTCGCCGACCTGGGTTCAGCAGCCAGGCTGCTTCCGTCTGCCGAACTGGTTGGCAAGGGCCGGATGACCTTCCTCGGCTTCAAGGTGTTTGACGCGGAACTCTATGCCCCGCAGGGCACCTATAGCCCGTCCGCCCCTTTTGCCTTGAAGCTCACCTATCTGCGCACCTTCAAGGGCAAGCAGATCGCCGAAAGCTCGGTCAAGGAAATCCGCCGGCAGGGTGGCGTCTCGGATGCTCAGCTTGCCAAGTGGCAAACCCAGATGGAAGCCCTGTTTCCAAATGTCTCCCCTGGACAATCGATTACGGGTGTACGCACCAGCAGCGGCAAGGCCGAGTTCTATCTCGGCAACCAGAAGCTCGGTACGATCTCCGACCCGGCATTCACGAAGAAGTTCTTCGCTATCTGGCTGGGCAACAACACGCGTGATCCCCAGTTGCGCGCGCAACTGGTCGGGTCCGGTTCGTGACGACACGATTGTCGGACGACGCTGCGGCTCTGCCAAAAAAATCCGGTAATACTGGAAGCGTGACGCTTTCCGGCCTTGCGACCTATGGGGTCATGGCATTTCCCCTGGCATTTGCCGGTTTGCCGATCTACCTGCACGCCCCGGATTTTTATGCCGTTACATTGCAGCAACCCGTGGCGACGCTCGGCGCCATTCTTCTTGCCCTGCGCCTGTTCGACGCCATCCAGGATCCTTTCATTGGCAGCCTCAGCGACCGGTTTCACCAGTGGCGCGGGACTGTTCTGGCACTTGGCGCAATCCTGCTTGGCGTGGGCTTCTGGATGCTGTTTCATCCCTGGAAGGAGGCACCGCTTGTCTGGTTTGCTGCCTCCGTGCTCATCTGCACCACAGGATATTCGGTCGTCACCATCAACTACCAGACACTGGGCGGTCTCTGGAAAACAAGTGCCTCCGACAGGACCCCGGTAACGGCAGCGCGCGAAGGGTTCGGTCTTGCCGGCCTCCTCATTGCTTCGGTCCTGCCCGCCGCACTGGCAACACGGACCGGCATCGAAACGGCATTTCTCTATGTGACGCTTGGCTATCTGCCACTTTTGGCGATCTCCTTGTGGCTGCTGTTACGATGGATGCGGTCGGCACCCCTTGAAAACCCGCAAACAGCTGGTCCGGTAATGGGCTGGTGGACCCTGTTGCGGAGCCGCTGGAGGCGCCTGTTTTTCGGACTGCTGTTTCTCAATATTTTCGCAAGCGCGATCCCCGCCGTCCTGGTGCTGTTCTTCATCCGCGACAGACTGGGGGCCGAGAGCTACACAGGGCTGTTTCTGCTGGTCTACTTCCTGTCAGGCGTCATCTCGATGCCGCTCTGGACCCGGCTTGCCCGACATTTCGGCAAGGTGCGGGCATGGCAAATGTCACTGGCCGGCGCCATCTTCACGTTCTGCTGGGCCGCTCTTCTGGGAGAGGGAGATCTGACAGCCTATGCGTTTGTCTGTGCACTGTCCGGCCTGGCGCTAGGCGCTGACCTTGCCTTGCCACCCGCCATATTGGCCGACCATATCGACACGGACCGGCGCCAGGGGGAGGCTTCGCGCCTTTTTGCGGTTATGGCGTTCTTGTCCAAGTCCGGTCTCGCCCTTGCCACCGGCCTCACGCTGCCTTTGTTGGGCCTGTTCGGGTATCAGCCGGGAACTGCCCTCACCGCACAACTCGGCTTTCTGCTCAGCCTCACTTATGCGGGCGTGCCCTGCCTCATCAAACTGTGCGCACTCTTGTGCCTGATCGCGTTTGAAAAGGACCTGACACAGGAAAAAACCGCTGGGTAACCCGTCCCGGCATCTCGACACGCCGCTTGCAACCCTGACGACAAGACCGCAGCCCTGCCTCAACTGCGTGCGGCAAGAGGCGAACGCAGGGAAACCGGGCCACCATCTTTGTCGCCTCCAGTTTCACTCTTCGATGCTGCCATCTTGCGCGTTGGTTCCGCCGGTTTGCGCGCCTCGTTTTGCACCGGCCCGCCGTGCTGGATCAGGCGATCGACCTGCGATGGACGCCCCAGCAGAAAGCCCTGACCTTCGTCGCAGCCTTCCTGTTGCAGGATCTCCATCTGCTCTTCAGTCTCAATGCCCTCAGCCAGCACCGGAATGTCCAGGCTCTTTCCGAGAGCCAGAACGGCGCGCACGATCGCCTTGGACTGGCGGTCCTGCTCCATTTCGCCAACAAACGCCCTGTCGAGCTTGATCTTGTCGAAGGGAAAGGTTCGCAAGGTTTCAAGCGAAGAATAGCCTGTGCCGAAATCATCCAGCGCAAGACCGACGCCCAGATCCTTGATCTGGCGCATGATGTGCAGCGAACGGGCCTTGTCTTTCACAAGGGCGGTTTCCGTCAGCTCCAGTTCCAGGCGGTGTGGTGAAAGTCCGGTCGTCACCAGGGCTTCATGCACCAGCCGTGGCAGGTTGGTGTCCATGAACTGTACAGCGGAAACGTTCACGGCAACCCGGTAGGCAGGCTCCCATCGCGAGGCGTCCTCGCAGGCCTTGTTGAGCACCCAAGCTCCAAGGGAAGCGATCAACCCGTTTTCCTCGGCAACGGGAATGAACTCGGACGGTGAAATCGGGCCGATTACAGGATGGGTCCAGCGAAGCAGGGCCTCATATCCCCGGATGCCCTGGCTGGAATTCAGCGACATCTGCACCTGATAATGGATCTCGAGCTCGCCGCGCTCCAGCGCCCGTCTCAGATCTTCTGCCAGTTGCCGCCTGTTTCGAACCGTCGCACCGATGTTGGCATCGTAAAAACAGATCGTTTCGAGAAACCCATGCTTGGCGTGATACATGGCAAGGTCGGCATTGTTGACCAGTTCGTCCGGCGTCTGGGCATCGTCAGGCCAGATCGCCGCCCCGAGACTCGCGCCAACGATGCCGTCCATTGCGCCTATTTCGATCGGACGGGTGAAAACGCTCTCTATCCGTTTCGCAAAAGACAGGATTTCATCCTTGTCGCTGAAAGGCTTGATGGCTGCGAATTCGTCGCCGCCGAGGCGGGCGATGAATTCATCATCGCGCAGGATCTGCTCCATGCGCCGGGCCAGGATGCGCAGAACCTCGTCACCCGCAGCGTGGCCAAAGGTGTCGTTGATTTCCTTGAAGCGGTTCAGGTCGATCCCGATCACCGCCAGCTTCTTGCCGGGGTTCAAATACCCATCGAGATTTCCGGCAAGCTGTCTCTGGAAGCTCGTGCGGTTCGGCAAGCCCGTGAGTGCGTCATGAGCGGCAACATGGTGCAGTTGCCGCCTGGATATGGCTCGCACATTGTTGTCGATCAGGAAGCTCGTCAGCCCGGTGCCGACAACCAGCAGGGCAACAACGGCAATCGCCAACGCAAGGGCAAGGGCAGCACCGTTATCGACCTCCGTGAAATTCTGCGACATCGGGATGATCCGCAACGCGGTCATGCCGGTGAAATGCAGGCTTACGATCCCGGTCACCATCAGGGCAACGGCAACCCAATACCGACGAGAGCCCAGGTAGGTGCGCCAGATCAAGGTGATCGCGGCAGCGGACAGGGCAACAGACAAAAGGACGGACGCGACGATGTAGCCGAAGTCCCACTCGACGAGCCCTGTGATCCGGTAGGCGAACATCCCGGTGTAATGCATGGCCGCAAATGAAATTCCGACGAGAGCCCCACCTATGCCGGTCAGGATCTTTCCGCTACCGAGGCCGCTGACCACGAAACTGACAAACAGCCCGACAATCGCGATCACCAGCGAAATGAGTGTCAGAGCCGGATCAAACGAGACCGGAGCGGTCGGCTCGTAGGCCAGCATTGCAACGAAATGCGTGGTCCAGACACCGCCTCCACCGGCAACGGCAGCCAGAAACTGCCACCCGAGACGCTGTGTGCCTTGCGCACGCACACAACGCCGCAACAGCCGCAGGGTAACGGCCGATCCAAACAGACAAACGAGAGCTGCGAGCCCCACAAGCGCGATGTTGTGCTGATAGAAGATGCAGCCAAGCACATTGAACATGGTCGGGAATGATCCGTATAAATGCGTAGATAATCGGGTAGGTAGCACCTAAAAGTTACGGTTGAATTGACTAATTCCCGAGAAAGAGATCGACCTTCCGGCCCCTCCCGAGGCCGAGCCTCACCGCGTTTCAATCGACGTCGGCTCTTGCGGAAAAAGGCTTGCCTTGAAAGGAGCCGTCGTGTGACCCTGCGTGAGATTGCCGCAACAGTTTCCGACGTCATGACCGTACGCCCACCTCAACTGACCAGACCTGCCGACAAGGATCCGCTCGCGGCAGCGCTCGAGAACGAGATTCTCAACGAGAAGGCATCCACGCTTTCGCGGCTTACCAAAAAGCTGGAGACGGCTCTCGCCGATCTGAAATCGGCGGAAGACGGTTCCGAAACAGATTGCGAAACCCTGCAAAACCGGCTTGCCGAAGCCGGTGAAGCGCTCTGGCATGTCACCATCCAGCGCGAGTTATGCGGCTTGCGTCAGCACCGGGCCTTCTACGATTTCCTGGACGTTCCAAAGGCTGTCCGCCTGCGCATGGGGCCTGCCACGGCCTTTCGTTCGGCACCCGGCTCCTGACAATGCACCGGGCTGTGACCGGTATCACTTCTTTGTTGATGTCCCTGCCCTAGAGACAGGAACCGGTTGCATCTTCGCGGCTGCGGTGGTTTTTTCTGGGGGCTTTTTGCAAGATGAGTTATTTACAGTCGCATCCAGCGAGCTATGTGAACCAACTGGAGCTCGCCGGCACGACCGCATTTGGTCGGCGAGAAACACAAGATAAAGCCAGGCGCAGAAAAATTATGGTGTGCAGGAAGACCCGTCATCTCGGCCGAATTTCCAGACTGGTGACTGGATGTCTGGTTTTTGGCCTGCTCCTGGCTCCTTTGGCGCTGCCTCTCGCGACAAGTACGACCGTGCAAGCCCAATCCGTGCGGGTGGTGCCGGAAGGCAACCGGTTCAAGAGCCAGCCGAAGATCCCCTTCGCCTCTTCGCGCCGTACCGCCGCCTCCAAATCATCCTACGATGCCAAGTTCGACAAGGTTCTGGCCGTATTGAAGCGTGATCGCCGCCTGATCGGGTCCATCAAGCGCGTGGCCGCCCGCTACGGCATCGACCCGATCCACATCATCGGCGCCATCGTCGGCGAACACACCTACAACTACGACACACTCGACAGCGCCCAGTCCTACTACGTCAAGGCTCTCGCCTATGCCGGCATCCGCTTCGACTTCGAGCTGAACGGAGTGCACGTCGACAAGTTCGTCGAACGCCCGGAGTTCGAACGCTGCCGCAAGGACCATGTTCAGAAAAGCTCGGACCGCCGCTGGTCCTGTTACGAGAACGTCTGGAACGGCAAGTTTCGCGGCCGTTCGGTTGACGGCGTCCGTTACCCGAAAAAGAACTTCAACGAAGCGTTCTTCCAGCCGCTTTATTCCGGCCAGAGCTTCGGCCTTGGCCAGCTGAGCCCGCTCACGGTCCTCAAGATGACCGACCGGGTTGCCAAGCAAAGCAACTTCCGCAAGCTGACGGCAGCCGATTCAGAGGCAGTCTACAAGGCCACCATGGACCCGAACATCTCGCTGCACTACATGGCCGCGATCATCCAGGACTCCATTGCCGCCTATAAATCCGTCGGCAAGGTGGATATTTCGAAAAACCCTGGCCTGACCGCGACGCTCTACAATCTCGGCGATCCCTGGGGCCGGGCTGCGAAATACCGCCGCAGCGGCCAAAGCTGGCCGCAGGAAAACTACTACGGCTGGCTGGTCAATGATCGCATCGACGATCTGAGAGCCCTGCTCTGACAGGTAAAGTCACCAGCCCTCGCCCTACCGGCGCAGCCGCCCCCCTAACGACGCCAGGCTACTAGTGTTTCGACCCGCTGCGGGCTGCCCGAAGCAAGCAGCCCCTCGCCGGATCAAGGCATCACCGCACCTCAGGTCAGGAACGGATTGGTCTCACGCTCATGGCCGATCGTCGAGGCCTGGCCGTGACCTGGAAGAAAGGCGACATCGTCACCAAGCGGCAGCAGCTTTTCGCGGATCGACTTGATCAGGGTCGCATGATCGCCGCCCGGCAAATCCGTGCGACCGATGGAGCCGGCAAACAGAACATCGCCGGAAATCGCGAAACGCAGTTCCTTGTCGAAGAACACCAGGTGGCCGGGTGAATGGCCCGGGCAATGCAGAACATCGAACATCCGCCCGGCGATTTCCACCTGGTCGCCTTCAACCATCCAGCGATCCGGCATCACGGGCTTGACGCCTTCCACGCCGAATTGCACCGCCTGGTCGGCCACCCTGTCGATCAGCATCTGATCGGCTTCGTGTGGCCCCTCCACCGGCACCTTCAGCGCTTCGGCCAGGTCGGCCGCACCGCCAACGTGATCGATATGACCGTGCGTGAGAACGATCTTTTCGACATTCACGCCCTGCTTGTTCACCGCTGCCAGGATCTTGTCGACATCGCCGCCCGGATCAACCACCGTTCCGCGCATGGATGAAGGGTCCCAGATGAGCGAACAGTTCTGCTGAAACGGCGTAACGGCAATCACCATCACCTGGATTGGCGGCATGCCGTCTTCCGGATTTTCATCCCCACCGGAGTTCGTCGTGTCCTGCGCCATGGTAGCCTCCTTCAACAGCGGCCTCGCACGGCCCATTGTAACAAATACGGGACAACACCATCCGGTGTCGTGTTTCTGGTCAATCGCGGCTTCACCTGGCCGCGTGCATTTCGTACAAGATGTATGGACCTGTTGGAAGACGCCAAGCACATTCGGATAGCCGGAGCTGATGACGCCACGACTGTTGACATTGCTGATGACTGTTGCCGCAGCGCTTTTGGGCGCTTCGAGCACAATGGCGCAGCCTGGCCGGACGACGCCCAGCTTCGAAAGCTGGACGGTCGATTGCGGCAATACCGGCGTGTGCTTTGCCTCCTCGTTCACCCGCAGCCAGTCGGTCTGGGTCGATGTGCGCATCGTCCGCGACTGGCAGGCGGAGGCCCAGCCTCTTGTCCGTGTAACCACCAACACCGAGCTGCCCAAGGACGGCACCTTGAAGTTCGAGGTCGACGGCGCTCCGATCGAGGCGCTGCCGATCGAACAGCTGCGTGAGATGCAGCCGGCTGTCAATCCGCCAGCCGGCTTCCGTCCGCTCGGTGGAGAAGGCTTCTGGTATCCGACAGGCCCGGCGACAACGACGCTGCTTGACGCCATGCGCAAGGGCAAGGAACTCACCATCAGCGTACCTGCGACCACCGGAACCGACCCGGTCGCGGTACCCGTCCCCCTCCTCGGCCTCAAATCCAGTCTGTTGTGGCTCGACAATCGCCAGGACCGCACCGGCACCGTTGCTGCCATCGTCTCCCCCGGCACCGATCCTGCCAGGGACGCCCCGCACGCCATTCCGCTGATGAGCGCCGACCAGCTCCCGCCGGAAGTGGCTGCCGTCTGGTCTGCCAACCGCCTGTGCTCTGAAATCGACCCGACCATCTTCGCCAGCCTGAACGCCGTTCGCGTGCCGCTTGCCGATAGCGCCGCGCTCTACATCATCCCCTGCGGGGCTCCAACCGCTTACAACAGCCCCTACGTAGCTGTCCTTTCCGGCAAAGACGGCGCGGCCCGTCAGGTGCATGTCGCCCGCATGTCGGAAAAGGGTCCGGTCGCAACGGATCTCATCTACAACGCAAGATGGATTCCGGCCGATCAACAGCTCGTAAGTTACTTCAAGGGTTCAGGAGTTGGCGAATGCGGCCTGTGGAACCGATGGGTGTGGAACGGCACCGGCCTGGTGCTGCTGGAAGAAGCGGCCAGGAAAACATGTGACGGTACGGAACCTGACTTGTCCAATTGGTCAAGTACCTGGCCTCCGAAAAACGCTTCCAATTAGCGCCTGCACCAAGGATTTTCTTGCGATTTTCCCTGTCCCGCCCTTATGATGATAACGCAGCGGCTGGAGAGGGATGTGGCAAGATTGTTTCAACCCGATCCCAGAATGTTGATCAGACGCACGGAGTGCGCCTGAGTGTGGTGACTCGACTGTGAAGGCGGGTGAGGTTGGTCGTTATGTGCCGAAAGGGCGCAACAATTAAGGTGATTCGGTAATGCACGATGGTGATTCGGACCGGCGGTCGCGTGGTCGGCGCGGCGGCAAGCGCGAGTTTGGCGGTCCGCAAGACTTCGGCAGTGATTTTGGCGGAAGCGAGTTCGGTGGAGACTTCTATGGCGGCGGCCGGGATGGCGGCTACCGCGGCGGACGCGACAATGATTTTGGTGGCGGCTACGGCCGCGACGACAATAAAGAAGGCGGCTATGGCGGCGGCCGGGGCGGTTACGGCGGCGGTGGTGGCCGTGGTGGCTACGGCGGTGGCGGCGACCGCGAAGGCGGCGGCGGTTACGGCGGCGGCGGTGGCCGTGGTGGCTACGGCGGCGGCGGACGTGAAGGCGGCGGCTATGGCGGCGGCGGACGCGAAGGCGGCGGTTATGGCGGCGGTGGTCGCGATGGCGGCGGTTATGGCGGCGGCGGCGGTGGCCGTGGCGGATACGGTGGCGGCGGTGGCCGTGAAGGCGGTTACGGCGGTGGCGGACGCGGCGGATATGGCGGCGGCCCGCGCGAAGGCGGCGAAGGCGACGGCTTCCGTCAGCAGCGCCCGCGGCGCGACATGCCCCCGGTCGAGCGTGGCCCGCGTCAGTCTGGCACCGTGAAGTTCTTCAAGAACGACAAGGGTTTTGGCTTCATCACTCCGGACGAAGGCGATGCGGATGTGTTCGTGCACATTTCCGCGGTCGAGCGGTCCGGTTTTGCCGGCCTGGACAGCGGACAGCGGGTGTCCTTCGAGACCGAACCGGATCGTCGTGGCAAGGGCCCCAAAGCGGTCAACCTGCAGGCGCTTGAAGAAGGCGACGCACCGCAGGAAGACGACGGCGGACCTGCCGAAGAATAAGCTCCCCTAGCCCCTGCCACACAGAGGCTTGAGAGCATGAAGCAAGTGGGCGCAGCCTTGCTGCGCCCACATTCTTTTTACCGACAATGCCGGCACCGCCTCCCCCGACCTGACTTGGAGCCGTGCCGGTTTCCCTTGATCCTCAGCAGTAGCTGCAATCAACGGATCCAGCGGACATCTTTCCACTTCCTGCCGAAGCCCCTATAAGGCGGGTCCGAAATCCACCGTGGTGCCCCATGCTTGCCGTTTCATCCGATACCCTGACCATCCGACCGTTCCTGCCGGGCGACCTCGGCGCGTTGCTGCCGCTGAACAATGCTGCTGTTCCGGCCGTCAACGAACTGACAGCCGAAGAACTGCTTGATCTGGTCAATTCCGCCCTTGTCTGTCTTGTTGCAGTCGTGGACGACACGCCTGCCGGTTTCCTGCTGTGCCTGGGTGACGGCGCCGGCTATGACAGCCGCAATTATCAATGGCTGAGCGAACGCGTTTCAAATTTTGCCTACACCGACCGGATCTGCGTCGACGAGAGCCTTCGGGGCAAGAAGATCGGCGACGCCCTTTACGGCGCGCTGTTTGAACGTTTTGCCGGCAGTGGTCGTGTTTTCGTCTGCGAAGTCAACGAACGCCCCGCCAACCCGGGCTCGATACGGTTCCACAGCCGTCTCGGTTTCTCGGAAATCGGCAAGGCAGACCATGGCGACAAGGCAGTCATCTTCTTCAAGCGCGATGCTGAACCTGCCACCGGGAACCAGTCCGAATGAACTACCGCCATGCCTATCATGCGGGAAACATCGGCGACGTCCTGAAGCACGTCGTACTGGCCCGCCTGATCGCCTATTTCCAGCGCAAGGACAAAGCCTTCCGCATCCTCGACACCCACGCGGGCATCGGTCTTTACGATCTCAATTCGCAGGAGATGCAGAAGACAGGTGAATGGCAACTGGGCATCGGCAAGGTGCTTGAGGCCGATATTCCGCCTCAGATAGCCGAATTGCTTGCTCCCTGGCTGACGGCAGTGCGCGCGCTCAACGACGGCGACGCGCTGAAGGTTTATCCGGGCTCGCCCATGGTCGCACGGCAGTTGATGCGCAAGCAGGACCGCCTGACGCTGACGGAACTGCACCCGGCGGATTTCAAGACGCTCGCGGAGCGGTTCGCGGGAGACCATCAGGTCAAGACCATCCACCTGGACGGCTGGCTTGCCATGGGAAGCTTTCTGCCCCCCAAGGAGAAACGCGGTCTTGTGCTGATCGACCCCGCCTTCGAGGTGACGGACGAATTCTCCCGCATGACCGACGCCGTGGTGAAGGCCTACAGGAAATGGCCAGGCGGCACCTATGCACTCTGGTATCCGATGAAGGATGTCAGAGCGATCCGGCGCATGCATGGCGACTTCGACGAAGCTGGCCTGCGCGACGTACTGAGCCTCGACCTCAACGTCGGCAAGAGCGGCCCGGACACCAGAATGCTCGGTTCGGGCATGACACTGATCAACGCCCCTTTCACGCTTGCGGAGGAAATGCGCCTGGTTCTGCCCTGGTTGTGCGACGTCCTGCACCAGGGACCCGGCACCAGCTGGAACGTAACGCAGCTGATCGGCGAATAAAGCCCCTACAGTGACACTTTTACCGGGATCGAACCTTGACCTTCCGACCCGGCTCCCCCATCGTCTCCTACACAGTTTGATTTCCGGAGTTTATGCCGTGAGTATTGCCCGATCCGTCTGCTTGACCCTGTCAGCCTTGGCCTTTTGCGCAAGCTTGGCTGCACCGGCTGCCGCGAATGACGACCGTGTCTACTTCTCGTTTGGCAGTGACAAGCGCTTGCCGGATTGCACGGCCGCATCCGTTCAAAGTGCCGTCGCAGGCACCGTCGCCCGGGCTCGCAAGGACTATTACGGCGGCCGCACGATCCTGAGCATCGACGGCATCAGTGAAGTCAACAACAGCGGCAATGACGTCAGCCCGATCGAGCGCCGCTACTGCAAGGGCACGGCCAGCCTGTCGGACGGCACCATTCAGTCCGTCCACTACATGGTGGAAGAGCACGCCGGTTTCGTCGGGCTCAGCTGGAATGTGGAGGCCTGCCTCGCTCCTCTGGACAAGTGGCGGGTCTACGGCGACCATTGCAGCACGGCGCGCCCGCACTAAGGCCACGGCTTCCCCAAGAAGGTTGATCCATGGCGCTGCTCGGCCATATCGGAAGACTGTCCGTCTGCCTTCTGGCGGGACTTCTGAGCCTGCCAGCCTCTGCTGATCAGTCCGGAAAATTCGATTTCTATGTCCTCGCCCTGTCCTGGTCGCCGACCTACTGCAAGCAACAGGGCGCGGATGCCAATCCACATCAATGTGATGTCTCCAAGCCCTTTCGCTTCGTCGTGCATGGCCTGTGGCCCCAATACGAGCGTGGCTTCCCGGAAAGCTGCCCCGGCGCGCCGAAGCGCATCGACCGGCAAATCGCCGTTTCGATGGAAGACATCATGCCGAGCCACAATCTCGTCTTCCACGAATGGCGCAAGCACGGCACATGCTCCGGCCTGACGCCGGAAGACTACTTCGACCTCACCCGCGAGGCTTTCGACAAGATCACGATCCCCGGGGCCTTCCGCACACTCGACAAGCGCGGCAAGGCCGCACCCGATACCGTTGAGAAAGCCTTCCGGCTTGCCAATCCGGGCCTCAAGGAGGACGGGCTTGCCGTCACCTGCGACCGGGGCGAACTTGAGGAAGTCCGCATCTGCCTCACGCGGGATCTGGAATTCCGTGCCTGCCGCGAGGTCGACAGATCCGGCTGCCGCGCCGGCAGCCTGTCCGTGCCGCCACCCGGCGCACGCTAACCGTCTTATACACCCCAACCGCCTTCTTCTTTCAGGAGTTCGGACCCATGATGAAACTTCGCTCGTCTCCCCCTTCGCCTTTCGGCCGCAAGGTGAAGCTCGCCCTGTCCATTCTCGGCCTCAAGGGCAAGGTCGAGATCGAAGACGCCAATACTGCCGATCCCTCTGACAGCCTCCGCAGCCAGAACCCGCTCGGCAAGATCCCGGCACTGGTCCTGGAAAACGGCGACGTTCTCTACGACAGCTCCGTCATTCTGGAATACCTCGACTTCCTGGCGGGCGGCGGCAAGCTGTTTCCGGAGGGTGAAGCCCGGTTTCCGGTCCTGCGGGACCAGACACTGGCGGACGGAATCATGGATGCGGCCATCCTTCGGGTCTACGAGAAGCGCTTCAAGGAACCGAAGTACCGTGATCCGGCCTGGGACGCCTATCAGGCAGCCAAGATGGACCGTGGCCTGAAGCACTTTGAAGACAACACGCCACCTGTTCCGGCAACCGCTGCAGACGCCAATGCCGGCTCCCTGACGCTCGCCTGCGCCCTCGGCTACCTGGATATCCGTTTTGCCGGCGAATGGCGGCAGACCCATCCGAAACTTGTGGCCTGGCTGGACGCCTTTGAAGCAGCCGTCCCCGCCTTCACCGACACCAAGGTGCCGCCTGCCCCCGTTCCGGACAACGCCCCGGCCCTGCTGCAGTAATCGCCTGCCTGCAGCAACATGCAATCAGCCAGCCCTGGTAACGCAGGGCTGGCTTTTTTTGTTCGGCGGGAGGTTCAGTGCCCCTGCTCTGCAAGCACGCCAATTAACGGACCAGCGACTTGATGCTACAGTTCTGATACCAGCGGGAAGAACATAAAGGCATGTGTCTTGGTCGAGATGATCTACATACCGATTTCACCGGCTGAACTCCTCGACAAGATCACCATCCTTGAAATCAAGGCCGACCGCATATCCGCTCCGGAGAAACTGGAACACGTCCGCTTCGAATTGGCTTCGCTCAGAGAGATTTACGACCGGCACATGCCTGATACGGGCCAGGTCCACACCTGGAAGGCCCGGCTGAAAAGCCTCAATGAAAGTCTGTGGAGTTTCGAAGACGACATCCGCAACTGCGACCGATCGCAGGATTGCAAGGACCGCTTCGTGGATCTGGCACGACGCATTTACCAGACAAATGACAAACGCGCGGCACTGAAGCAGGAGATCAATACGGAACTCGGGTCTCGTATTGTCGAGATAAAATCATACGCCGCCGTCAGCAGTCTGCAGAAACTCCCCTTGTCCGTTCAAGACGAACACGAAGTTTGAAAACTGCTAGAAATTCGCCAATGGATCTCTCGGCTCCCGCCGCGTCCAACCGTTCGGCAGCAACTGATAGACGTCGTATTCTGGAAGCATTTCCGCGAAGTCGTTCAGCGTCCTGCTGCGGAACATCTGGTGCCAGTTGAACTCCATCTGGATGAACCGCGGCCTGATTTCGGAAAACACCCTGGCAGCCCCTTCGAACACTTCGGTCTCAAAGCCTTCCGTGTCGATCTTGATAAGATCTACCGCCGTTATTCCGGCTACCCGGCAATAGGTATCAAGCGACGTCACCCGCGCCTTCACCGTTTGCTCGTTTGTGACATAACTCACCTTCTTCACCTCCTGCGAGAAGGAGGCAAGAACAGGGTTCGTTGCATCGAAATGCAGTATCCCCTCGCCGTCGAAGTTACCAACCCCGACATTTTCGCAAACGATCCTGTCGCCGTACACCTGTGTGTTTCGCACCAGCTCTCCATGCGTTGAGAGCAGCGGCTCAAAGGCAATGACGTCGGCGGACGTGTAGTTCAACAGATCAAGACGGTATCGGCCGACATTCGCACCGATGTCGAAACAGAGCCTCGGTGCAGTGGCGGCCAGGATCTCTTTCACGAAGAAGGTCTCGCCGCTCTCCAGATTGTTGTAGCCCCGCGCCGACAAGGCGGCATTCAGCAGATAGTCATTCAGCTCGGCCAGATCCGGACTGTGCCGGTTGGCGATGTACCACTCCAGGAATGCCTCGGTCAGGCTGGATGCGGATGTCTGGTCTTTCATTCGCGCCGTCACCTTTCGCCATCTCCAGTGCGTGCTCCTTCCGCCTCTTACAGCGGGATCATCAAAGCCTTTGAATTTGGGCCGCACCCTGAACTAACCTAAGGTAACTTTCGCATGGATTTGAACCATTCAATTCAAGGCAATTTCAGATCAGCCAGGACCTCACTGCCTCATGACCATGCCGGAATTCTACAGCGAGTATTCCTCGCAAGCCCTGACAGACCTCCGGGAAACGCTTGTCGGTCAGCTGAAACATGTTTTCGGGCCGAGCCGGGGCGGCTTGCGGCACGAGATCTGGGCCGTGGAAAAGGCCCTGGGCATGCACCAGCAGTATTTCAGCCAATCCGGCCAGGACAAGTTCCTGAACGACGAGGTTCTGAAACACCGTACAGGCGGCGTTTTCCTGGAACTTGGCGGATATGACGGGCTCACTGGTTCAAACAGCCTTTTCTTCGAAAAGGAGCTTGGCTGGACCGGACTGCTGATTGAGCCGTCGCCGGCAAACTTTGCAAAGGCGACGTCCGTTCGCGGCTGCAGCTGCCTCAACGCTGCGGTCGGCTCGCCGACACCTTTCGCGGATTTCCTGGAAATCCGAGCCGGCTACACCCAAAGCGGCGGTCTGCTCGCAAACATCGCTCCGGACTTTCTGGAGAGGATCCGCCGGCACCCCGAGCACGACGAGCGCATTGCAAAGATACCGGTACACTCGATCAGGGAGATACTGGCAGACGCGGGAATTGAGCGTATCGATTATGTGTCTCTCGACGTTGAAGGTGGCGAGATGGCTGTCCTGGAAGAGTTTCCCTTCGAGACCATCCCGGTCGAAGTGTGGACCATCGAGAACATTACCGACAGTCCCGAGATCCCTACCTTCATGGCTGGAAAGGGATACGAGGTGATCGAGTTTATCGGCATAGACGAAGTCTACAGAGCAACGTGAACGGGACAGCGCAGCAGACCAGATGACCAGAGCCCCCGGCCCCCTGACGGCAGATGACTTGTACGAAATGGCGCTGCGAAGCTTCGGCCGGGAGCAATGTGCCACGGCAATTGCCTATGCCGATGCCTGCCTGAAGCTCGCTCCGGGTCATGTGGACGCCTGGCTGTTGCAGGCGGAGGTGCATCTACTGGAGGAGCGGGATACGGCTGCACTCGCCTGTCTTACCCGGGCTGCTTCCATCACGCCGCCAAGCATCGTCGCCCTGCACCGCCTTGCTGCGCACTATCTGCGCCTCGGACGCCCGGAAAATGCCTTGGCCGTGGCAGAACAGCTGAAAAACCTGCAGCCGAACGATCCTGAGATAGACTATGTCCTGGCCATCGCCCGCTCCAGATCAGGCAGGCATGGCGAGGCATTCAACATCTTTCAGAGGCGCTTGCGCGACGATCCGGACGATGCCGGTTCAGCTATCGAAGCCTCCTGGCTGGCTCTGGGGCAAAGGGACTATCGGCGTGGCTGGCCGCTTTGGGAGCATCGCTTCGGCGCCGGCGTCACTCCGGCCGCCGTTCACCACCTGCCCTTCTGGGACGGATCTCCGCCAACGGAGAGGAAAATCCTGGTTCTGCCCGAGGGTGGGCACGGCGACATCATCTGGGCCACGCGGTTTCTGCCAGGCTTGAAGGCTGCCGGCGCAAGCGTCCATTTCCTGTGTCCCCCTGCCCTGTCGCACCTCCTGCAGAACCTTCAAGGTGTCGACATCTGGGTCGAGAATGCTGAAGAGCTCCCTGGGTATGGCTGCGAGTATCAGATCTCGCTTCTGTCACTGCCTTATCTGCTTGGTGTCGATGATCCGTCCCGTTACCCACCTCCGCGCCTGAAGTGCGATCCGGCGTTTGCCGAAAGGCGGGACGCCTTGCTTGCAAGGGCGAGAGCACCGCTTCGTGTCGGAATCCTCTGGTCGGGAAACGTGGACTACGGTGGCAACGCGGACCGGGCAGCGCAGCTCTCGGATTTTCTGCCGCTCGCCGAACTGCCCTTCGTTCAACTCTACAGCCTTCAGAAAGGGCTGCCCCATCGCCAGCTTATCGAAGGCGGGTTGGGTGATCTTGTCATCGATTGCGACGATTTCGATTTTGCCGAAACCGCCGCCATGATCCAGTCGCTGGACGTCATCGTGATGACCGATAGTGCGGTGGGACATATTGCCGGGGCGATCGGCACACCGGTCTGGCTGCTGCTAGACACTTTTCCCCACTGGTATCACTGCTTTGAGGGAGATCGTTCGGACTGGTATCCGGGAATGCGTTTTTTCCGGCAACAGCATCCGCGTGACTGGAGCAATGTCGTCAGGAACGTAGGCGAAGCTCTGAAAGGAGTTGCGGAAAGCAGAGGCATTTTGTAACTTTATGTCAGTTTAGCACTTAAATCTTTTATAGTATTTGGTTCTTGAGGGATAAGCTTTGGTTGACCGAAAGAAACCGGGGATCGATCAAGATCTCGTAAAACTGGGCGCAGGCAGAAGACCGTCAGCCGACAGCTCCATGGGCAGTCGGCCCGGACAGATGCATTCCGAAACCCTCACCGCCGGTCCGGCTGGATACGCTCCCTTCTCCAAACGGCCGGCGATGGACACCATTTATGCAGGACATCCGGGCTCGCGGCGACCGGTGATGGACACCATATATGCCGGTCATCCAGGCTATCGCCGACCGGTGATGGATACCATCTACGCTGGACATCCCGGCCATCGCCGACCTGCGATGGATACCATCTATGCCGGCCATCCCGGTTTCCGGCGGGCAGCTATGGAGACCGTCTATGCTGGTGGCGCAGGCTACCGCCGACCGGGAATGAACACCATCCACCCGGGACATCCCGGCTCACGGCGCGCGGTGATGAACACCGTCTACGGGGGCCGCGCGGGGTCACGGGTTCCAAACGCAAATACCGTCTTCTCACCGGGCTACGGCGTGTCTCAAATTCAGACGCGGCAAGTCACGGATCCCTTTACCCGCCAGCCCGTGACCGTTTCCTACAATACCGTCACCGGCCTTTATCTCGACAAGAGCCTCAATCGCTGGCTCCCAGCTCCGCCCTGGATCAGTGCACAATTCCGGCGATAACAAGGGCGGTGCTCCCGTGATGAGTTTCAACGTTACCGTCGATGCAAGCGGCGGAAACACTGAAGGTAGCGGGCAGGCAACGATCGGCTGGCTGCTGGCGGGCGACGAATCCCAACTGGTCTACAAGCCACCGCAAAGGCTGAAACAGCCCTCAGCCCCGCGCCAGCGAACCCATGCCAAATCCGTGACAGCCTGCCCTGCGGTCCTGGGGCTCGAAAGCAGGCTTTTCGAAGTACTATGCCCTTGCGACCTTTCCCTTCAGATGGCCGAAACCGACTTCGGTGAACCCGTGGTCGTGAACGCCGACGGGCCAATGTCCTCGGTTCGAGACGATGTCTTCGCTCACCTGATCATCCTTCATCCGCGCGAAGAATGGCGCTCGCCCGACCGCCCCATCCTGCAGATGCGCCTGCCGTATATCTTCGTTGCGGACGAGCCCACCTACATGTCGCAGCTGCCACCGTTTCAGCATGTCGGGAAATCTTCGCTTCCCGGCCTGATGATACCGGGAAGGTTCCCGATCAACGTCTGGCCGAGAACGCTGACATGGGCGTTCGAATGGCACGATATCTCCGCTCCCCTCATCCTGCGCCGCGGAGACCCGCTGTTTTATGTTCTTTTTGAAGTCTACCCCCAGTCCCGCGCCATCCAGCTGGTGGAAGCGGAACACACTCCGGAGCTGCAAGCCTATTTGCAGCAGATCAATGGCGTCGTCGGCTACGTGAACCAGACCTTTTCACTGTTCAAGGAAGCAGAAGAGCTGCGACCGGCGCAACTCGTAACTCCAAAGAAAGCACCATAGGAAACCGGTGAAACTCTGCCGAGGTCCTGACGCCTGACCCGAGACACCCGGCATCCATGCCCCGGCATCACCTTCAGAGAGGCAACAGGAAATGGCGAATGAGGCCGACGGAGCAACACCGCTCATCATCATGATCGCGATGCCGACCCGCGGCCAGGTCGAACTGCCGACGGTTCGTTCCCTCATCGCGTTGACGCAGGAGTTTCAGCACCACGGACTGCCGTTTGCGTTCGAAACCTATGGTGCCGCGAACCTCGTCATCAACCGCAACCACCTTATGAGCAAATTCCTCGCCCACAAGCAGTTCAGCCACATGCTGATGCTCGACTCCGACATGGAGTTCACGCCTGAGGCCGTGTGGCGTCTGGTCGCCTTCGGCGGCGATTTCGTCAGCGCGTCCTACCCGCAGAAATATTACAACTGGGATCTGCTCCGCCAGCTGATTGAAGCGGAAACCGCCCTGCCGGAAGCCGAGCGCAGCCCGATGGAACAGCTCGTTTCCCGCAGCATGACCTACAATCACCAGCTTCGCGACTATGACAACACTGACTGGCACCCCGAGCACCGGGATGGTTTCATCTCCATTCCCGCCGGAGGCCAGGGCCTGACGCTCTTGAGCCGGAAGGTGCCGGAAACGATGGTGGAACGCGGTGTCGTCACCAACTACCCCGACATGTCGCTGATCCCCGCCCATGCCGACATGGAGTATTACGACTTCTTCGGCCACCTTCCGACGCCAAGCGGTCGGTTGTTCCTGCATGAGGACCAGAGCTTCAGCCTGCGCTGGGTACGCGGTTGCGGCGGCACCATCTGGCTGGACTACCAGACCGAAATCCGCCATGCGGGGCTTCATACGTTCGACGGCAGGTATTCCGACAAGCTGCAGGACGATTTTCCCTCGCTTGAGGTTTGACGGCAGGTGATGCGTTCAGCATGGAAGCAAGGGTCTCATTGCGCATGAGCGCCTGATGGCATCTTCCGTTCAAAACGCAAAAGGCCGCACCACTAGGCACGGCCCTTCTTGCAACAGATTTTTTGCAGCGTCAGGCGACTTTCTTGCCCGACATGGCATGAACGTCCGCGGCGCCCAGGCGCTGACCGCCAATGGCCCAGTCACCCTGCTCGACTTCCATAATGCGGACCCAGGTGACCGGGCGCATGGCTTCGCCTTCCACGGCGACCATGGCTTCGGTCACCTTTTCGATCAGCTGGTGCTTCTGTTCGGGGGTGAAAACGTTCTTGATGACATCGATCGTAACCAGCGGCATTTCATATCTCCTAGTTCAAGTAACAGTGTTTCCAAGCAACATCGGACGTTCCCGATGAACAAGAGATACGCCTTACCCAGCGGCAATGCTTGACGGGGACATGAATATAACTGACCTTTTCATGAAGACTTTCGGGGAAAGGGGAACGTGTGCCGCAAGCCGACGCCCTGGTGTTTACCTTTGACGGATTTGAACTGGACGGCACACGTTTCGAATTGCGCCGTGATGGCGAACGCGTGGCGATCGAGCCGCAGGTCCTCTCCCTCCTCTTGCTGCTGGTCGAAAACCGCGACCGGATGGTCAGCAAGGACGAATTGATCGAGCATGTCTGGGACGGACGGATTGTCTCAGAAACCGCCGTGGCAGCGCGGATCAAGGCCGCGCGCAAGGCTGTCGGGGACAAGGGCAGCACACAGAAAGTCATCCGGACGATCCATGGCAAGGGGTTCCGGTTTGTCGCGGAGACCGAGGTTTCCAGTGCCCAGGCAAAGGCACCCCCGGCACGTTCGGGCCTGATCACCGAGGAACAGGCCGCCCCGGCAATTGAGGAAGCGCTGAAGACCGCGCGCGACGGGCGGCCCTCCATCGCCGTTCTGCCCTTCCAGTATTTTGGCGAACCGGGCCAGCACGAAATCGTGGCCGATGCGCTGCCTGCCGACATCATTGCTGATCTGTCGCGCCTGCACTGGCTGTTCGTTATCGCACGTGGATCGAGCTTCCGCTTTCGCGGACCCGATGTGGACCCGCTGTCCGCCGGTCGCCAACTCGGCGTTCGCTATGGGCTCACCGGCACGGTCGAACTTGCGGGTGAAAGCGTCACGATCGGCGTTTCGCTGATCGACATGACCAGCAGCGGCACGATCTGGGCGGAACACTATCGTGGCAGCCTGTCCGAATTGCAGCAGCTCAGACCGGAAATCGAAAGCCATGTCGTTGCCAGTCTGGCGGTTCAGATCCCGCAGAACGAAGTGCGCATCGCACGCAGACGCGCTCCGGGAGAACTGGATGCATGGGCCTGTTTTCACCTGGGGCTGGATCACATGTACCGGTTCAACCGGCAGGACAACGCCCGCGCGTCAGAACTGTTCACACGATCCCTGGAACGCGATCCCTATTTTTCCGGCGCCATGGGCGGGCTGTCCTTCACGCATTTTCAATCAGCCTTCATGCGCTTTGCGGAAGATCCCGAAGCCGAGGTCGAAAAGGCTCGCGCGCTGGCGCAGCAGGCGGTGGAGACCGACAGGCTCGATCCTTTTGCTCACTTCAATGCCGGGCGGTGTTCCTGGCTAGATGGCCGGCTGGAAGATTCAATCGCCTGGTTTGACCGGGCAACCAGCCTCAGCCCCAGTTTTGCGCAGGGTGTCTATACACGCGGGCTGGTGAGCGTGATGGCAGGTCAGGCAGCGCAGGCCGATGCAGATCTTGCTCTGGCGCTGGACCTCAGCCCTCTCGACCCGCTCGCCTATGGCATGGTGTCGGCACGTGCGCTGGTGCAATTGCAACTGGGCGACGGGCACAGGGCGGCAGAGCTTGCCGTGAAAGCAGCGCAGATGCCTGGTGCGCACAAGCATATCTCCCTGATCGCGGCCCTGACATCACACCTGGTCGGCAAGAATGCAGAAGCCCGGCAATGGCTCGCCCGGGCGAGACAGGCAGATCCGGAAATCAGTTCGGAAGTCTTCTTCGCGTCCTTCCCGTTTGCCGAAAACGGCGCTCGCGAAACGATAGAGAAAGGCCTGCGAGAACTCGGGGTGTGAAAAGGCTTCGCGACCCCATGACTTCGGGAAGCCGATCCGTCATCAACACAGGACTTGCCTGACGCCCGATGTCTGCTTGAAACCGCAGTTCGAATTCGACCGCAATTGCCGAAGACAGGTACGAATTGCCAGGTTTTGCTCTGCACTTCTACGTTCAGACCAAGTCTCTACGAGTTGATTATCTGCACTTGCAAGATTCCAGATGTAACGCTTCCAGCGGCCTGGATGCGACCAAAAGCACCCTCCCCAAATTTCAATCGATTAGTCTTCAAACTGCTTATGGACATTACGTTTCCACAAGAGCTAAAGACCGTGCGCAGGACAAAGACTTGCCACTCAGCGCGCTGGAAAGACCATAAGGGAGTTTTGTGTATGGCGGCCATGGATAACCACTTCGACAACTGGAAGGAACAACAGTCCGCTGCCGAGCAGATGATCCCGCTGGTTGGGCATCTCTACCGTGACTACGGCATCAACATCCGGATTTTTGGCCGGCGTCTTCTGAACAACTCCGCCATCGAGATCCTCAAGGCACACCGCTATGCCCTGCAGATCACCGGACAGGAACTGGACGTCACCAAGAGCCTCGAAATCGTCAAGGCAATGCTGGAGATGGACCTGGCCGCTTCACGCGTCGACCTCGGCAAGCTGTGCCACGGCTACATGGAAGAAGGCGGTGACGTTAAGAGCTTCCTCGAGAAGCAGCTGGCCAGCATCAACACCGGCAAGACATCCATCCTGCAGGAACCGCAGGATGTCGTTCTCTACGGCTTCGGGCGTATTGGACGCCTTCTTGCCCGCATGCTGATCGAACGCGTCGGTGCCGGCAACAAGATGCGCCTGCGCGCGATTGTCGTGCGCGGCGGCAAGGCCGGCGACCTGAAGAAACGCTCCAGCCTGCTGCGACGGGACTCCGTCCACGGCGCTTTCAGCGGATCCATCACCGTTGACGAAGAGCAGAATGCGATCATCGCCAACGGCAACTACATCCAGGTGATCTACGCCAACTCTCCTGCCGAGGTCGATTACACCAAATACGGCATCCGCAATGCACTGGTGGTCGACAACACCGGCATCTGGCGCGACGAGGATGGTCTTGGCCAGCACCTGAAGTGCCCGGGCGCAGCGAAGGTGATCCTGACCGCACCGGGCAAGGGCAGCATCAAGAATATCGTCTATGGCGTGAACCATGGCGACATCTCGGCAGACGACAGGATCCTGAGCGCGGCCTCCTGCACCACCAACGCCATCACGCCGGTGCTGAAGGTGATCAACGACGAGTTCGGGATCCAGAACGGCCACGTGGAAACCATCCACGCCTTCACCAACGACCAGAACCTGATCGACAACTACCACAGCGGGGATCGCCGTGGCCGGTCCGCGCCCCTGAACATGGTGTTGACGAGCACGGGCGCTGCCAGCGCGGTCGCAAAGTGCCTGCCGGAAATGAAGGGCAAGCTGACCGGCAACGCGGTGCGGGTGCCGATCCCCAACGTCTCCATGGCCATCCTCAACCTGAACCTCAAGCGCGAGACGACGGCCGAGGAAATGAACAATTACCTGCGCGGGATTTCGGTGCAGTCGCCGATGCAGGACCAGATCGACTACACGGCCTCGACCGAACTGGTTTCCTCCGATCTCGTCGGCTCCACCCATGCCGGTGTGGTCGACAGCCAGGCAACCATCGTCGACGGCGACCGGCTGGTCCTTTACGTCTGGTATGACAACGAGGCGGGCTACAGCACACAGGTGATCCGCCTGATGCAGGAAGTCGCGGGCATGAAATACCCGTCCGTCCCTGCATAACCCTGCCGTCACAGAACAGGAGGGGCCCAAGCCATGTCTTGGCCCCTTCGGGTGGCTTCTCGCCATCTAGCTGTAGAAAATATCAGAATCAATTATTGGTAGTTAGCCTAAGCCCCCTACTTCTTTTCCCAAATAGACCAAAAGTCGTCAGCCGCCTCACGGTAAGCGTCAATTTGATTATCAAGTTCGATCATGACTGTTCCCGCACCAAATGAGAGTTCTTCCCAAATGGAGCAAGTCATTTTAGCAAAACTAAACAAGTCAACATACCGGGGCTTGGGGATGCTTTCGTTTGGCCGCGCCCAATGTGCCAGCATCTTGTCCCGCATGTGTTTTAGTGGCTCAAGGCGTTGATCTACAGCCGCAGCATCGAAAAGCGCTATTGCCATTTCAAGGTTAGAACGGCGTTCAATCTGCTGTTCCTCAGTGACTCTGTTGTCATATTTTAAAAATTCTATTGCCGCTCTAAGATGAAGATCGTCTGGGTACCGAACTGGGGCTGCTCTGATCCCAGAAAATTGGATCGTTTTTGACTGGAGTTTTCCGCGCTAGGATCCCGGCTGGGAGAAGGAGCGGAAGCGATGAAGGCATCGAAGTTTTCGGACGCACAGAAGGCGTTCATTCTGAAGCAGGGCGACGATGGCGTTCCGGTTGCAGAGATCTGCCGGAAGGCCGGGATCAGCCAGGCGACGTATTTCAACTGGAAAAAGAAGTATGCGGGTCTGTTGCCTGACGAGATGCGTCGGTTGAAGCAACTCGAGGACGAGAACAATCGGCTCAAGAAGATCGTGGCGGACCTGACATTGGACCGCGAGATGCTTCAGGACGTTATTCGGCGAAAGCTCTGAGGCCTGTCCGAAAGCGCAAGCTTGTTGACGGGATGTTGGCAGACTGGGGGATATCGATCAGACGGGCCTGCAAGGCGCTGAAGTTCGACACTTCGACCTACCACTACAAATCCCGCCGCACTGGGCAGGCCGGCCTCGAACTACGGATCAAGGAGATCTGCGAGACGCGGGTTCGCTACGGCTACCGGCGCGTTCATGTGTTGCTTCGCCGCGAGGGCTGGCTGATCAACATGAAGAAGACACGCAGAATTTACAATGAGTTGGGCCTTCAGCTCAGGAACAAGCACCCCAAGCGAAGGGTGAAAGCGAAGCTTCGGGAGGATCGCCAGGAGGCCGTCGAGCCAAACGATGTCTGGGCAATGGATTTTGTCCACGACCAGTTGGCGACAGGCAAGAAGCTGCGCATCCTGACCATCGTCGATACCCATTCACGGCTCTGTCCGGCGACCGATCCACGCTTTGCCTATCGCGGCCAGGATGTGGTGCAGACCCTGGAACAGGTGTGCGGCCTGATTGGCTATCCGAAGACAATCCGGGTGGACAACGGCAGCGAATTCATCTCCCGAGATCTTGACCTGTGGGCCTATGCAAATGACGTCACGCTCGACTTCTCACGGCCCGGAAAGCCAACCGATAATGGCTTCATCGAAGCCTTCAACAGCAAGTTTCGGGCGGAATGTTTGAACATGCATTGGTTTCTGACGCTTGCAGATGCCCGTGAAAAGATGGAGGATTGGCGTAGACACTACAATGAGGATCGTCCTCATTCGGCGATCGGGTACAACGTCCCGATTGCACTGCATAATCACGGTGGCATCCCCAGCCCATCACCGTGAAGAAGCCGGAAAACTCCAACCTCCGGCGATCCAAGATTGGGTCTCAGTGCAGGGCAAACGCGCGAACTATAAAGATTTGGACCCGAAAAAGGGTAGCATCAACCATCAAACGCGCCGCCTTGGTAGCTTCATTTTCGTTTAGTGGGCCCAAGACGCTATCACGGTTGGAGCGCTCAACAATCTCTATGCTGGCAAGGCAAAGAATTGCATCAGAGTATCCTTGCGCTGCCACCTCGCGCAGTGTGCTCCAGTCTGAAATCCCGCCGTATGGCGGTACCGCAGTGCGAGACAATTGCTTCTCCATTTTCGGCATCAACGTCAATGCGAGCATAAGTTCAACTCTGACGTCTAACTTTCGTTGATACTAGTACCCAACCTCACACCGCCTCACCAGATAGCGATACCGGTTCCTAGGCTTTGAGTAAGACCGTTGTTGTTGGACAGACAGAAGCCCTTTATTGCAACACCAGCAGAGCAGTAATCAGAAGGGCTGACCAATTCTTGGTTCATCGAGCACCTCCGTTTCCTGCAATGAGCCGGACCGAAAACCGAACAAGTCAGTCAGCGCCGTGCCTAGAAATCGGTTGCTCGACAGTTTGGGCTAGGTGGTAAAAGCAGGCATTCAAAAAAGGCGTAGAAATTTCAAAACGCCTGGAGAAGAGAGCTTGCCTGAAGGGGCCAACCGGCCGTTTCAGATGTCTTCTTCTTGAAAACCTGTCTGCGGGCAATTCAACGGATTGATGGGTATACCCTGGCAAGCAAGCCAAAACACATCAATGCCAGTCGAATTGCACCGCAGGAGAGGTGACCCTTATGGCGTATTGTTCACGCCGAGGGTTTCTGGTTGTCAGTTCCGGTCGAGGTTAGGCCTCAACGAGATTTCTGACGGGAAGATTTCTTGATCTTCACGGTCTGCGTTTCGGAATTGCTTTCGTGACCGATCTTGCCAAGTTCGTCGACAAGATTGTCGATGCAATCCTGAAGCGCCTGACCTTCAAGTCCCCAGCAGCTCTGGCCAGCGGAAGCAGGCGTTGCCTGGATCAGGAACGTGGACATGACAGCAGCCAGTGCGAAAGAAGTGGTTTTCATCATAGTAGTTCTCCATTTGGTTTTGGCGTCGGCGACCTTGCCGACACACCAAAGATGGGAACCTTTCTTTTCAGCCCCGTTTCACCGGGTGTTTCAATTGTATCCGGGCGTTCGCCCCACAGAAATATCCGACACATTGTTTCAAATGCGAGGTCTGAACGGGCATTGAGCTGGGCGACAAAACCCCAGACAAGACCAGTGTAAACGACTGAAGAAAAACATCTTTTGAAAAAACTTGGAAAGCCGCATCACGCGCCGGGGAAAGCTTTTTCCCATGTCCGCCCGGTATCAAAAACCCCGCCCTTGCACACACCAAAGGTACAATTGTTACCGTTCACAAGGAGACAGCGCGGATCTGGGGCTGGATTGATGCGCCAAAAAGCCGGGATGCTGACCAACAGGACGCAAATTCCGGCTCTGACGAACTGGAATTTGCGGCAGGCATCACAGCTTAAGGGGTTTCCCGGGTCGCCGGGAAGAGCATTTAATCGAAGACGTAGCCCAACCCTCGGACCGTTCTGATGGTCTCGGGTTTTGTGGGATTGAGTTCAATCTTGCGGCGCAGCCTTGAAATACGCAGATCGATCGAACGATCGAAAGGTTCCCAGCCCTTGTCATGCGCCTGCTCCAGCAACTGGTCGCGGTTGAGAACGCGTCCACGGTTCTCAACGAACACCCTGAGCAGCTGATACTCCATGGACGTAATCGCAATTTCCTGACCGTCGCCACCGATCAGCCTCGCCCCGTCCAGATCCAGACGGCAAGTGCCAAAGGGAACTGTGCCTGCTTGCCGATCCTTCTGCTGCGCACTTGTCTCGTCAAAACTTCTGCGCCTCAGTGCGGCTTTGATCCGGGCCTCCAGTTCGCGCAGGTCGACAGGTTTGCCGACATAATCGTCGGCTCCCATTTCCAGCCCCACCACGCGGTCGATCACATCACTTGCTGCGGTCAACATGATCACCGGCACGGTCGAGGTGGTTCGAAGGTCACGCAACGCGGTCAGACCATCCGTACCAGGCATGTTCACGTCCAGAATGATCAGCGCCGGTTCCAGGCTCTCCAGAAGCCGTTTCATGTCGTTGGCGTTCGGCGCCTCAACAACGTCATAGCCGCGCTCGGCGAGATACTCGGCAACCATTTCGCGAAGATGAGGTTCGTCGTCACAGACCAAAATTTGCTTCGCACCCGGAGCCCCGCTCATGATGTGTTTTTCCTGCTGTCCAGTTGATTTAACAAACAAGCCAGATCCTTCTTGGAAATGGGCTTTTCAATGTAGGGGCGCTCGCTTTCCAGCAGAAATGTCTGAACGGACTTCCCCATGGCATCGCCCGTCATGAAGGCGATACGATCCTTGTAACCGGGCGATAACCCGATCAGGCTGTTGTAAAATGCGGCACCGTCCATGCCCGGCATCTTGTAGTCGCTGATAATCAGATCGACAGATGTGTGAGACAGGCGCGCAAGAGCCTTGCGTGCGCTGGTTTCCTGTATTGCCTGGCATCCGAGATCTGCCAGCAGGTCACAAACGAGCTCGCTGACCGCGACATCGTCATCAACGACCAACACCCGTTTGCGATGATGCGTTCCGCCTGGCTGGGCCTGCGAGGTGTCAGTTGAAGCCTCTGTTTCCATTGCGGGCAGCCGCACGAAGAAACTTGTCCCCTTGCCAACGGATGAACTGACTTCGAGAGTGCCTTCATGGGTGTCGACAACCCGGTGACAGAATGCCAGGCCGACACCCGTCCCCTCACCCACGTCTTTTGTCGTGAAAAACGGCTCGAAGATGCGGTCCCTGATTTCCTTCGTCATCCCCGGACCATTGTCCCGGACTTCAAGGACTGCCTGGCCGTCTCTTCCGTCGTGGAACGTCCGCAGCACAAGCACCGCGTCTTCGCCAAGCGGCGAAAGGGCGTGTTCCGCATTGATAATGAGGTTCGTAACGACCTGGACCAGCTGGTCCGTATCGCCGAGGATTGACGGAAGATCCTCATCAAACTCCGTCTCAATCCTGGCTCCGTTGGAGCGCAGCCCGTAGCCGGCAAGATCCAGGGCAACCGAGGCGATTTCGTTCAGCGTACAAGGTTCCAGATTTGCCGGTCGCTGGCGCGCCATGGACAGGAAAGCCCTGACGATCCGCGCGCTTCTGTCGGCAGCCTCCGCGATGCGGTCGATGCGCTTTTCCAGAACCGGGTCCTTGAGCTTTCCCTGAAGCATCTGGGCGTAACCGGTAACGATGGAAAGGGGATTGTTGAGTTCGTGCGCGACACCGGCAAGCAGCTCACCCAGGGCGGACAGTTTTTCGTTCTGGTGGGCAATGTCACGCTGTTTCTGCAATTCCTCCTGCATGGCCAGAAGGTCCGAAATGTCCCTTGTGGAGGACACGATGACATTCTCGCCCTTGTAGTCGGTCACGCGGGCGGCGGTGATGCCTTCCATGATTGAGCCGTCGGCCCTGCGGAACTGAACCCGGTAATCATCAAGAGTTCCCGTCGGCAAGAGCGCTTCCAGATACCGCTCCCGATCCTCCGGCTTCAAGAAGAAATTGAGGGTCGTGTCGATATCGCCAAACCGCTCCCGTGAAGCGGGCGGGCAGTAGATGATTTTTCCATCTTCGATGCGAGAGACGAGAAAGTTTGCCGGGCAGGCCTCGACGATCTTGTGCAGAAGCAGATCTGCCTCGCGCTGCTCTTCCTCGGCACGTCGCTGCTCGGTCACGTCGATAAAGGAGACGAGGTACCCGTCCAGTTCGGTTCTGTGGGCTGACGCCAGCAGAATACGTCCACCGGCAAGATGGATGGCCTGCTTCTTCTGGTAGGATTTCACCAGAAGCGTCAGCTCGCACATATAGGACGTCTTGTCTTCGCCCTCGGGAACAAGAACGATGCCGTTGTCGATCAACCGGCCCAGGATGGTGAGAATGTTCTCCCCGGCAACGGGCGGCGCCAGTTCACTGAAGTACATTTCGTACCAGAGCCGGTTTCCGAGCACGAAATTGAGGCTCTTGTCGAAGAGCACCAACCCCTCATCGAGAGATTGAATGGCATCATTCAGGGTGGCCAGGCTTCTGGCCTCGGTTTCTTTCAAGGCGGTGATGTCGGTGACCACGACAACGCGGCTGTTGTGTTCGGAGATGGCTCGCTCGACACGGTAGTGCCGGCCATCCCAGAAGCGAACCTCCATGGGTTCCAGCGTCTCGCGCTGCTGCTTCACCGCAGCGGTGAAGAGCTCAGCCGCGCGGTCACCTACTTCCTGACCGGCAACCATCGATATCTGCGGTGCCAGCAAGTTGATCCGCTCAATATCCGACAGCTTTAGAATTTCGGCCGCGGTCAGGTGAAAGGGCGCTGCAAACGCATCATTGCAATGCGTGAACTGCCCGTCCGGCCCTTCAAAGGCGATACCAACCGGCAACCGTTCAACCGCGGTCGTAAAGCGCCGCTCCGCCCTGACGCGATCCGTGACGTCTTCAATCGTGAGCAGCCGTCCTTTCAGATTTGTCTCGTAGGCACTGCCGACCAGTTCCCTGTTCTGATTGTTGGGTATCGGATACCCCTTGATGGCAAGGCGTATAAGCCGATCCAGCTCATCGAGCATTTCGGCGGGTTTCATGCCCCCAGAAAGCGGGATCAGGCCGCATGCTATGGCCTCGGCGTGGATGTCGCGCATCGCACGGCCAGGAACGAAAAGCCTGCCGTCCGGGTCGCCTATCTCCCGAAACTTCTTGTTGGCAAACACCAGCCGGTCATCATCATCGACGAGCGCGATACCAACGTCGACGGCATCAACCGCGCCGTAAAGGATCTCTCTTGCACGCGCCTCTGCGGTCCGCTGTTCCGTGATGTCGCGAACCTTCACGACAATGCTGCCGTCTTTCAGATGCTTGAGATAGATCTTGTGCTGGCTGCCATCCGCAACCTTGATCTCGATCTTCAGTTTTCCCCTGCCTGCCAGGGTTTCCAGGACACCGGGCAAACCGCCTTCAGGGCTGCGAACGAATGAAATGTGCCCGCTGCCGACAGCACTGCCGACGATGTCGTCAAGCCGCGCGCCGGGAACAAGCAGATTCTTGTGTGGACCCAGCATCTCCGCATAGCGTTTGTTTGCGAAAACGAGCCTTCTATCACTGTCGTAGAGAACGAAGCCATCGCTCAGCGCCTCGACAGCTTCTTCCATGAGCAGCTGGATCCGGTTTCTATCGGCTTCACTTTCAGAAGCACTCGCTCCGTCTTGAAGCAACATTGGATCTCACTTTGTATCAACGCCTCGGCAAGGGCGGCAGGCCGGACCTCATTTCTACGTAAGCTT